>NZ_KB906973.1 GCF_000381745.1 Psychromonas ossibalaenae ATCC BAA-1528 | reverse complement strand
TTTTTCGGCAGTTTGAAACAGGAGCGTGTTCATTGGCGCAATTATCAAACGCGCTATGCAGCTCAGCAAGATGTTATGAATTACATCACGATGTGGTACAACTGCCAACGAATGCATTCATACCTTGATTATCGAAGCCCCAATGAATTTGAACGTATGGATAGACCGTTAAAAGAAGTAGCTTAACGAACTTAACTAGGGTGACCGAATTCAGTTGACCAGGTCATTTGCTATAAAGTAGTGAGTTAATTGCTTCAGGGGATAAAGCTGTAGGAATAAAACGTGAAGCTTTACGGTTTACTCACCCTTTTAAAACCTATTAACAACATCAATTAAAGCGGAGGCATATTCGTTTTTAATTAAAAGTTCAGGCACTAGCACCATCTCTTCATCATAAGTGCAGACAATACTTTGCTTAAGTTAAGGGATTTACAAAGAAGCTCCCGCTCTTGCTGATTAATATAGTGAACATCAAAAGCCGTCCTAAAACACTGCGAGGGCAGCAGACCACAAAACCATTGCCATTAAAATTTGTTTTAACTCTTGCAATACGACTTGTAAGGCTACATTAAATGCGTGAACTAAATGCCGGTGCTGATCATTATTCTTCGGCTTTCAGCACATAATGATAAAAGAGGAGAGACAGCAGACTCAATATTGTTTAAGCCTTGAGGCGAACAGGTAAAACGTAGATTCATAATTAACCAATTAGCGTCAAAAGTGATAAGTAATAATTGTGAATAATAATACAACTCAACTTAAAACAAATCGACCTTGAGCCGGCAATTAAGTCGCAGTTTTTTTGTTTTAGGGCCTTCGCCTCAGGCTACTTTAGGCTTTCGAGTTTTTTAACTTAAAGCAGCTTATAAACAGCGATTGCTTCTTGCAGATCAGGGTAAAAAGTGAGCTCTCCTTGATGCAGAATAATTGCACTGTCACAAAACTCCTCAATTTCTTTAATTTCATGGCTCACCATGATCACATTAGCTGTTTTACTTTTATCTAATAATGCTTGACGAGCTTTTTTACGAAACTTCTGGTCACCAACAGAGGTAGCTTCATCAATCAAATAGATTTCAAAATCAATAGCAATACAACAGCCAAAAGCTAAACGAGAGCGCATACCGCTTGAATAAGTACGAACAGGTAAATCATACTTTACACCTAGCTCAGCAAATGCTTTTACTTTCTCTTCATATTCATCAAGATCAGCAACACCGTTTACTCGACCAATAAAACGTGTATTTTCGCGTCCGGTCATTTGCGGGTGAATACCTGTTGCTAATGCCACCGGCCAAGAAATAGCTTTGTCGGTAACCACTTTACCTTTATTGGGGTATTCGCTGCCCGCTAAAATACGAAACAGCGTAGATTTACCTGAACCATTAGAGCCCAGAATACCCACATTGTGCCCTTCAGGTATTTCGAAGTTAACATCTTTAAAGATATACTGATTACCCAATTCAGAAGGGTAATATTTGGTAAGATTTTGTAGTTTTATCATAAATGCTACTATTTTTATTTGTTAGGGCTTTACCACATTCTAGCTACACCAGCGTTCAACGTTCAACGTTCAAACCCTTTATTGTGCCTTGCTTCTTTCATATTTTTACTTTATTTATAGCTAAATCCAACGAATACCGTATTCTCAATATGCAGTAATAACTGACTATTACTTATTTTGTAGTACATCTGCTTTATAAGGAATGGTGGTTAGTTCAATTCTGGTTAAAATGCTTTTCAAGTCGGATAATGTAACGCCTTGAATAAAGCTCTGCATTTTAGAGGAGATACCCCGGACGCTTACTTTCATTAGGATACTACAATTCTAGGGAACCCACTAATATCTATGATTAACCTTATTTTTCTCGGTTAGCTGTTCTTTATCATGTGACTTTATAAGATTCATGCATTTCTGAAAAATTATCGGTTCTTCTATTGTATCCATAAAGTTTAGTACGCATTGAAGTGGTTTCAACTTCAGTAAAACCATTGTTTTAAAAGCGAAATAACCGGGTTTATTCGGAAAATTAAGCAGTATATTTTCAATAAAATCCAATGCTTGTTCATAATTCTCTTGCGAAAAGTAAATTTGTGCTAACTTATAAAGGCTATCACGTTTTATTTTGTTACTATTTAATGTAGTTGTCCGATAAAAAATACTTTTTGCTTCATTAAGCATTCCATCTTTAAAAAGTAATAAGCCTAGCCTATATAGATCAACAACGTTAAAATTAGAAAGTGAATCATTTTTTTTGTATGAATGAAAAGCATCCTCAACAGTTGTATTCTCTATATAGTACCCGAGCATGTTCCCATAAATAACCCTTTCCTCTGAACCTATTGAAGCCTTATCTTTTGCGTAATCTTCAAGATAATATAAAAATTTTTCAGCATCTTTATCAGTAATTTCATATGAATTTTTAAACCAATTTATATCTTTTAGCCTAAGGACAGTGCCCTGTCTTATTTCACATGGCCAAAAAGCGCGTAAAACCTCTAGGTCACCTTCATCCATTCGAAGCATTGGCAGAATTTGATTAGATTTTTGAACAATAGCACAAATATTTTTATCATCTTGATAAAAATGGCCGTTTTTAACGTCATATCCATTAAGTAACAGATTATAAATAAGCTGAGCTAAAGTCCAACCATTGGTTACATGCCCCCCGACTATACTTTCTTTGAAGGGAGGTACAATTATGAACAAATACCCAGAGTCATTAAGGTGTGTACGCGCTTTTTCCAAAAATAAACCGGGGCTTAATGTATGTTCCAAAACATGAGATGCAAGCACCAAATCATATTGTTTTTCTTGACTGAAACTTTCGAATGTTGTCTCAATACAGTTAACTGAATATTTTTGTAATAAATACTTAGGATATGAGTAACTATCTAATGCCAAACCTATTGAAGTAACATTTTTATTGTTAATAGCATAAAAAAGAGAAGCTGCACCTTTCCCGAAACCAATATCTAGAACAGAATTAAAGTCCAGAGTTAACGTTTCTTTTAATAACCCATACCTTGAAAAATTGTTTCCAAACATTCTCTGAAACAGAAAATTTATCATCTTAGTATGTACAAGCATGTACTTTGTCTCCAACTCAACAACCACCTACTAAAGTAGGTGGGTTAGGATTTATGAACTAAAGTCCGTATACGGGTCAAAGACCCGTTGCTTTAGCTCTCTGTTCTAAAATCATCATCCGCTTTAGGCTCAAAGTGATGGGCTAAATACTCTTTAATCATTTCTTCGGTAACATCTCCAGATGTAACACAAAAATATCCCCTAGCCAAAAAATGACGTCCCCAGTATCGCTTTTAAAATCTGGGAAACTTTCAAACAATTTCGATGAGGATCTTCCCTTTACCCTTCTCATTATTTCACTAGGGGCCATATTCGGCGGAGCTGAAATTAAAAGGTGAGCATGATCTTTACTAACAACTACTTTTAAAATCTCAATTTCAAAAGCATTACATGTTTGCCTGATCAACTCTCTTACCTTTAGTCCAATATCACCTTGTAAAACTTGATTCCTATATTTCGTGACAAATACAAAATGATACCGAATCTTAAAAACGGTAAGGCTACCGTACCTATAATCCATAACCATCCCCTAGCTGAATACCTGTTCAGATATTATAGCTAAAGCCGATGCTTTAACCTTTTCAGTAGACTAATAAATATATTACTTATTATATGAGTTAAATGATTCAGCTTCTTAGAGGAGGACGAATGTTTACTTTCAAGAGAGCTATTACTGGGCTTACACTCAAGATTTTGGGTATTATCATAATTTACAACTATCATAACCTTTATCTGACTTAATTATGTCTGGGGTTAAAATGCGCTAGCCGTGGGTACAAAAGCTTTGCTTGACCAAAATACATGGCTTTTTCTCACCTAAAATGCAGTTTGTTTTTAATCCGCCGACTTAGTAGAAGTAAACGAGAAAAAACAGAGGCAGAAAGAGGAGACGATTTTAGTTGTTGAATACGCTCAATTATTTGCTCAACCGAGCACTGTTTATCCGTTATCGGATCAATGTAGGTCGGATATAACACCAAACTACAAAATATCAACTCAGCGAGTGTTCTCTTTCTTTGTCTGCGTTCACACAAAAGGAGATCATAGGTTAATCCCCATCCAGCATAAAACGGTAAGCCGTAAGTAAAGACTTTTATACCTCTTAATAAGGCTTCAAAGCCCGCTAATGAGGTGAGTGTGTGTACCTCATCAGCTAAGTCTAATAAAGAATCCATTGCTAAATCAGTAACCACAAGGTCAGCGTTATGGATAAATAGCTGTTCCCAATTACCTTTATCACGCTCACCTGAAACAACATCTGGATGTGGTTTGTAAATAATAAATGCATCAGAGTTATGCTTACGAACTAAAGTAAGGAGCTCTTCATTAGTTTTGTATATAGGAGCTCCAAATTGTATCGATGCGTCAGATTCAACTTGGCCAGGCACGAGAATAATCACCCTATCATCAGGTAGTTCCAGTTGGTGACTCTCCCCAACATTATATTTTGTTACCTTTGCCTTGATCAGAGCTTCAATTAAACACTCCGTCCTTTGCTGCTCCCATGCAGTCAAATCATATTCATTTAAGCAAGATTCTAAATCACTTACTTGCGTACTATCAAAGTAAATGCCTTGTGAATCACAGACCAAAGAAGCTGGTTTAGATAAATGCACCCCCAGACCTACAGAGCGAATAAAACCATCTTCAATACGCAGCGCTTTCGCTTTATTATTTAACGCATTTTTCTTACCCCACAATAACACCACTTCTGTATTATTATTTTTTATTAAGCCCCACACTCTAATATATCGCTTAATAAGAGACTGCCGAACAAAAGAAAGGGCACTCATATTTACAGGGCAAGCGCGCTTGTTAACACGAAGCATATCAGAGAAGTAGTGAATAATATCCTCAAGCCGACAGGGGCTACCCGTTATTGGATCTACATAGCGAGAATACTGGATGTAAGCGGCATAAAATACTTGTTCTAACGATCTAGGTTCATTACGGCGAGAACAGGTTAACTTATCACTCGTTAGCCCCCAGCCAGCATAAAAAGGCATCCCAAAGCAATGAACATTTACTCCGCCCATTAATGCTTCAAACCCCATTAAACTCGACACTGTATATAAATCTGTTACAGAATCGAAAAATTCCCAAGGATTTACTGTCTCAGAGCATAATGCAACACGCTCATTTTTAACAGGCAGCGGATAGAGAAAACCTTTTTTCTTTCCTGTTAATACATCCGGATGAACTTTAACCCAAATAGTTTCATCTGGGTGGGCAAGCAATGCCTCGTTTAACATATCAACAAAGGTTTGTTTATTGGCTAAGGCCCCGTCAACAGAAGCATCTCCTTGAGTTTGATCAATAACAACCACTTTAGGTTGTTTAGAAAAGCATTGCAGCAGACTGTTCGGGTTATATTTAGAAAGACGATAATATTGGATAGCATCAATACATTGACGGGCTTGAGCTAATTCGGCTGTTGAAAGACTGCTGGCGTGTGTTATTAATTGCTCCAGATAAGAAAGCTGCCTAGCATCATAATAAATACCTAAATGATCAACGACTAAACTTGCAGGCGCAGCTCCGTCAACACCTAAACCGATAGAACGAAGAAAACCGTCTTCAAGCGCAATATAAGGCAAATGACTATCTGCAGCATAATTACGTGCTTTGTTAGCGGTTGATTTAAAGCCCCAGCCAATAACGGCCTTGGAATCACGTAAATGCTTTTTATCTGAAATAATATTTAATTCAGGCACAAAAGCGTTCAAATGCTTAACCTTTAAAATACCTCGCGAAAAACAAGCGGCTGTAGTTTTGTTCATCATAAAAAGCTACAACTTAGCAAAAACTTCAATCACTTTATCAAGGTCTTCTTGAGTATCAACACCTGCTTTTGGCACCATGCATGCATTCTCTACAACAATATCGAAACCTGAAGCTAAAGGGCGAAGCTGCTCTAATTTTTCAATCCCCTCTAAAGTTGATACAGGCAATGTAGGAATAGATTTTAATGCAGACACTTTATAAGCATATAAACCTAAATGACGGAAATAATCACCTTCTGGCATAACATTTTTGGTTTTGCTAAAGGCATCTCTTGGATAGGGAATTGGAGCACGACTAAAATATAACGCCTTATTGTTTTCACCATGAACAACTTTTACCACATTTGGGTTTAACAAATCAGCAACTGAAGTAATTGGAGTCATCAATGTAGACATAGATGCGCTATTTGAGTCCAACAACCTGGCAACTTGCTGCAATAACTCAGGCTCAATTAACGGTTCATCGCCTTGCAGATTTACTACTATATCATCGTCCGCAAACTCATGTATTTGTGCAACCTCAGCTAAACGGTCGGTTCCTGATTCATGTTTATCAGAAGTCATTACTGCAATAACATCATACTCTGCTACCGCATCAATAATACGCTGATCATCTGTAGCGACATAGATGTGTTCAAAGCGGCCCAACACTTGTTCTATCACTCTTACTATCATGGGTTTACCACAAATATCTAACAGCGGTTTACCTGGCAAACGAGAAGAACCAAAGCGGGCAGGGATAACAATTCTAATTTTTGACATAAATAATACTCTTAATAAAAAGATTGACTGTGCTGCTTAATAACTGCAAACATCTGACTAGGAAAATTGACGGTATAGGCAGCTAGTGGTGAGTGCTCGAATGATTGATGAGAAATCCAAACAGAAGGAATATTCACCTCAGCGGCACCAACGATATCACACTCATGGGAGTCACCAATATGTAGTACCTCATGCGCCTCTACTTTCGCAAGGCTTAACGCCTTTTTAAAAATAGATTCTGCAGGTTTTTCCTCTGGTTCATCTCCACCAACAAGAATATGATCAACATATTTACTCATTTCAACAGCTTTGAGTTTTGGGTATTGAGAAAAAGTTGGCCCATTGGTAATAACAACGAAGGTATAGTGTTTTCTTAGTTCAATCAACTGTTGCTTAACGCCATCAAAGAAATCAAAATGATGCATACGGGTAGTATCAAAAAGTACCTGTAAATCTAGCGCCCTATCTTCAGAAATAACAATACTCTGCTCTTTTCCAAGCAAGGCAATTAAATGGGTTCGATACTGTAATTCATTGCCTAATAATTCGATTAATTCAGGGTATTCATCATGCAGCTTTTTATAAAAACCATCCGCATAACGCTGTACAAAAGCATTTGAATCAATACGTGGATAATCATTTTCAATTCGTTTTTTTAATGCTTCTATCGCTTTTAAATTTGAGTGATTGGTATCACAAAGCGTTTCATCCATATCAAAAAAAATGGCTTTCAACATCTTGTTCACCTCTTAATAAGTGGTTCAGATAAAAATAAAGCAGCCGATGGCTGCTTTATTTAAGAAAGAGTAGAAATTATTTCTCGAGTAAACTTTCGACTTTAATGGAGCTTATCACTACATTATCAATTGCAAGCAAACACATTTTTATTGATAAATAGTAAATAGATTGAATCATAATAAGTCGGAATGCTTACTTTACGATAAGCTATCTTCTAAATATGGTCGACCTTTAACTGCTTCGTTGATCTCAACGAGCACCGTCAGCATCTCTTCCATCTTATCCAGCGGGATCATATTTGGACCATCACATAGTGCATTATTCGGATCCGGGTGCGTTTCCATAAAGACACCATCTACACCTACAGCTACAGCTGCACGCGCAATAGGTGGAACATAAATGCGATTACCGCCCGTTGAGCCATTCAAAGTACCCGGCATTTGCACACTATGTGTTGCATCAATAACTACTTTGCAACCCGTTTCACGCATAATTGCTAAGCCTGGCATATAGTTAATTAAGGCACCAAATCCAAAGCTAGTACCACGATCACATACCCAAATATCGTTATTGCCAACCGCACGACACTTTTCGACTACAGGCATCATATCCTGAGGAGCCATCCATTGTCCTTTTTTGATATTAACCGGTTTACCTAACGCAGCTACACGCTGTATAAACTCGGTTTGACGCACCAAAAAAGCTGGTGTTTGCAGTACATCGACAACAGAAGCTACCTCATCAAGCGGGGTTGTGTCATGGACATCGGTAAGCACCTTAACGCCAAGCTGTTTTTTAGCTTTCTCTAATATACGTAAGCCTTCATCTATACCTGGTCCAGTAAAGGCAGAAGCACTAGAGCGGTTTGCTTTTGTAAATGACGACTTGGCAATATATTCAATGCCCAGTTTATTGGCGATTTCTTGTAATTTTCCAAAAGTATCTAAAACTAAACCTTCTGATTCGATAACACATGGACCTGCGATTAAAAACATTTTTACTCCAATATATAACTATAAATTAAATAAGCTTTTCTAACCAAGAAACAGTTTTTCACTGCTTTTGCTGGTGAGGCTATGTACAATGACTCTGTCTCTCCCACTAATATTCGTGCCTTTTCTTATAAAAATAACACTGTCGTTTGTAACTAAAAAAATAACCAGTTACTTACGGTTTCAATCATGCCATTCTCGCCGAGAAAAATTGAAACTAAATTTACCTAAAAATACATTATCATATGAAATTTATTTAAGAGTATATTGTAAGCCTGAGATATATTCTTTAAACGAAGAAATAAAATCATCTTTATCTTCAAACTCAGCACTAAATATAAAAACCCCATCCTTGTTAAATGCTTTTTTTTCTAACAAAATAATTCGATTGATTCTTTTTTTATCGGATAGTTTTGAATGAACTCGCTGCCAATCATTAAATAATATCTTAATCTCTTTTGTAATAGTTAAATAATGCACACATTTATTTAAATTTAAGAAGGAGCTTTCTTGTAACCTACAATCTTTATCAGTTACAAGATCCTCAACAATTCCTTCATGGCTAACAGACTGGTAATTATTCAATTTCTCAAGAATTAATTCAAAATCAAGAAGTAGATATTCGTGATGGTTATCAACCATATCTACGTGATATTTTTCGTCTTTTTTTCTTGACTTCCAAATATAACTCTCAACATATGAATCTATGCGTACAGGGTAGCTTTTAACATCGGAAAATATTTTATTTAAAAAAACATCATTATTAAATGTTGATAAGGAGCGTACTCTACTATCAATTTTTTGGTCATTAAAGTATCCAAGTATTCGATAAGCAAACATCCTGTAATAGTGATTATTAAAATGACTATAATTAGGCTTCATTTGATGAGCCATTGGTTTATTGATTTTAAGATTAATAATGTTAAGTTCTTTTAATGGTAATTTTGAAATCACCGTGTCATAAAACATTCCCCCCCTATTTCTTATATTTGTACTTTTAGATAAAACCACTGGAAAATTTAAAATAAATATTTTCGCATTGGGTTGTGAACGTCTTAACTTTGACAGGAACTCATTATAAACATTGACCATTTTATCAAGAGGATCATAATCAAGTAAATCTAGTTTGATATCAGTTCCTTGTGCAACATTTGGAATAAAGACTCTTCGTTTATCTTCATCTACTGAACTACGAAAAACTAATTCGGGGAAGTTGTCTATTAAAAGCAGATCAACTTTTTTTTCCCCTTCAAACACAGTCTTAAATGGATATAAATCAGGATTTTTTGAAGTGCGGAAAATTCCAGAAATATCTTTATGCTGCTGAAGAACGTTTAACTGAACTTCAGGAGAATTGCTCGATTTTTTAGCTAATTCATATAAATCGATTTTATTAAATGTATTGTTAGTATTGATAAAATCAGAAACTTTTAATTGCATAGTGCAACTAATGACTTCAATTTCTGAATTTAATAATTCTAACTCATCAATAATCCGCCTTGATAAACAACTTCCAAAACTTGCCACACGCATAATTTTTAACTTCTTATCTGTTTTTTATTATATAAGCTATAACATCTTCAATCTCTGCACCTTTCATTTCTTCAGGATTAAAGTACCTTGAAAAATTAATATAACTATAAAAAAACGTTTCTTCCAGAGTTCTTTTCCTTGTGCGTCGTGGCAAATCGACTTTATCTATTGTAAGCCCCCAATTTGAATAAAATGGAACGCCATATACATGAACTTCTTTTCCTGCTAATAATGCTTCAAAGCCCATACCACTTGTAACACAAAAAACTTTATCAACTATATCAAATAAAGCATATGGATTTACATCGTAATCAATCAGATGCACATTATCTATGTCTTTAGTAAAGCCAATTTTCTTATCACTATAATATGAACTTTTCCCTCCAATTGTCGCATCAGGGTGTCTTTTTATTAAAATATCGTATTCGGGATAATTATTGATAGCATCAAGAAGCATATTCTCAAAGGACTTTTCATCCGCTAAACCAGCTTCAACTGACATATCACCATAACGTTGATCTACTAATAATATTTTGCTGTTATTTTTACCTATTTTTAAAGCCACATCAGGTGCATGATTATATTTTGATACTCTATTCTCTCGTATATTTTTAATATTTTCTTTTGCTCGAAAAATATCAGAATCCATTAATTTTTCTGTCGAGTTTAACTTTTCCTCTAAATACGAAGTTTTTCTAGCATCATAATATGCGGTTTTGTTGTCTAAAATAATAGATAAACCAGGTTCATTTGATAGTCCAATTTTACAAGATCTAATAAAACCATCTTCAACAATTAATAAGTCTTTGCCATATGCTTTAGCTTTCGAAATTTGCCTAGCTTTATTATTAGTTTGACTAATACCCCAGTTAATGAAGAAATCTACAAAAATATCATTAGCACAAGAAGCAGAAGATATAACAGAATTAACGCCCAACATCTTAGGTAGATACTTATTAGACTCAACTAACTTATTGTTTAAACTAGCGTTTAATGCAATATTTTCATTATGAGTTTTTGCGAAAAAGCGATTAACTGGATGATAAATATCAAATGGCAATTCACTCTTTAAAAAATCAACTATATTTGACTTAGCCTCACCAGAAAAATCACCGTAAGACAGGCTATTTTTAGCCCAGGTTAAATCAATAGAATCCAAATGCTCTTGAGGGTTGTTTAAGGCTATATTTAAGTCAGGATATAAATCAACCTTGTTAGTAGGTGACGATATGTTTATATTTTCCCATATTTGTCTGAACTCAACGTATTTTGTTGATATAGCAGGTGTTGAATATAATATAGCCTCAAACAGCATAGTACTATTTATAGACAAAACAACATCACAATGAGCAATAGACTCTTCTGGCGTTGTTAAATAAGGTGTTGCATAGTCTACTGAGATTAAATCTGACACATTAATCAGATCGTCTAGTTTTTTATTTAAAATCCGATCATTTGAAGGTGGTTTTCTAATTATTAATTGAACATCGTTGATGTTCACATACTCAATTAAGTCTTCAATGATTTCTCTTTGAGCCTTTCTTGCCAAGACAACATCATACTGAGAGTCCAATGGTTGGCATGAGAAAAGAATAGTCTTTTTACTTGGGCAAAATGAATATATTTTGCAAAATAATTCCTTGGTTAAGACTGGACTGTAACTTGAGTATTCATCCAATTTTAAGGAGCCTGACACTTTAATTCTTTCTTTCGGGTATCCTCTAGCAGAAAAAATATTTTTCTGCTGCTCTCCCCAACATAAAATATAATCTGATATAGGTACATTAACATTTGTAGAAATATCTTTATAATATTCACTTTCTTTAGCAAATACACCTTCATGCGGTATAAGGATTGTTTTAATTCCAAGCTCTTTACAGACACTTGAAATTAACCTCATTGGAGTACTCCAATCCATTGTTAAAATAACAGCTTTTATTTTATTTTTGTTTAAAGCTAAAGCAGAAATTATATATCTTCTAAAATGAGCAGGGCATTCTCTAGAATATTTATTTATACTTCTTCTAACATTTGAATTATGAATATTTTCATTTAACCATAAAGGTGAAATAACGATATCACTATTGTTAGATAAAGAACTAACTAACTTATCCCCATGTGTTTTAATCCATGGTATATATAAATAATCTCCATCACTCACAGATATTTTTATATCTAATGGGCAAGTGGATAAATTATTCACTGATTTTTTAACTGGCTTTTTAACTACCTTTTTAACTACCTTTTTAATTGGCTTTTTAGCCGGCTTTTCATTATATACATACTTATTTACCACACCCTTAGGGTTGGAAAACAAGGTTGTAATTTTTGATTTGATACTCATGATTAGTCCCAAGATAATGTGTTGATCTGTATTAGACCAGTGATTGTGTTGTTGCTTAATACTATAAGAGTGGATATTTTATTAGCTTTCATTTTTTCTTCCGCCTCTATCAACATTTCATTTTCCAAACATGTTTTTGGTGCTTCGCTCATCACATTTTCGGCAATAAGTTCATTAAGAGGCTTATTGGCAACCAGAGAGCGACGTAAATCACCATCCGTAATAATACCTACTAATTTATTATCCTGTGTCACCATAGCCAGACCTTTTCTACTGTCATTCATGGTAACAATAACATCAGTCATTTTATCTTGAACATCTACCAGCGGTAAGTTGTCACTCACCATAACGTCTTTGACTTGAGTTAATAGCCGCTTTCCTAAAGAGCCACCGGGATGAAAACGAGCAAAATCATTCGGCTCAAAATTACGCATCTCCATTAGAGCAACAGCAAGTGCATCACCAACAGCAATCGTTAATGTAGTTGATGTTGTTGGTGCTAAATTATTAGGGCAGACTTCTTTATCCATTGTTAGCAATAACGTTGCATCACAGTTTTTACTTAATGTTGAGCTCGTCTTACCTGTTATTGCGATTGTTTTATTGCCGAAAGACTTTAAAGAAGGAATAAGCTGTAATACTTCATCCGTTTCGCCACTGTTTGAGATAAGAATGATCACATCATCTTTTGTGATCATTCCTAAATCACCATGAAATGCCTCACTTGGATGTAGAAAAAAGGCCGGCGTTCCAGTTGATGCAAGGGTTGCTGCTATTTTAGTACCAACATGTCCCGATTTTCCCATACCACAGATAATCACGTGGCCTTTACAATGAAACATAAAATCTAATGCTTTTAAATACTCATTATGCTCTATCTTTTCAGCCATTTTATTTAAAGCATCAGCCTGGTGCTGGTAAGTTTTTTTTATAGAACTAACAGAAAATAATTTTTTTTCTACTGTAGTGTAATAGGTAGCAATGTCTAGATGTTTCATAAAGGTCTCTATTTAAGTTCGTGAATGGTTGCCATTATAATTTTCATTATTCCGAAAAAAATCGTTAGTAATAATATGAATAAAGAAATGTTATAAAATACCTCCGGGTATCTATTCTGTTGAGGAACTTTAGCTTTATCTACAACAATTAAAAACTTTAACTGCCGGTATGCTTCAATGCGAGATTTCTCTAATGAAACAGTAGATGAGGTAAAAGACCTCAGAGCCAGCTCAAGGTCAATTTTTAAATTTGAAAAGTCATTTAATACATTATTTATCGATTGTGTTGAGTTTTCATTTATTAATCGTGTTTTTTCTATTCTCAATTGTGTAATCAATGAATTTAATTCATTTTTTACAGCCAGCACCTGCGGCGCGCTCTTACTCATTAATGATTCAAGAGCGGTTAATTCTGCTTTTTTCTGTGCAATTTTTGCTTCAATAGAATACGAAATTTGACTTAAAGCCATGCTTTCTTGCTCTGGATCTAGCAAGTTATGCTTGTTTTGAAAATCATTTAAATTTTGTTGTGCAGTTTGTAATTTATTCTCAACAACTTTATGCTCTTTTTTTATGAACTCTAATTGTGCTTCAGCTAATTGATGACCAATATTATTTATAAACCACTCAGATTTTTCAGCAATCGTTTGAGTGATTTGATAAGACATTCCGGGTTCAAAGGCCTGCACATAAACACTAATAATTGAGGATTTGTCATCAATTTCAACTCTTAATACACTCTTGTAATAATCATAAAATTCTTCATATGTGCTATCACTTTTTAAACGGCTAAAAATGTCATATTGATGATTGGTATAATGTTCTTTTATTTCCAGTTCCGATTCTAAATAGTCCAACATATCACTAGAAAAAATATAAGATTGTACTAACTGCGTATCATGCCCCCCTTTCGACACACCTAAACCACTTAATAATGCCATCCCAGGATCCATGGTTGCCATACCATCGGGTTGCTGAACGATAAGCTGGGTTGCGGCTTCATATCTTGGGCTTGCTATCACCATTTGATAAACAGTGAAAAGCAATGACGGTAAAATAACAATAAAAAGAAACAATCTTTGTTTAATATGATTAATAATATTTTTCATTTATCTACTAATTGCGGGTTTCCATGCTGCATGGTAGCAACACAGAGAAAAAAAGAAGAGAATCAATGTTGAATAACTTAAATAAGTAATATCAACACCTACCGTTCCATAAGTGGAATAAGCATAATAACGGGAATATTCAATCGCGTGTAAAATTGGATTCCATGTAAAATATTTCCATAACTCATGAGGTATATCCTGCAAGCTAAAAAATGCCCCAGAGATAAAAATAAGCGGCCTGAGCATCAGGTTTTTTATTTTATTAACTTCAGGAATATAACAAGCTAGCAACGCAAAGAGCAATCCGACACTCACAGCAAGCAGCCATATTTGAAAAAAACAAAACATAACACCTAAAAGGTTGTTTATCTGAGTTTCTATCTTCAAGTAGTATGCGATGATGAAAATGCATATTACAACGACCATTCGGCTCAACAACTCGAATACAGCAACAGCAATAACGGCACTGATTGGCTGTACTTGCCTGAATGCAAATAATGGTTTATTGGATTTAATTGCTGATGACACACTTCCTACGGTTTCCATAAAAAACCGAACAAATAGTATTCCATAAACCATAAAAAAGAACGTCGGCATTGAGTGTGTAACACCACCATCCATACTGCCTCTCATTATTGTTAAAACCATAATAAAAACAAGAGGGGAAACCACAGCCCAACTAACACCCAGTTTATCATTAAATTTACTGCGTATTTCTCTTAGAAAAATCGCAAAAACAACATCTTTCCAAACACTTAGTGTCGAACGTTTTTTCACTAATGTCATTATCTATTACCATCTAATAAGCTTATTAATTTATGGCTTAATAAAGTGCCATTAAAAGAATAACCGGCCCCTTTTAATAAATAATTTTCTTTTATTTTATATATATAATCACAACGTGCTTCATAGCTTTGTCGGGTAGGCAAAATGATATTCTCAATGCAAGTATACTCAGCCATATTTTTATATTCATAAATAGACTCACCTATAATAAAGAGTGGTGTCGTAGTTTTTAAAACAGATAAAATTGCACTAGAATTAACGGCTATAACCAGCTTTGCTTGTCTGGCTAATAAAATAACATCGCCGCCAACTAAATAACTATAGTTATCTAATTTATATGAAGACTGATCTAACGGATGTTTTTTTATTGCTAATGTTAATCCTAATTGACTGCACTTTTTTTGAGTTCGATTAATCACTTCTTGATTATTTTGATAATCACTATACATCAAAAACTGAGAATCATGCTCTAACTGTAAAAGCAATAGAGCGCTCTTATTATCGACTTCCCTCCTTTCCTTTACTTCATTTTTTTTAATAACTCTATTTAGAAAGCGTTGTTTATATTTATCTAAGCGATAATTATTATGCATATATCTAAGTAAGCTCGCGCTTTTAATTGTCCTTTCTAAGGTAAATATCCCAATAAACACAAAAAAGAAAAACATAGATAATACAGAATCATGCGTGTACTTCGGCGTGAAGTTTAATTTTTCTTTAAGTTCTAGACCTTTAACAATAAGTTCCATGTTAGCGTTTGCATTAACACCTTGGTTATCAATCACGGTTGTGTAAGGCCTGATTAACCCTTGTTCGGTTACTAAGTATTTAATATCAAGTTCTTTACAGAGTAAAATTGCAATGGCGTGATACCAGCGAGTATCATTATGCACAATAATTAACTCTATTTTTTTTTCTTGAATAAATACTTTTAGTCCTAAATAAAACTTAGCCATATAGCTTAACTCATCTGCAGTAAGCTCTCTTTTTTCGACTTTCTTAACATACGCATGATGATACGTCGGTAATGCTTTGATTTTTTCTAATACCAGCGGATCAACTTCACCACGGTAATTTTTGATGATGCTTGTTGCAAGAGTAAATTTAAACGTGGGTAAATAAACTTTTTTTGCCCAGCAGGATGTCACTGCATATTTTTTTTTCGCTACTAATTTTGCGATTTTTTCATGCAAAGATGAATACATCGGATCCAACGACAAAATATTATATTTTGATTTTCCCACCTAATCTAACACCACATTGGCCGCGATGGCGATTTGGTAAATAATTTGTGTGATGTCTTTTACTGCCTGCATGGTTTTGGTATCTACTTTCGGCAACACCAAAATTTGGTCGCCACGCTGAATTTTAGCTTTAGTATCAAAAACAACTATACCATTCGCACGTACAATAGAAATTCGTTCATCTTCAGCCCGGTCAGTAAAACCGCCCGCCCAGGCTACATAATCATCAATGCTTGCATTTTCATTAAACACAACAGCTTGCGGCATTAAGACTTCACCACCGACTTGAATCAAATCCGTATAATGCGGAATAACAATCTGATCGCCTTTTTCTAATAAGATATTAGCCGTGGCTCCATTGTCAGAAACTATGACTTTACCAAGCGGTTCAACTAATCGAGCCTTTTCAGCAAACTTCATGACCATTTCAGCTTCTTTTGCACGAATAGCGGCTTCACCGTCTGATGAGGCAGGAGCAGTAAACACACTGCGCTCTAATCTATCCAGTGAGTCTGATAACATCTGTTTTTGACGCTCAGCCACACTTTTACGTAATATATAAATTGATTTATTGTCAGTCAATTCAGGGTTTATCGGGATATAACTTAACAAATCGTGTAAACGGGTGCTTTTTTTAACTGCAAAATAGGAAGGTCCTAAATAACTACCAGATACTTGCACATCGATGATTTGTGCATGCAAATCATCATTAAAAACAACACTGTCGCCATCTTTTAATTCAAATTCTAAGAAGTCGTTATATTCAAGATAAACAGAAAAGGGTCCATCAATGCGGTTACCAAATACCCCGACGTGGCTGATTTTAGCTAGTGGCCTTGCATAGTCTGAAATCTCTTTGCCCGACGACATCTCTTTAAGCAGCTCAAAGCGGAACGGATTGCGCACCCCGCCACTCACGTTGATCGCCGGTTTTTGTGGTTTAACTAAAATGACATCTTTATCTTTAAAGGTCACATTGGGCAGTTTTCCTGACTGAATAAAGTCATAAAGATCAATACTGCTAATTACTTTATTATTACGTAACACTTCTATTTGACGGTAACTGCCACGCTCTGAATCGATACCACCCGCTCGTTTTAAATAATACAGCAAACTATCTGACGCCATGCCTGCATATTGGCCAGGGCGAATAATTGCCCCTGATAAATAGACACTCACAGGTGTTGCGGTTAATAAGTTTACGTACACATTGACATTATTGGTGTAGATAGCTTTGATTTTAGAGGTAACTAACTTGTTAACATCACTGGCAGGCACATCTGCAACTTTGATCGGACCAATATTAGGAATAAATATATTACCCTGGTTATCTACAGTGGTGATGTCAGCATAATTAACAGCTCCCCATAACCAGATATTAATTTTGTCACCAGGTGCAATTAAGTAATTTTCATTTAACCCATCAGTCCTTTCTGACTCATACCCCCCAGCAAACATGTTCGCACCATAAGGCGGCGGAAAATCTTCTCCCGAAGACGGTAACAATTCACGCACGTCAACTTCACCAGGTAATAACACACCATTTCGCTGTGCTTTATTATAACTGCCCGTTTCTAATGATTTGATTGCAGAGGGGTTAGTTAATGTCGGGATGCTGTCTGTCGTCGAGCTTGAGGCAACATCGACACTGCTTGGTTCAAAAGCAGCTATGGCCGTTTGTGTAAACGACACTAACGTGAACGCTATGATGGTTTTTATTGTATTTATCTTCATGGTTTATTCAGTCTATTTACAAGTCGACATAACTGCTGGATTCAATGATTTCTTTCTCTAGAAACCATGCTTCATCTTGTTTATTATTTTCATCTAAAAACGGCACTTTACACACAATGCGTCTTTTCACCTGCTGTTCTTTGTCAACAATAGTCAACTCTCGACATGTTAAGCCTAACGCGGAAGTATAAAGTTCGCCTAATTGAATTTGGTATGTTGGATGCTCAATGTAATTAAGCGTGACATTCTCAAGATCAGACCAATATTGCTGCGGAATTATTTTTTTATTAGGTTTGCTTTGAGAGTGACTGACCAGTGGCAAAGAGGCGGTAACCTCTCGCGGGGGAGAAGTACAAGCAGCAACAGAAAATATAAAGCTTAACGCCATTGCTTTTATAAAAAGTTTTTTCATTTTAGACACTTAATAAAAAATGGAACCGAGAAAAGGTCACAGAAAACAAATACTCAGGCACGCTACCGCCACTAAGTTAAGTAACCTAGACCTGAAATAGTAAATTTTGAGCGCGTAGTATAGCTTTTTTATACCTAATTTCCAGTTAAATCATTTTTATATAATTACCACTTAAGTCAAGCAAATATCATACCTTTAAAGATAAGTCATTTTAAAACAGAGCTACATCACAGTAACTGCAAGGATTAAACCGGCTTGCATGATTTATATTTATGACAATAAAACATATCTTATTCTCGTAAATCACAATATATTTTGATTCTAGATTCAAGCCCCTATTTTCTGTATCCTTGATGCGGTCAAAAACATAAGAAGAGATATTAATGAATAAGCAGTGGTTTGTTGTGTATTGTAAAAGTCGAGAAGAATCTCGTGCACAGCTGCATTTACAGAATCAAGGAATTCATTCCTTTTTTCCAAAAATCCGTAAAGAAAAAATTATTAGAGGTAAAAGAAGTACGGTTGAAGAAGCTCTTTTTCCAAGTTACCTGTTTATATTTGTGGATCAAGAATATACTAACTTTAGCAAGATTCGCTCTACACGTGGTATTAATGATTTTGTTAAATTTGGTCGAGAAATTGCGCGCGTTTCCGAGGAAACCATAAAACGGCTTGAAAATGCCTGCCACTCAATTAACGATCTTAAAGCTGATACCCAGTCATTATTTAAAAGTGGTGATAAAGTTGAGATTAAGAGCGGTTCATTTAAAGGGTTAAGTGCAATTTTTGAAGCGCAGGATGGCTTAGAGCGCTCGATGTTATTACTCAATATCCTTAATCAAGAAAATAAAATCTCCTTCTGCAATAAAGAGATTAAAAAAGCGGAAAGTTAATTATGTTTACACTGCATCAATTTCAAAATTTACGCGCAGCTCAGGCTTTTTCCGATTATTTAACAGCGCTGAATATTAAAAATAAAATCCAGCATGATGACTTTTACTACCAGTTACTAATAGAACAAAGCCCACTACTTCCTAGGGCACAGGCAGAGCTTGAACTGTTTTTACAAAATCCCAACGATCCAAAATATATTTCAGTAAGCTGGCATACAGGTACAACAAACAATGATAGTGATCACTTAGCTTATGTACACTCCAATATAATAAGTAACTTCATCAGCCATGCAGGTCTTATAACCCATTCAGTATTTGCCTTTTGTGTTGTTATATTTACCCTGACAAGTTTAGGTTTCTTTAACCCCATTCCGTCCGTTTTTGCATTTTTTACCCAGCAGCCTTTTGACTACACACAAAGCTGGCGTTTTGTTACCCCTGCTTTTTTACACTTCAGTCTTCTGCATATTGTTTTCAACTTACTCTGGTGGTGGCAGTTAGGGGGCATTGTTGAAAAACAGCATGGTAAGCAGCGCATATTGATACTTTTCTTCTTCTCGGCTGTAGCTGCCAATCTTGCGCAGTACTATCTAGTTAGTCCTTACTTTGGCGGTTTAAGCGGCGTTGTCTATGGTCTGGTTGGTTATTGCTGGTTATACGGCAAACTTAATAAAGGCTCCGAGGTAAATTTACCAAACTCCTATTTTATCTTTCTAATGGCCTGGCTTGTTTTTGGATTTGTCGATTTATTACCGGTAAATGTTGCCAATTATGCACATCTGCTTGGTTTATTCGCCGGTTTAGTTTTAGCGGCTATTTGTTCCAAAATAAAAATATAGATGAGAGGTTGTTAGCTGCGAAAATCAAAACCGCCGGGGTTACCCCCCAGTTCCAGTATATACGATGTGGCTGATTCGCCACACCTAGGAACCGGTGCTTCAGCTCCGGTCCTGTGTTGAAAACACAAATCAAAAAAACTGCCGGGGTTCCCCCCCCCAGTTCCTGGATATACAAGCTAACACCGCCGGGAATGAAATCCCAAGCCCAGAATACACAGTGCTCCGTAAATTATTCTATTTCATAAATCCCATAGAATCTTAAAATCGATTCTTCTTCATTTAGTTTCAACAGATTATTTTTTATGTAGTTATAAACAATATTAAAATGCTTCTCATCCCTAATCGCCTTATCATAATATTCTGCAGCCCAAAACGGACCACTTCTACCGATAATCTCATTGATCGATTTAGCACTCGCACCTTTAATGCTATGCATCAGCACAGGAAGGCTTTTAAGTGGTTTAATTAATAAATGGACATGATTAGGTATTATTACAAAAGCAATGAGTTGGTATAATTCTCGATTTTTACTTTTTATGAACTCACATAAATATAGTAAAACATCGTCATTTAAATATGCCCCCAGATATGACGTATCAAGATGACAATCAGCCTGTAATTGCTTTTTATTATTAGGTTGGTTTTGAACTGATAATTTATGTAGAAATGCATCAGTACTATCATTTGTACGAAAAGTAATAAACTGATAATGAGTAATGGTATCAAAGTGTGGCAAATGATGGTGAACCATAGTATTTACCTTAAAAAATAGAACCAATAACGCCGGGGTTGCCCCCCCAGTTCCGATATATACAATGTAGCGAAAGGCTCACTAGTACAGCTCCGGCATTGCGCTGTAAACACAACTCCAACACCGCCGGGGTTAAAACCACAGTTCCGACATATACGGTGTAGCGAAAGGCTCACTAGTACAGCTACGGCATTGCCCTGCAAACATAAACGCCAACATCGCCAGGATTGAAACCACAGTTCCGATATATACGATGTATCAGCATTGTACTACAAACACAAACGCCAACATCGCCGGGGTTGAACCCCCAGTTCCGGAATATGCATCATTGCACTAACCCTCCAGTTCCAATATGCGCAATATGGTGGAATTTTGTAAAAAAATGCAACCGTAAAAAACTACGGCTGCATTTATATTTTGAGACTACAAAGTTACAAAAGGTGTGATTTTTTTCAGGGTACTTTGACCAATACCTTTAACGTTAATTAACTCATCAATATTCAAAAAATTGCCGTTATTTTCGCGATAATCCACAATAGCCTGAGCTTTTTTATTTCCAATACCGTTGACTACTGAAAGCTGTTCAGCATTCGCACTGTTAATATTTATTTTTTCCGACAGTTCAACAGATGAAATAAGCGCTTCTGCGCTCTTATCAACAGCATAAACCAGCTGACCGGCGGATAAAACAAACAATGATGCAACAAGTAACAAACGGCAGGTTAATTTTTTAAGCATCGGGTATTCCTCCATAAATGACCAAACGCACCATTCAAATTAGACCATATTTTGACTTTATCAACAAAACTTAAGTGATATAGATAAAAACTACCCGGGCGGGTAGGTTAGCATTAAAGTCTGGGGACAATTCTATTCCTAAAAAGGAAAGCTAAATCCCCCTGTTGACAATTCAGGCAGGTAAAATACAGAAGTGCATAGACCCATTTACAAATGGGTCGACTAAGCAGTCACTTACTGATACAAATATTTAGTAAACAGAAGGTCTTCAACTGGCTTCTTACCAGTTTCAGTATGCAATAGCGCATTAACTTCATCTAAGCAGCGTGCGCGAATATTTTCCCGCTCCGCAATTGATTTAACTTTAACTTCAGTCTGTTCTCCAAAGATAGTAATTATTTTATCTCGGATAAGCGGTTCATGATTTTCCAACAGAGCATAGCTGCTCTTTGAGTTCACCATTAATTCAATAGTCATACGCACAAAACCAACACGTTTACCTGGTTTTATATAATTGGTGATGATATCCGGCTCAATTAAAAAATACTGATAATCATTTTTCACTTCTTCAACTGCCCCCTCTTCTGCAAATGCAATAGAAGAGAACAGTGAAAAACAAAGCACGCAGACTAGCGCTCTTTTAAACATGGTAATTTCCTTTAACAAAGATGAACCTTATATATTTGAATGATACAATAGCAAACTATTTCCCGTTTTACCTCTTTTGAGAGTTAAACAAAGGCACAACAGTCAAAGGCTTATATGCACAATCACTTACTTCCTATCGGGCCGACAGCATACTGGTCAGCACAACAAAAACCACTGCACTGCCCCGATAAAGTGCTTGCCTGGCTTTATGATCACAGCTCATTAACACAAAAACTGGAAGGTTTATGCAAAACATTCCGTGTGCAGATAAAACAGCAGATAACCACAAACTCAAGAAACAGCACTCTTTCTGATTATTTTAGCAGCGAATCGCAAGTATTAGTACGTGAAGTTTACTTATATTGTGATGATATTGCAGTGATATTTGCGCAAACTGAAATTCCTTTTTCAACATTAAGTGAAGAACAGGGAAAATTAGCCCAAATAGGCGAGCAGTCACTCGGTAAGTTTCTTTTCCAAGATCCTACCATGGTGCGCGGGAGTATTGAAACTGCCGAGTTTTGCAAAAATTCCGCGGTGCATCAGTTATCTGACTCACTAGAGCAAAGCTGCGGACACTCTCTATGGGCAAGGCGCTCTTTATTTTATGTAAAAAACAAGCCGTTATTAGTGAGTGAAGTGTTTTTACCCGCTTCTGGAATATATTCAACATGAGTTCTTTTTCTAAACAAAAATTCCAGGCATATACGCAGCTGATGCGTGTTGATAAACCGATCGGTACCCTTTTATTACTTTGGCCTACACTTTGGGCACTGTGGATTGCAGCACAGGGCTTTCCTGATTTCAGTGTACTGATTGTTTTCTCACTTGGCGTATTTTTAATGCGTAGTGCAGGTTGTGTTATCAACGACTTTGCAGATCGTAAAATCGATGGGTTTGTTGAACGCACCAAAAATCGCCCTCTGCCGTCCGGACGCGCAACCAGCGCAGAAGCTGTCTTGCTGTTTTTAATACTTGCTATTATTTCTTTCTTCTTAGTATTAACACAGAATAACTTAACTATTCAGCTGTCAGTTGTCGGGGCATTGTTAGCCTTCACTTACCCTTTTATGAAACGTTTCACACACCTGCCTCAGCTTGTTTTAGGCCTGGCCTTCAGCTGGGCAATCCCAATGGCGTACGCGGCACAGGCTGATGCTCTTCCAACGGTAGTATGGATTTTATTTACGGTTAACATTTTATGGACCATAGCTTACGATACTTTATATGCCATGGTAGACCGTGATGATGATTTAAAGATCGGCGTAAAATCAACAGCTATTTTATTTGCCGATAATGACAAACTAATTGTCGGACTACTGCAGCTGAGCAGTCTGATTTTATTAGTTATTGTCGGCTGGATAGAAGCTTTAAACTGGATCTATTATGCGGGTTTATTAATAGTATCGGCTTTATTTATTAAGCAGCAGATAGAGATAAAAACACGTGATAAAAAGGCCTGCTTTAAAGCCTTTTTAGATAATAACTATGTAGGGCTGGTTATCTTTCTCGCGCTATTTTTAAATTACCTATGATTAATAAGTGGAGCCGTATTATTAACAACCCGGCCCACATTCCATACACTGATTGATCATCGCGGAGCCGAGTTTCAACTTAGCATTCAGGTCTCGTAATGCAGTACGTACACCTTCTTCTATTACCGGGTGATAAAAAGGCATATCCAGCATCTGTGAAATCGTCATTCGATTCTGATGCGCCCATGCTAACAGGTGCGCTAAGTGCTCAGCCTGTGGACCAATCATTTCAGCACCTAAAAATCGTCCCGTACCATGCTCTCCATAAAGGTTTAACAAACCTTTATTTTTTAACATCACACGGCTTCGGCCTTGATCTTCAAAGGAAACACTGCCGGTTTCAAAACAGTTACAGCCGGTATACTTTTCACTGACCTGTTTATAAGTCAGCCCTACCATTGCCAGCTGCGGATCCGTAAATACCGCGGCAATTGCAGAACGCCGCAGCCCGGCACGAATATTCGGATAAACTCCGGCATTACTGCCGGCTATTTTTCCTTGATCGGCAGCTTCATGAAGTAACGGGATCTGGTTACTGGCATCACCGGCAATAAAAATTGAGGGAATTGAAGTCTGCATAGTAAAGGGATCGGCAATTGGCACACCACGAGTATCATTTTCAATACTGATATTTTCTAAGCCTAAGTTATCCACATTAGGTCGACGTCCCGTAGCTGCTAATACATACTCAACCTCAGCTACCTGCTCAATACCCTCTTTGTCCGTATAGGTAATTTCAACATGATCTCCTTTGCGCACCATATTTTTTACGTTTGCATCTGCATCTAAATAAAATTCATTTGAAAATGTTTTCTGCGCATAATCCATCACCTGAGGATCAGTAAAGGGACCGACTTGTCCACCCATACCAAACATCAGCACCTCAACACCTAAACGATGCAGGGACTGGCCAAGCTCTAAACCAATAACACCGGGGCCGAATACAGCAATTGATTTTGGTAAATCGGTCCAGTTAAACAAATCATCATTGATAATAAGCTTATCGCCTAACTCATTCCAAACTCCCGGATAGCTTGGACGAGAACCGGTAGCAATAACAACTCTCTCTGCATCTACAAGTGTGTGCTCATCAATCTGCAGCTGTGTTGCGGACACAAAAGCCGCTTTTCCAATTAATTTATCCTGCTCTGTAATGCTGTCAACGGCTTCCACTACAAAGCCGACAAATCGGTCTCTTTCATCACGAATACGCTGCATCACTTTTTGCCCGTCAACACGTATATCACCATCAACAAACACACCAAACGGACTGGTATGCGCAGTACTATGGGCAGCTTCAGCGGCTGCAATTAATAATTTGCTCGGCATGCAGCCAACACGCGCACAAGTTGTGCCAAATTCAGCGCCTTCAATCAGAACGACTGAATCCGTTTTTTCTTTAGCAGCTCGGTATGCCGCTAGCCCTGCAGTACCGCCACCAATAACTGCAACTTCGACTTTAATATGTCTCATAAATACTCCAGGAAACTAATATATTAATGATTTAATGAAATTTTGGGTAAAAAAAAGCGCCCCCTTCAATACTGAAAGTGCGCTTTTGCAATACTTAGTAAAAAGTTTTTTTAGCCCTATTAACCTTTCACGTAAGCAATCACCGCATCACTGTCGCCGATGTGTTTTCCATCAACAAATAACTGCGGTACTGTCGTTTCACCAGTAACAGCTTTTAGGCTTACGCTTGTTGCATCTGTGCCTAAAACAATCTCTTCAAAGGCGATGTTATTATCTTTTAACGATGTTTTCGCTTTTGCACAGAAAGGACAACCAGGTTTAGTAAACAATGTTACTGCTGATGGTGCTTTAGCTCTCGGGTTGATGTAATTAAGCATAGTATCTGCATCAGACACTTCAAACGGGTCGCCCGGCTGGTTCGGCTCGATAAACATTTTTTCGATAACGCCGTCTTTAACCAGCATGCTGTAACGCCAGCTGCGCTTGCCGAAACCAATATCGCTTTTATCAACTAACATGCCCATACCGTCAGTGAATGTGCCGCTACCGTCCGGTACAACGGTAATATTTTCAGCTTCCTGATCTGCCAGCCATGCGTTCATTACAAAAGTATCATTAACACTTAAACATACTATTTCATCAACACCGTTTTCTTTTAATACACCCGCTAATTCATTGTAACGAGGCAGATGCGTTGAAGAACAAGTTGGAGTGAAAGCACCCGGTAATGCAAATACAACCACTGTCTTTCCAGCAAATAACTGTTCAGTTGTTACGTTTACCCATTCGTCACCCTGGCGAGTTGGAAAAGTAACGCTTGGAATTTTTTGACCTTCGATATTATCTAACATGTGTAACTCCTAAATATGATAAAAATGAGATAAGTAAAAATTTTAGTTTCATTTTGAACAAGTGCTTAACTTGTTTCGATGGAGTAATTATGGACAAAACAAATAAATAGGTAAAATCGTTTGTTTTTATACAATTAATAGAAAATTGCTATCAAAATACAGATTGACCTATTAAGGCTCTAAAATAACAGACTTTTTACTTTTATACCCGTTACACTTCACGATGCAAAATCAGAGTTTTGAGGCCTAACGGGTATAATTACCAAAAATATTTAGTCAAACAATGAGCGTAAATTAGCAATACCTTTATCAGCCAGCTGCTTTTTCTGTTGATCGGTCTTTTTACGAGGACCGCTCTCCCAGTCAAGATCATCTTGAGGCAGTTCAGATAAAAAACGGCTTGGCGTGGGTTTAATCAACTCACCATACTGATTACGTTCTTTGGCTAAAGTAAAGGTTAACTCTTTCTGTGCACGGGTAATGCCCACATAAGCAAGACGGCGCTCCTCTTCCACATTATCTTCATCAATACTCACCTGGTGCGGTAGAATTCCCTCTTCCATACCAATCATATATACAAAGGGAAACTCCAGGCCTTTTGATGCATGCAGAGTCATCAGCTGTACCTGATCTAGTTCTTCCTCTTCCTCATTACGGGAAAGCATATCGCGCAGTGTTAAACGCGCAACCACCTGCTCAAGTGTCATCTCTTCATCAAGATCATCACCTTTAAGCATCTCGGTAACCCATTTAAATAGCATAGATACGTTTTTCATCTGCATTTCTGCGGCTTTCGGACTTGGGCTGCTTTCATATAACCAGTCTTCGTAACCGATATCACGAATAAGATCCCGCACCACATCAATCGCATCTTCGCGTTTCAAACGATCATTCAATTCAACTAGCCAGCGGCTGAAAGCCTGCAGTGACTGCAGACCTTTACCCGTTAATGTCTGCTCTAAACCCATTTCAAAACTGGCTGCAAACATACTAATCTGCCGTAAATTAGCATAATTCCCCAGTTTCTCACGGGTTGTCGCCCCTATGCCGCGCGCGGGTTTATTAACAACCCGTATAAACGCATTCTCATCATCGTGATTTACCAGAAGCTTTAAATACGCCATGATATCTTTGACTTCACTGCGGGCAAAAAAGGAGGTACCGCCGCTAATACGATAGGGAATACGATTTTCCATCATCACTTTTTCTAATAATCGACTCTGATGATTACCACGATAAAGTACTGCATAATCACTAAATGAAGCGCCATTCATAAATTTATGTCCAGATAACTCCATCACGACACGCTCAGCTTCATGCTGCTCATTTTTTGCAAACAGCACTTTAATGGACTCGCCGTAAGCCAGCTCACTAAACAGGCGCTTATCAAACTCATGCGGATTATTAGCAATCAATATATTAGCGGCTTTTAATACACGCTGACTGGAGCGGTAATTCTGCTCAAGTTTGACAACTTTTAACTGCGGAAAATCGTTCTGCAGCAGCACGAGGTTTTCAGGACGAGCTCCGCGCCATGAGTAGATAGACTGATCATCATCCCCCACCACGGTAAACCTTGCACGCTCGCCAACTAAAGCCTTAATTAATTCATACTGACTAGTATTAGTATCCTGGTACTCATCCACCAGCAGGTAGCGGATCTTCTTCTGCCAGCGTAAACGCACTTCTTCTTTTAAAGTCAGCAGCAACGTAGGCATAACGATTAAATCATCAAAATCCAGCGCGTTATAGGCTTTTAACTGACGTTGATAGAGATCATAACAATGCGCAAAGATAACTTCACGCTCACCTTTGGCATGCTTGACTGCCTGCGGAGGTAAAATTAGCGCATTTTTCCAGTTGGAGATCTGCGTAACTAATGCTTTAAGCAGGTCCATATCTTCCTGCAGCTGTTTTTCAGTAAGCTCTTTTAATAAAGCCAGGGTATCTTGATCATCAAACAGGGTAAAACCAGCTTTCATGCCTAACGTTTTATATTCACGTTTAATAATGTCTAAACCTAAAGAGTGAAAAGTTGAAACCATCAAACCGCGTGCTTCTTTTCGCCCCAATGTCTGACTGACACGCTCCTTCATTTCCCGCGCGGCTTTATTAGTGAAGGTTACCGCAGCAATGTTTTTGGCTAAATAATCACAATTCTGCACTAAATGCGCAATTTTGTTGGTGATCACACGGGTTTTTCCACTGCCTGCCCCCGCTAAAACAAGACAAGGTCCAGAGATCATTTTTACTGCGGCATCTTGTCCAGGGTTAAGCTTCATGGTCTATCCTAAATACTTAAAAATACGAAACAGCAGATTTTACGTTAGTTTAACTTTAATAGAAAACATTCTATAAGTCGGAAAACAGCCAAATAATCAAAAAGACTCAACAAATGTCCATTCTAACATTGCATATTCAAATAATTTGACGATAATGAACGTTCATTCACTTGGTCGTATGATTATGGACAAAAAAGAAAAAATATTTCTCGTAGCAGAGAAACTACTTGCAGAACATGGGGTCTATGGTCTGTCAATGAAACTATTAGCCGATACAGCAGGTATAGCTGCTGGTACAATTTATCGATATTTTGAAAACAAAGAAGCGCTGCTTCATGAGTTACATCAACATATTTGTAAACAGTCCTCTTTAATTATTTTTAAAGGGTGGTCAGATGTTCAGGAACCAAAATTGAAATATGACCGCTTATGGAGCAACGCTTTTCATGCGGTTTTAAATAACCCGAAGCGGGTGGCTGTTATAGAAATGCTGAATTTTGTTGTACCGCCTTGTCAGGCGGAAAGTGCGGCAATTGAGGAAAATACCTTTTTCCCATTAATCGATTTTTATCAGCAGGGCATAAACGAAGGTCGTTTTCACGACTGGCATATATGCGCATTAATCACGCTAAGTTTTGATACATCGATAAATCTCGCTAAAAAAATATCACGTAGACACATAGAAATAGATGAAATGCTGCTTAATCAAGTTAGAGATGCTTCATGGTTGAGTATTCAGAAAGTTAACTCAGCAAACTAAATTTTAATTATTAAGGTAATACAATGAAAAAATGGATCGCTTCGGCAATATTATTAGCAATATTGGTATTCGGTAGTGTCATTGGTTTTAACATGTTTAAGGCTTCAAAAATTAAAGAGTTCCTTGCTAACCGTCCTGTTCCTGAATTTTCGGTGACCAGTGCGACGATTCAGCTTGAAGACTGGACGCCTCACCTGCGCGCAATTGGTTTTATCGAACCAATTCAAGGGGTAACCGTTGCCAATGAAGTTGCCGGTAAAGTAGTAAAAATAAATTTTGAATCAGGTCAGAAGCTGAAAGCTGGCGATGCACTGATTTATCTTGATTCTGAAGTTGAAAAAGCTAATCTGAAAGCATCTCAAGGGCGTATGCCGGCTGTTGAACGCAACCTTAAGCGCATGAATTCATTATTTAAAAACGGTTCAGTATCACAGGGAAAAGTTGATGAAGCTGAAGCTGAATTTTTAGCCTTACAAGGTCAGATAGAAAGTTATCAGGCAACAATCAGCCGCCGCATTATTCGCGCACCATTTGACGGCATTGCCGGCCTGCGTAATGTATTTATGGGCGAATACTTAAAAGACGGCAGCGATATTGTGCGTTTAGAAGATGTCAGCCGCATGCGCATGCGCTTCACTGTGCCGCAGAATGATCTTAATCAAATTCACATCGGCCAGAAGATGGATATATTTGTTGATGCAGAGCCGGAAATCCCATTCACAGGAACAATTTCAGCCATTGAACCCGCAGTAAACTACCAGAGCGGTGTTATTCAGGTGCAGGCTGATATCCCGAATGAAGCACAAAAATTACGTTCAGGCATGTTCGCTAAGGCAAATATTATTTTACCGACGGAAAGCTCTCAGATCATCATTTCTGAAACAGCGATTAACTACACGCTTTACGGCGAAACAGTTTATCTATTAACAGAAAAAACCAATGAAGACGGCAGCACCTATATTCAGGCCGATCAGCAGATCGTTAAATTAGGCAAGAGTAAAGACGGATCAGTACATGTTCTTGACGGCCTGAAAAAAGGTGATGTTATTGCGACCAGCGGCCAGGTTCGTTTAAGTAACGGTGCTCGAGTTAAAATTGTTGAATCTGATATTTTAAACAAACCCGCTGAAATTCCAGCGCTGTAGGGGCTCCGATGAAATTTACAGATACCTTTATACGCCGACCGATACTGGCGATATCCATCAGTCTGCTGATCGTTTTATTAGGTCTGCAGGCGTTAGGAAAAATGCAGGTACGAGAGTACCCGACCATGACCAATACGGTTGTGAGCGTTTCAACTAGCTATTACGGTGCAAATGCCGACCTTATTCAAGGCTTTATCACCCAGCCGCTTGAGCAGGCCATTGCACAGGCAGATAATATTGACTTTATCACCTCGCAAAGCTTTATGGGCAGTTCCAGCATTTCGGTATATATGAAGTTAAATACCGATCCTAATGGGGCTGTAGCGGATATTCTTGCCAAGGTGAACAGTGTCAGTTCGCAGCTGCCAAGCGAAGCTGAAGATCCTACTATTGATATGAGTACTGGTTCAAGTACATCAGTTATCTACCTGTCATTTTCAAGTGACGAACTTAATTCAAGTCAGATCACCGATTACCTTGAACGAGTAATTAAACCGCAGCTGTTTAGTATTAACGGTGTTGCTAAAGTAAACTTATACGGCGGAACCAATTTCGCCCTGCGTATCTGGTTAGATCCTGAGCGTATGGCTGGTTTTGGTTTAACAACAACAGATGTAGTACAGATTTTACAAGCAAATAATATTCAGTCGGCTACAGGCCAGGCTAACAGTTACTTCACTCTTATTAACGGTAATACCGAAACACAGATTAAAAATGCAGATGAACTGGAAAATCTGGTCATTGCCACCCGTGAAAACAGTAAAGTCATTCGTCTGCAGGATATCGCCCGCGTTTCATTAGAAAAAAGCCATGATGTTTATCGTGCAATGGCTAATGGCGATGAAGCTGTTGTAGTCGCAATCGATGCAGCACCAACAGCAAACCCGCTGGATATTACTGCAGGTGTGCGCGAAATGCTGCCGGATCTTGAGAAAAACAATCCAAGTTCGATTGATATGAAGGTGTTATATGACTCAACGATTGCAATTGAAGAGTCTATTTCAGAAGTAATTAAAACCATTGCTGAAGCAGGTATTATTGTACTAGTTGTGATGCTTCTGTTTTTAGGTTCATGGCGTGCAACATTGATCCCTATCATCACCATTCCATTGTCACTGGTCGGTGTACTCGTGGTGATGCAGATGTTTGGCTTTACCATTAACTTAATGACGCTGCTGGCAATGGTACTCGCTATCGGTCTGGTAGTTGATGATGCGATTGTTGTCGTAGAGAATATTGACCGGCATATTAAAGCTGGTGAAGATCCGTTCCGCGCCGCCATTATTGGTACACGAGAAATAGCCGTACCGGTTATTTCAATGACCATAACCCTGGCAGCCGTTTATGCACCGATTGCATTAATGGGCGGTATCACCGGGTCACTGTTTACTGAATTTGCTTTAACACTTGCAGGCTCTGTTTTTGTATCAGGTATTGTCGCATTAACATTATCACCAATGATGTGTAGTGTGATGCTTAAAAGCAATCACCAGCCAAACCGCTTTGAACAGGGTGTCGAAAACGTTTTATCTGGTATTACAGACAGTTACGCACGCATGCTGGATAAGGTAATGACACGCCGCCCTGCTGTTATTGTTTTTGCTGTACTGGTATTCATCTCTTTACCTTTATTGTTTACAGGCATACCGTCAGAGCTGGCCCCCAAAGAAGATAAAGGTGCCTTAATGATGATGTCTAAAGCACCGTCAAATGCCAACCTTGATTACATCGAAAACAGCATGCGGACAGTAACAGGCATGCTGTCAGAGCAGCCGGAAGTAGAAAGTAGTCTAGCGATGTCCGGCATACCGAATGCAAATCAGGCATTCGGTATTGCAATTATGAAGCCTTGGAGCCAGCGCGAGAAAACCCCTAAAGAACTTGCAACCACGTTAGCTCCGGACTTTAACAGTGTCGCTTCTGTTGCTACAACTGCATTCCAGATGCCGGAATTACCGGGTTCATCAGGTGGTTTACCTGTGCAGTTTGTTATCAGCACAGCTAATCCGTTCCAAAGCCTGGGAAGTATCGCATCGGATGTATTAGCAGCTACGCAGGCTAACCCAAATTTTGTTTATTCAGAGCTGGATTTAGCATTTGATTCTGCAACGATGAACATCAAAATTGACCGGGACAAAGCCGGCGCTTACGGTGTTACAATGCAGGACATAGGCATGACTTTAGGCACGTTATTAAGTGATGGTATTTTAAACCGTATCGATCTTAACGGCCGTAGTTATGAAGTTATTGCTCAGGTTGAACGACAATATCGTTTATCTCCTGACAAACTAGGCAGTTTTTTTGTACGAGCAAAAAATGAAGATATGATACCGCTAAGTGAGCTGATCGATATTAAGGTAGTCGCAGAGCCGCGTTCTCTACCGCATTTTAATCAGCTTAACAGCGCAACAATCGGTGCTGTATTAGCCCCGGGTTTTGCAATGGGGGATGCGATTAATTTCTTTGAAGATCTGTCAACAACAAAACTGCCGCAAGGTTATACCCATGATTACCTCGGAGAAGCACGTCAGTTTGTATCCGAAGGTAATGCACTGTACATGACCTTTGTATTAGCCGTTTTAATTATATTCTTAGTATTAGCCAGTCAGTTCGAAAGTATTCGTGACCCGCTGGTTATTATGATGACAGTTCCTCTTGCTATCAGCGGTGCCTTAATTGCACTTGCCTGGGGTGCCGCCAGCATGAATATTTATACTCAGGTTGGATTAATAACCTTAGTCGGCTTAATCACTAAGCACGGTATCTTAATTGCGGAAGTGGCTAAAGAAGAACAGCTCCATCACGGAATGAGCCGTACAGATGCAGTTAAAAAAGCGGCAACAATACGTCTGCGTCCGATTTTAATGACTACAGGCTCTATGGTAGCGGGTTTAACGCCGCTGCTATTTGCTACTGGCGCAGGTGCGGTAAGCCGTTTCGGTATTGGTATTGTAATCGTAGCCGGTCTGTCGATTGGAACACTGTTTACCTTATTTATTTTACCGGTGATTTATTCTCTTATAGCAAGTAAACATACTCCGATTCAAGAGTTTGATGAAAGCATAGAGCATAAAGTAAAAGAACAAGTAAACTAAAATAATTAGTTATAACACTTGAACAAAAGGCGCTGCAGTTAAACTGCAGCGCCTTTTTTTATGACCTGTCTTGCAGATCTGAAAATAAAAACAAAATGATGCTAGTGTTAAGTAACCTATGAAAGCAAGAAGTAAAAACAATTATCTAAACGACAATGAACTTCACTAACAAAATAAATCAATCGTCACAGGATAAAATCATGCTGCCCGATAAAAGTGAAAATTCTGAAAGTAATGAGCAGCTCAAAAGAGATGCCGAGCTCAGCCTGTTTTTAAAGCGTATGCCTGAAACGGTTAGAGACAGCTTTAGCCATAAACAGCTAAGCAGTATGAAAAGCGCCATAAATTCTCAAAACCGCGGAAATCATACTATTGATATTCGCCATACGATTAAATTTTTCCATTACCATTATTATTATGTATTTATTGCAGGAAGAGATCTACGCGAGCTCACTCGGCGGGAAAAACATATCAGCTTACTAATGAAAACAGCATTCACAACTATCTTTTTAAGCTTATGCGCCCTGCTGGGGATATTGGTGCTGTACCTGATAAAATCTGCAATGGGCATTAACATTTTTCCAAACTATTCATTTGGCGTCTGGGACTGGTTTAAAGGCGTTTTCTTACACTCTTAATTTTCGTTTAACTGCACAATAGAATTGCTATACTGAAAAAGCGGATTTAAGACAACAGTAATGAGCAGACACGCAGCCTGCACAATTTCATTACGTCTATGCTGTTCAGGTAATGGTGTCAGCTCACCTTCATAAAGGTACGCAGAAAGCAGGTAAATTATCGTATTATCTGCTTTCTATATTTATAACCCTATTAGTTAATAAGCATTTGGGTTAGTGAACCCTTTAATAATGGTTAGGAATATAATTTTTATATCCAGCCATACCGACCAGTTTTTTATATAATGCAGATCAAATTCAACCCGATTTTTCATTTTATCAAGAGTATCAGTTTCCCCTCGCCAGCCGTTGATCTGCGCCCAGCCGGTCACTCCCGGTTTAACCTTATGGCGGAGCATATAATAACGCACCTGTCCGCGATACTGCTCATTGTGAGCAACTGCATGCGGCCTTGGCCCGACTATCGACATACTGCCGGCCAGTACATTAAAAAACTGTGGAAATTCATCTAGTGAAGTGCGCCGCAGAAAACTACCAAATCGGGTGACACGAGGATCTCCCTTTGTTGCTTGAGTCACAATATCACTGTTTTCCATTACACTCATGGATCTGAATTTCCATACCACAATTTCTTCGCCGCGCAGTCCATAACGGCGCTGCTTAAACAAGATAGGGCCTGGAGATGTCAGCTTGATTCCAACTGCAATCATGATTAACGGGATAGAGATCAGACACAATATAATACTGCTGATAATGATATCTTCTGTACGTTTAACCCACTCTTTTGTGCCAAGATAAGGAGACTCAAAAACACTTAAAGTATCAATATCACCGACGTTGGCAAAACGTGAGCGGATCAGGGTTGAGACTAAAAAATCAGGAATGTAATGTACATCAACGGTCGTATCTCCCAAACGCAGTAATATATCTGCAATACGTTTTTCAGCTTTTAACGGCAGGGCAATAAATAACATTTCAACCTGCCCATTACGTGCAAGTTTAATTACTTGCTCTATTTTACCCTCCACATCCATATTTAAATCATCAGTAACCCGACGAGGATGACGATCTTCATAAACACCAACAACTTTGTAGCCTAATTCATCACGTTTTCGTATTTCGGTCAACAGCTCACGCCCCGAATTTGTTGCACCAATAATCGCAACACGCTTAATATTGAACCCAGCTCTATGACGGGCCCGGATATATTGCCGCTGTATAACCCGCCACAAAAAACTAAAAATAAAACTAAGAGCAAACCAAAGAACAACTGTTACTCGAGAAAACTCTTCTGACTGTTTGAGTAAAAAGGCAATCATAACCGCAATAAAAAAAGCAACGCTGAGACAGGCCCAGACACTCAAAAGCATTTCTGAAAAATGGCCAACCCGCCATGAACGATACAAAGCAAATGATTCTGCTATATATAAAAAAGCAACGGACACAATCAAAGAAGCGATGATATATTCCAGCTCTATTGTTAAGCCGTATAACCAGGCTGCAATTGGTAACGAGCCAAGCAGTACACATAAATCAAGCAGACGATATATAAACGAATAGGTATTAGAGCCAAAAGTAAAAACTTTACGTGATGCCACAATCTGAACCCCCCTGTTATGCTGACCATAAAAAGCAATGCACTGAGTTAACGTATTATCGCTTTTCAAAACAACATTAGATCAAACCGGTATACGACGACTGCAGAAAAAAGAGTATTTTTCTACAGTCGTTTTGTTATTTATTACGGAGAACTATTAATACAGTCATTATTCCAGCGTCAGACCCGCAAAAGAAATATAACTATACCCACCTAATTTACCAACGGGCCTGAGCTCAACGTGAACACTTCCTTCAAACTCAATATCCGCTTTAAGGTAAAACCACCTATATCCCTTGATTAGCTCAACAGGTGAAACTTCCCCGTTTACTGTTAATTCGAGCATTGCAGGATCATTAGTCCAGGCGCCAGCTTTGAAGTACAAGGAAGCTAAGTTAGCCTGATCATCCGCACTTTTTAAATCAATCAGCACTGCATTAGTTTCCTTCCAGGACATACCGGTATAACCGCTCGCAACCACTGTTCCATTATTTACAAACTCATAAGTGCTGTCCCTGTATTTAGGCGAACCGGAATAATCAATTGAAGTAACTTCTGCTCCGCTAAAATCAACATTTCCAGACTGCCCGTCAGATGCGACATATTTGACATTACTTACGTCGATTTCGCCTCCAGTTTCAACACTAACCCCATGCACCAACCCATAACTAGGTTTACTTTCTTCATCAGGTATTATTTCGTCATTAGCGATATTTAGTAAAAGACCTGCAACTTTAATTCCGCTATAACCGCCGTGTGTGCCTGCAGGGGTCACGGTAACCACTGTAGACTGCTCAAATTCAATATCGATTTTCACATAATGCCATGTATATGACGTCGGCAGCGTAATAAGCTCCGTTGTATCACCCGCATTAATTATCAATCCGGCAAGGTCCGAACTCCAGGCGCCAAGTGATAGATACAAGGTCGCGACCTGCGTATTTCCGCTGCCTAATAAAGAGAAATTAAAACTGTTAAGCTCATTATAATTCATCACTACATAGCCGTTTTCCAACTCTTCGCCCTGTTCCTGAAAGATGAAAATAGATGAATCGTGTGATGATAGACTTCCGTTACCAATCGAGAAATCAACATCTGTGATTTCATCTACGCTGAACTCATCGTTGTAATTATAATCACTTTTAAAACCATAAAACTCCCGACCGTTAAGCTCAATCACCCCTGGTTTTTCAATGAATGTAGAAACAATAGAAACATTTCCCGGTATAACCGGCTCATCAGGGTCCGGCAACGGCTCTACCGGGTCATCTGGATCCGGCAATGGTAGTGGTTCCGGAAGCGGCTCCGTTGTATCTTCCAATGGAATATCGATACAATAATCTTCTGAATAAGCGGTACCGGCTTGATTATAAGATCCAATTCGATAACAGGAGGTGCTGCCGGGAATGCTTGCATAATCAACGTAAGAAGTTGAGTCGGCATTTAGAGTAGCAATGATGACATACTCACCATCGGTTTTACGCTCGACGACATAACCATCTTCGTCCGTGGCATTATCCATCCATGAGATAACCGTTTGGGTACCTGTTCCGCCAGCAGTAGGAAAAGTCTGAACCATCTTATTAATTTGATAGATCCGATATTCCTGCCAGCTTTTATAGCCGATCAGAACGATCAGTGAAATAACGATTGCAGAAAATAGAATTGTCCCTGGAGTCATCACCTTAGTGGTAAAGTTTGCTGTGGAAATTCCTCGTAGTTTAAACATAATCAATCCCCTTGCTACACTCTTTAAGGTGACAATTGATAACTTTGCAATCTCTACGGGACCTCACTTAAATATTCAGCAGTCCTTTGCGAGAGAAGTGTGATAAAAGTCACTTAATAGTCAAAAATATTAATTGCGTAAAAAGCAATTATATTATTAACAGTATGCCAGTATCCTGGCAAACACAAATCACCAGAGAGGACAAAACGGCCCGATATTGCCAGGTAATTCATTAGGAAAAAATTCTTTTTATCGTGTAATTAAATTTAGTGAATTGAAACAATAAAATAGATTAGAGGCTGGCGACTTTCTAAATTTAAATAAAAAGAATTCAGCTTGAAATTTTTTTTAAATAAATACAAATTTTTCTCTAGAGACTAAGAAATATCTGTCAATATAAGCTCTGAAAACATTCTTGAGTGACCGTAATAACATGCCTGAACAGCGGAAAATAACGCCAATAAAGCAAAAAAAAATCACTACAACTAAATCTGACGTGTTCTTTTCAACAGCCAGAAACTCAACAGCGTTTAACAGTATTAAGTTTCACAAATGAGGTTACTACATCAGTAGAAACCCGACTTTAATATGCTGAAAATCAGCCTTTTTAAGCGTAATACACTCGTTTAAAGTCCTGCCACAATGGTTTTTTAACTAGTATTTTTAAGCAGAGACTTTGGAGGCAGATCTAATTATCAAGCAGATCCTGATAAACGGCATATGTCCGTCGAGCGACATTCTCTGAATGATACAAATCTAAAGCTAACTCTTTCGCTTTTTTCCCCATAGCCAGGCTTAAATTATCATCATCTAAAATTCGTCGGAATTTATCAGCAATGTTATTTTCATCAAACGGATTTATTAAATACCCTGTTTCATTGTTTCTAACCATATACGGCATACCGCAGCGGTTAGAGGTCACAACAGGGATCCCCGCGGCCATTGCTTCTTCAATGCCCATAGGTGAATTTTCTTCAAATGAAGCTAAGGCATAAACAGCGGCAGACTGCAGCTCCTCCATAACTCTCTGTGTTGATATTCTGCCGAGTAATTTGATATGTTTGACCAGATCATGCTCAACAATCCACTCATTCATTTCCTGCGCATAATGCTGATCGCTCACACTGCCGGCCACCCTAAGTTCAACATCGTAACCAGCCTTAACCAGCAGTGCGACCGCTTTAACTAAAATTAACGTATTCTTACGCGGACAAATAACTGCTGAAGTAAAAATTGTTCCTTTTTTCTCTTTACGCTCCAAGGTGAAAAAGTGATCAGAGATAGGATTATCAATATCATAAACAGCAGCCGGCGAAAACAAAGAAACCCTCTCCCTCACATACGGGCTAATTGAAATAATATTCGGCTGCTTAGCCCAGCTGCTTTTTTCAACATGTTCCCATAGTTTTGATCTTAACCATTTGAAACGGCCGTTGGAAAATAAAGTATCGCCATAAATAAAACCGTGTACAGTAAAAACTTTAGGTATAGATAAGCTGTTTACCATAATTCCATAGGTATCATGAGCATGAATAATGTCTGGTTTTAACTTATGCAGATAATCACAAATAAGCACTTTACTCTTACTTAACGCATTAAGTAATTCGCTGCCCTTAGGTTTCGGCAGGCGATGAATCGTTGTATTATTCCAGCTTTCCAGAGTGGTTTCTGCTGTGCCCGCACACAAGGTAATTACTTGTATATCCAGTTCCGGATAAGCAGCTAAAGAACGAACTAAATTAAGACTGACAGCTTCTACACCACCTAATGGAAGATTTGTATCGGCAGGAAACTGGGTAACAAATGCTAATTTAATCTTTTTCATCAACGCCTTCCTTTTTTATCTGCAAGCAAATGAATAAAAATCGTTTCAAACTGTTCCATAGCCTGATCCACTGCATGATTTCTTTGATAATAGCCTCTTGCATTCGCTGAATATTCTTCCCACTGCTCACGGTTCGAACATAAGCAGCGCAAAGCAGAAACCAGATCGTCTTTATCTGTTACGCTGACACCTAATTTTTTATCTTTTATCAAATCATCCGGATCGAAAGTAGAAATTACCGGCAGCCCCTGGCTCCAGGCCTCTAAAAATGTATTAGGGAAACCTTCATATTCTGAAGAACAACAAAAGATCGTGCTGGATCTATACAGCGCCGGCATATCACTACGAGCAACCATCCCCAGAGAGGATACGTTATCTAAGCTATCCATTTGGGCCTGCAGTTCTTGTGAATAAGTATCATCATTGCTAGGACTTCCTGCAACTAAGAAATTGTATTCAGGTATATCAGCAGCGGCTTCGAGAAATAACTCAAGACGTTTACACTTATGAAAACGAGCAGCCCAGAGAACGGTTGGTTTATCAGCGGGAAAATTTAAAGGGGCATACTCGCTCTGCTTGGGTCCGTAACAGGGCATAGGTAAAACAATAGACTCCAGATTAAAAGCATTTTCCAATAAAGCCATCTGAGTTTTTGTCTGCGTAATAACTTTATCGGCATGCAGCAGCCCGTACTTATACAGAACCCGTTCTCTAAGGGTATGCATCACCGGAAAACTCGGATCGGCATCGGCATCGCTAGCCAGAGAGTAAATAAATTTTTTCTTATTAAATTTACACCAGAGCGCAACCTGTCCAGTAACATATTCACCACAGTTTTGGTAATACAGGTCAGCATCGGCTCTTTTCATTGCAGCGTTCAATCCCGACCAGCGGGGATGAAAAAAACGTATTCCCGCTACCCCCGAGTCCTGACGACAAATCTTAATAACATTAATACCGGCAATAACCTCATCTTTATCCTGCCCTTCAGCCCAGGTTAATAATGAGACTTTATGGCCTTTTGCGGCTAACCATTTAGCCATAAGAGTCGTTTGTCTTTCAACACCACCAAAGGATCCCTGATTACCACCAGTAACCGCACCATAAGCGAAATGTGCAACAAGACATATACTCAGCATAATTATTTTCGACCTTGAGTTTCTGCTGGATTAATAAAAATTTCTTTGCTCTACTTTTTAGTAGACCGTTTGCCATAACGGCTCAGCTTGTAAGCAGATAAACTATTTCGAATTTTTCTCTGCCGACAGGAAAACTAAAACGTTTTAAAGTCATTAAATCATCGCCAGAGCGACACAGTCCAACATCTGTAGAAAAAGCAGCCCTGTAACCTGTTTGTTTTATCAGACTAATAGCCAGCTCATTATAACTACCGTTCGGGTAACAGAAATAACGGCATTGCGTTTCAATTTCCTGTTCAATACGATTTTTTGAATCGACTAACTGGGAAGTAATTAGCTCTTCTGAGAGACGGTCTAAACGCCAGTGGTTTACAGTATGACTGGCAATATCCAGCCTGCCGTTTTTTACACAATCACGCAACTGCGGCCATGTCGCAATAGCTGACCAGTCATCATCTTTACAAATATCACTGAGCGCTTTATTAGAACGTTTCTCCAACTCTTCACAGAGTGCACTGAATAATTTATTAATCTGATTATCATCATCAAATGTCTGCTTACAGCGGTTGCGGAAACGCTGATAACTCAGGGTTAATTTTTCACGTGAACTCCCGTCAAATTTATACACCCGTCCGTCATGCTCAAGTGATATCTGCCCGCCCATATTCTGCTGCAGCGCATAATCTAAGCGATCAAACCAAAAGGGCTGTGCTGAATCTATATGACAGGTTGAAACAAACAGAACAGGTTTAATATTAAAACGCTCACAAACGGGCAAAGCGTAGTCAATATTATTCCGGTAACCATCGTCAAAGGTTATCAGTAAACTATGCTCCTGCATCGGGATTTTTCCATCAAGCATATCAATGCACTGTTCAATGCTGATAAAATGATAATAATCAGATAGTACCCTAAGTATGCGATCTAACTCAGCAGGACAAAGCTGTGATCTTAAGGGCTCCCATATCACATTCTCATGTTTCGCCATCACACCGTGCAGCATTAATACTGTGATCTGATTTCGCTTCCTGAAATGTAAATACCGCAAAACTCCCAACATAGATAAGCTTTTAAGTATTATTTTCTTTATCAAATGCTTCATTATTTAAGACTAGTTACCTTCAATTGTTGAGCTTACAAGCAGCTTCTGCCGGCCATTTTATTCAAACATATAAAGAAACAATCTACTGCTATGGAATTAGGATCATCAAAATGTTCGCCCTGCAGTTGAGGTGCCGATACTGGGAAATGGTTCCCGAAACGGCTGTGGCTGTTAACTACAGCAGCTCAGCCTATCAACTCACTTTTGAAACCTTTTCTAAGTTTCTCTCTTTCGATATAAACACGTAACATCAAAGCAATCGCTACCCACATACCTACAGCGCCTTCTCGAGGATAAAAAGTCTGGCTTCCGGTCGATGCAAATAGAAATGCAAAAACCAGCGCAAAACAAAGCCCTCCAGTTACCACATATATATCAAACTGCTTTTCTTTAAACAGGGACCAGGAATACTTTAAAATTAAAAAATAAAATAAAAACACCGGGAGTGCACCAATAAAACCATTATCAAGAGTCCATTCCAGGTAAGCATTATGCGGGTGCGAAAATACCTCGCCTTCACCATATTCAACCATTATCTTCATTGTAATACCGGTATTCTGCATAGCCTCACGTCCGTACCCTAAAAAAGGGGACTCTGTAATATAGTGCCAGACTATGGGCCAGCCGATAACTCTTCCCGATGTTATAGTGTAGGTATCAATTCCCTCTTTTTCAAAATTTGCAGGGGCCAGCTCTTCAGTTTGCGGCGCCACTCCCTGCATTAAGCGATCGATGGTAGAAGGCGCAAAAACAAGTACCGCAGCAATTAAAAGCGGTGCTAGAAGAAGAAACTTACGCCACCTAAAAGCGCAAAGTATAAATCCTAAAACGAGCCAGGTTATATATCCCATCCGGCCTCCTGTCATCGCCATCGCCAGGAAAATTGAGACACAAGCAGGAATAATTATAAAAAGAAATTTTTTAACGCTTACCAGCTCTTTTAAACAAAATACAGCCCAGAAAGCGCCGCTCATGATCATAGATATATTGACACGATGAAAACCGACATTACCTGAAATAACCTTAATAGCCTTTCTTTGTAAAGCGTCACCAGTAATAACTAAAGAACCAAACGTCATCGCCTTTATTACCTGCAGAGCAAGAAAAACAAACATTAGACTCAGCATAATAACAGCATAATTATACTGCTGACGATTTCTACAACCGTCAAATATAATCATAGCGGGGACCACCCACTTAACGCAGTTAATTAAATATTCATTTACCGCAGTCAGCCCCTCCATACTTTTCCAGCCGTATACAGCGTGCAGATCACTGATCCCGGTCATATCATCGAAATAACGCAGCACACCGATAAAAATAAAAAAGTAATAAAAAATCAGGATGGTATTAATATGCAGAGGCATTTCCCAAGTAAGGTTCTGTTTATTTCTATTGATTAACCAGGAGAAAACCACATTTAGAAATAAAAAGTTCCAATGATTTAAACCTGGAATATCAGCAACTGATTTAGGCATATCCGGGTGCTGAAATACAGCCATTAACAGCACCAGCCAGCAGGCAGTCCGAAACCAGTCTTTCCAGGCATAAACACTTAAATATGCAATTAGAAGTGTTAATAAAGTTATCCGGATCAAAGGCTCCCCCCAATAAATACACGGGATACTTCTGCGCTTCCACAGCAGAAACCAGCAGCCCGTTGATTTAAAACGTAAATTATTTATTAATTTATCTTAGTATAAAATCTGGCTTAATATTATCAGTTAGTTATATTTGAATTAGAAACATCTGACTTATTCTAGTCTCAACATCTAAATTTTAACAACTACAACTTTACTCGACCTTTTGTTAGCCGCGAAGTAGATCGTTAACTATACTGCTAGCAAGTACGGAACAACTTTCTCGCCTAGGAGAAAGGACCTAAATGTAAAATCAATTACTTATAGTGTGTTAATGCATTTAAGCATTTAATGCATCTAATGCATTTAATGCATTTAAGGATAAATAATGAATTTATACCCAAGGAAAGCCACATACTCAATAGTCCTATTTTTTCTGCTCTTTTCGTCCCAAATCATAAGCGCATACCAGGTTCCAATAGGCATACCCGAATCCCCACTCAACTTTGAACAAACTCCTCCACCAAGACCAGAAAGCTGGACTGCTAACCCAGTATCTGAAACTAATGGTTACTACTATATAAATTTCACCACCGGCAGCGACAGCCACCAGTATGGCACACCACTCAGTCCGAGAAGAACGATCCCATTCCCTATTCCAGCCGGGAGCTATATTGAAATTGACGGCAGATACGCTAATTCACTCGGCGGCGTTATTAAGATGAATTCAGCGGGGACAGCAGATGCATGGGCAGCAGGCAGCAAAGGGCCGGTATGGATAACCAGCGCACCAGGAAAAGAGGGTTCGTTCGAGAAATATAAAGCCCTCGCTTACGGCTCAAACTTATTCATCTCCAATATGCTAGTGCAGAATAAATCATCTATACAGATCGGATCAATGTCAGAAGGTTATGGTGCGACCAATATAGTAGTAAGAGACAGCGAGTTTATCGGCGATCCGCTAACCGGTAATATTGCCCTGTTATCCGCAGTGGGCCATCAGAACAGCTCAACCTCTAATATTGCTTTGTATAATAATGTGATTAGAGATTTAGGCGATATATATAACCCCAATGATGTTGATGCTACCTGTATTGGTGTTTCAGGATATACCTCGTATGTCTGGATATTAAAGAATAAAGGTTTCAATGCATCGGGTCCCGGTCTGCAGATAAATGCAATGCCTCCACGTACAGCTTCCCATAATATATATGTAGGGGATAACGAGTTTTATAATGTCAGGCAGTCTGGAATGTGGGTGAAATACGCATCTAATGTAGTCTTTTCTAGTAACTATGTGCATAACATTATCAGCACTCCCTGGTCACCGGCCAAAGCGATGGGCGGTCAGTATGAACCAAACGGCTTATGGATGATTAACAACAAAATCCATGATACTGAATACGGCATCAGAATACCGAGCACAAATGCAATAGAAGATACTGATATCAAAGTATATATAATAGGAAATGTAATCTATAACATCCATACAGAAAGCCCGGTAGGTACTTCCTCGGCCTGGGAAAGTGCCGGAATTCATATCCAGGGAGCCCAGGAAAGATACATCTATAATAACTTAATATTTAATACGCCTAATGGAATTAATATATCCTCAACATTCGGCATGACAGATATCAAAAACAATATTATTTTAAAAGTGGATGCCAACCATACGACAGGTCAGGGCTATCAGATATGGTCAGAGCACCATCAAAGAGCGCCGGAGCTTTTAATTTCCAATAACTTTTTCGGCACTGATGAAATGAGCCTGCAGCTCAATAAAACCAACTTTACCACGACTCTGAATTTAGATGCGCACCTAAATGCAGGGACAACAAGTGAAGTCAGTACAAACTTTTCCGGCCCAGTTGATGTCACTCAAATAGATTTAGAGCAGATATCAGTTGAGGGATATGATAACAGCCTGCTATGGGATTTCGGGAAAGACATGTATCCAGAACTGTCAACCACACTCTCAGAGCTGCTAAACAATAATGTACCAATAGATCGTGATTTTCTAAGGCAAGAAAGAGTACTCGGCTCCTCGGTTGATATTGGTCCTTTTGAACAACAGGGCACTAACTCTAATATTATTATTCCAGAAAAACCCGGCAACGTGCAGATTATACTGCAGTAATATACAGTAGCTCAGAACTAACGGAGCAGATACAATTTTAACATTGTATCTGCTCCATTTTTATTTTCCTCGGGCCCCACACCAATACCAGCTAACTTATTCATAAACTTAACTACGAACATAATAAGAAAATTTCTCCCTGCACATTTCCGTTATAAATGGTTTACAGCCAGATGCTCGCAATTTAGAAGTATTTAAAGGGGGATCTTTTGGTCAACAAAAATAGATTTGCCTCTGCCGGTCAAAGGAATTGTCTCAACAACTTCGACTTTTACCTTTACTCTCCCCTTTAGTTTGACGGCAATATTTTCTTCAATACGCAGCTTCTGCTGCTCTGAGAACAAATGGTCAGCAACCACTTTGATCACAGAGTATCCGGGAGTATCCTGATAAAACTGATACTGCATAACATGGTCAAAAGTATCATCGTGCATGTTTACCGCTGTCCATGAGATTAAACTATTATCTGATGCAACCAGATATTCCTGCACTCTATGTCCGCGTATATTTTTAACAATCAAATGATTGCGCTTACATTGCTCACAAAAATCACCGACATACTCGGCAAAATCTCCAGTTTTATAACGAATAAACGGCATAACGGTATTCATAAAACCACTGCCGACTATCTGCCCGGTTTTACCCTTTTCAGTGATAACTTCTCCCTGCTCATCAATTAACTCAAAATATCCATAGGTCGGCCAAACGTGATAATCACAACAAAACTCACACTCACCGGCGGCCACTAATTTTTCAGTGTGTCCATAAGATGAGAAGTAACGACAGTGAAATACAGACTCAACAAAAACTCTCTGCTCCGGATAAACATTTTCAGACTCCGCTAAAATGCCTTTTACATTATCAATGGTAATTTTTTCTCTTTTTATAAAGCGGGCTAACTGATAAACGGATGACGGGTAGACGTGTAAATAACAGGATTTTAATGACTTGATATGTTCAATATAAGCTCTCATATCACTATCACTCATATGAAAATTACTATAATAGTGCTCATTAAAAACAGGGTCAAAACTGTAATTTAAGCTGTTTTTAGTCCCGGTTACCCGCCCGCGGAACACCGCTTTACTATCTCCTAATTTAAAGCCGGCTTTTTTCCAGGCGTCCACTAAATATGCATATTCAATCTGAGAGCGTCCAGCATTGATATAAAAAGTTAAAGGAATACCGCTTGTGCCACCGGTAGTCACATAATCAACATCAGAATTATTTTTATCAACTAGAAGAAGATCATCAATATTTTCATTAATAAAAGCCTTATCAATTAAGGGCAGTTTTTTAAAATCATCGAGCTTGTGCAGAGAGGAAATATCTATTCCGGCGTCATCATATAATTTACGATACGCTGGGCATTTATTATAAGCATTAGACACCTGCTCCTGCAGTTTTTTTAAATGGTAGGTATCAACCTCAGCTCTTGTCCACTTTTCAGCACAGTGAATCAGCCTGGTCGTTTCTCTAAATTTCCGGCCGATTAAATACTCTAAAGGGATCCGAGACAACACTATCGAGGCAAGTTTCTTAACAGGAGAAGGCATAACTTCCCATAGATTTTTTCTTGAAAAGGCTTTTTTCATTTCAGCTCCCCGGTTCTTGAAAAACATTAAGCCATTGCGTCTGAACACACTCAATATCGAAACGCTTAGTCGATGCAAGCGCATTATGAGAATACTCATTTAGGAGTTTTTCATCATTAAGCAGATACAAGATCTGTCGCGCAAAATCCTCAACGGAATGATTTTCAATTAAAAAACCGTTGTAACCGCTAATCAGCACATCAGATAAATCCCCGACATTCGGTACAACCGCAGGCAGCCCTGTTTTTAAACCTTCCAGCATGGACAGTGCCAGCCCTTCAGATCTGGAAGTTAATACATATATTTTCGACTGATGCAGCCAGCTCAGCACATCATCCTGATGTCCGGCAAAATCGACCATAGCGGAGACATTCAAAGAATCTGCGTAAGACTTTAAATCATTTAATAACGGTCCGTCACCAATCACCAATGCTTTACAATCCGGCTTTTGGTATTGGATTTTATTAATAACATCCAGAAACAGATTAACCTGCTTCACCTTAGACAACCGTGCCGTTAAAACCAGATCATATTTTTTACCATTTTGAACCACGCAGGGGTAAAATTTATTATGATCAATTGCCCCCGAGATAACATGTATGTTCGCAGCATGCACACCGGCTTCCTGTAAAAATAATTTAGCTCCGTTACCCATTGTTATTATACGGTCTGCAGCGGCCGCAATACGGCAGATATACAAGGTTAAAAACTTGTCTTTACCGTCCAGAAATTTAAAAAATCGATTTTCTGTTTTTCCAGCGGCCAGCGTTTCGGTAATACCGCCGACACAGAAATAGATTGAACGGCATCTCAGTATTTTGGCAAACAAAACTGCTAAAGATGCATTAAAAAGAATATGAAATCCGCCGATATAATCTGGTTTCATGCGCACCGAACAGATAAAAAAAGAGATTAAACGAGCAAGGGTATCACCGCAGTATTTTGTCAGCAGCTCAGGGGATTTAACAACCGTCAGCCCCTCTACACTGTAATTAACATTATTTGCAACAATATACACATGGTGGACGCTTGAGCAGGTTACGATCGGGATAAGATGAGCATCAATCCAGTTTTTTGAATAAAAAGTGCCCGTTAGAACAATTATATGCCCGTGTTTTTTGGCTTTCTTTTTCGGCAGCAGTGCAAATAAGAAAATCAGGCAGTACAAAATAAAAATAGTTAAACGAGCGAATAGAATTTTAACTTTATACATAAAGTACCTCAGACTTAAAGCTGGCTTTTAATATCAGGAAACACTAAAGGCAGCCATGCAATAGAAACACTTTTTCTACCGCTATTGTCGGCCGGGTTAGTTTGTAAATTTGCGTAGTACTCTCCATTTATGTACAAACTTACTTTTTCAGGGTCATCGGCATACCAGGTCAGCCCGTAAAGATCCTGCCCGTTATAAGCACTGGACAAATGTATCTGAACCTCATCCCCGACAGACTTAACTATAAAGCTTAATTCTTCAAAGCTGCGACAATACCCTAATAATCTTCGGGTTGTAGCAGTTAAAATCAACCTGTTTTCCTGGTAAGCCGCTAATAACTCAAATGCATCTTGAGTTTTTTTCTGAAAAGCCTGTTCGACGCTGAATACTTTTCCCAAATGACTATACAGAACACTGCAGCCTTCATTTTCCACCAGCGTGTTTAACACTAATTCGGTTAATACGTTATGGATACCACGGGCAGAATCAAACACAGAAACACCGCCCCATGACGGATTACAACGCATAAACTCCTGTACAGGGGTACCATCCACAAGCTGAGTTTTTCTTAATACTCTATTGTCTTTATGCATCGCATATTTAACACTGCCTAAACGTGCAAACCAGCCTTTGACAAACTCGATTAAAATCGTTTTCCCCGATTTATAAGGTTCTCGAACATTAAACAGACTACGGTAGCTTCGCTTTACATTCTGTGAAGCTATACTCGTGACCCGTCCTTTCCAGATAAAATGCAGCCCCCCTGGTTTTATCGTAAGATCAGTATGAAATGCATTTCCCCCGACAACCGCACCCTTTCCCTGCATAATACCGTCATCTAAATTCGTGGGAGCCTGAGCATGGTCAATCCAAACTTCAATCTTACGCGGGCCTTTCTGCAGATCCGCCCAGCACTGCTTAATACGCTCCCTGGAGTTAACAAAATCGCCAAAAGAGTGCAGACAGTCAATATGACCAGAATCAATCAAATGATGTATTTTTTCCCGGCCGTCTTGATCCGTATTAGTATAAGAAAATTGATTTTCAGGCATATCAAAGTAGATAGTATTACCAACTTCCAGGCCGACACCTTTCCCTAATAGAGTCTGCTCAGTGGTATTCAAATAGCGCGCTGTTTCAAAGTAAATATCTTTATTCGGCGTTTCATCCAAATCACTGCAGAGTGCCAGCATAGCCTGGTAGGGATAGGGGTATTTTCGCAAAGATATATTCATTCTCAATTCCTTTCCAGTGAATCAACGAATCTTATTCCACAAATGATTTTTTTCAGATTTATTGAGCAGTAAAACACTATATAAGAAAGCCAGAGACAAACAGGCAAAAACAAGAAACAGCACTGAATACAAATATGCATACTGTAAGTAGAAATATTTCGCCAGACACAGCAGAGCGGCATAGGGAAGAACAGCAATAACGGGTTTTAACACTGCTTTACTTAAATAGCTTCGTACGGGGATGGACAGTTTTTTACAGGCATACAAAGGTAATGCAAAACCATAAGCCAAATTTGACGGAATAATTAATAAACACGCAGCAGTAATAAGATTAAAATTATTTTCAATAAATAACAGATAAAGAATAAAAAAAGTCAGCAGCACAATCAGGCTCATATAAACAGATATTTTTCCATGAATATTTTTAGCAATCATAATACGCAGGGAGCTGTCTTGTGCCGTCGGTAATAAAGCTCCCAGGGATAAAACCGCTATCAGAAGCCAGTTTGCATAATCTTCCCCCATCCAGAATGCGACAACGATGTCGCCGAAAATAGCCAGAGCGATCACCAGCGGCAGAGTAAAAGCAAAACTGAATTTAGTCGTCGTTAGAAAAAATGACTTCAATTCTTCCGCTTTATCTTCACTTAACATAGCGCCGGCCGTCGGCGTTAATATCATAGTAAATTTAACCATAAAAGTTGATATATGCCGGGTTAATGCAAGCGGCCTGGCAAACACCGCCAAAACCGCCGGGCCGAATGCATTTACAATGAGAATATTAACCGACTGTAGTAAAACCACTGGAGGCAGTACAGCCAGCTTTCCTTTAGCGCTAAAACCTAAAAGCTCCCAGCATAGTGCTTTGGATATATTAGAAGGTGATATGTGAATTTGTTTAGTATATTGAGAGGCAAATAGAATGCGGATCACTTCAATAATAACCGTTGAAGCTAAATATCCCTGCGCCATCCCAACAAGGCCAAAACCAGACATTAACATGGTCATCATAATGACCAGTGACAACACGCTGAAACCTGCCGTTAAGGCATTATGTAAATCCCATCTGTGATGACCGGTTAATAATCCGCGGCTGATAGAAAACAGCGTGGTGATCGCCAGACTAAGGCCTAAATAAAACATAACCGATTGAGTTTTAAGTACGTTTTCACCTAATTCTTCAGCAAAAAATAGCGGCATGGTATAAACAACCGTTAAAGTCCCCAGAAAAATGGTAAGAGAAATAAAAATTTCGATGGCTATAGTAGAGCTGATAAGTTTACTAAGCTCTTCGGTTTTATGTTCTGCGTTATATTTTGCAACATATCTATTTGAACTTGCTCCGATCCCTAAACCAATTAAAGACAGGTATGAAATTAATGCCCAGCAGAAATCCCAGATTCCCAGCTGCACCTGACCTATATACTCATGCATTAAGCGAGGCATAATAAAACCAGAAACGACCAGAACCAGATGACTCGCCCAGCTGATTAAGGTATTTCTAACGATTCTATTTTTGCCGCTTAAATCGACATCCGTTACAGGAGAACTTCTTTTTTTCATAACCTTCTTTCGTCAGAAGAGTAACCGACAGATTTATTATAATCGCCGGCAGCCTGATCAAATTCATTTATTTCAACCCGCGTAAGTTCTGTTTTCCAGCGATCATCAAGTGTTATTAGACTGCTCGAGTCAAAGCGCATACCGTTGCCCAGAACATGATGTTCTACCGCTTTAAAGTCCATTCGTTTTTTGCCGGGGTTAACCCCGATAAATTCAAATATTCGATTGAGTTCAACCTCAGTATTGCCACAAAGATCCTCATAAAACACTTTAATCCATTTATCCTCAGCCATCGTCGCTAATACAGCCTCGGTTTCCTGATTGCAGCGCAGCCATTCATGAGCTCCTGCAGCGATATTTCTTCCTTGCTCCTGTGTTTTCTTTGCACCGCCTCCGCGAAATTCAGGTTCTTTCGCATCAGCATATTCAGAAGGGTTTTTATATGCTAACGAGACCCCTCTTCCATCGCGCACAATCCACACAACTTTAATATCCAGATTTTTATTCTTAAGCAGATATTTAAGGCGGATACCTGTCTTAGATGAGTCAACAACAGCTTCAACTCCGGCTTGTTGTGCAATAGCACAAACATAATCAGCATTACGCTGCTGAAGCTTGACTAACTGTTTTCGCCAGACCGGCGACATATTTAATAAAGCATCGCGGATCCATTCTGCAAAATGGTGACGCACCAGAGGTTTTAATAAAAAACGAACATAAGGACTCGCGTTAGAACGAATATCTGTACCTGCATCGAATATGCAAAACGGCTGCCCTCTGGATGCCATTTTTTCACTGACTCCCCGCCAGAATTCACATTCTGCCAGCAGGCTTTTACAGGAACATAAATAACTGTCTTTATCCCCTAAATGAGCTGCTTTTAATTCACCTACACTGCATAAATCAGGATGAGCACCAAGCAGCATTGCCAGCATAGTTGAACCGGAATGACTGGCGGCAGCTAAATAAATCAAGGTTTGTTTTTTATTATCCATAATAATACGACTTAATTTTTCCTGTTTGCCTATCAACCATAACTAAATAGGTAAATTAAAAGAAAACACGCTTAATATTTACATAAAAAAATTCCCCATCGTTTATAAACAATCGAAGAATAAAAATACAAAATTCACTACTTTCTATAACTTACAGAACAATAAAGCAGATAATTTTATTAAGCTTAGTTCGATACTATAAAACTAACGAGATTTACTGGGAAAAATCATTTCTTTGGCTAATAGAACAATAAATAACGTATTCGTAACTAAATAGCGTTTCCATAAACGTCTCGGTTCCTGCTTCACCCGATATAACCACTCCATTCCATACTTCTGCCACAGCAGCGGCGCACGAGTTACTTTTCCAGCTAATACATCAAATGAACCACCTACACCATGTACAACAGGCACCCGCATAGTTTCATTCCAGCGGGCCATAAACTGCTCTTTTTTTGGCGAAGTAATTGCAACAAATAACACATCAGCCTGGGAATCAGCAATCTGCCGTGCAACACTTTCCTCCTGATCATCAGAAAAATATCCATGCTGACAACCAGCGATAATAATTCCCGGATACTGCCTGCGAATTTCAATTTCTGTTTTAGCGGAAATATCGGGAGTGGCACCGAGACAGAAGACTTTATACCCCCTGTCACTGCCCCGCCTCAAGATAGCGTGCATTAAATCAATACCTGCGATCCGCTCAGGTAATTTATGCTTGAGCAGCTTACTCGCCGCCACTAATGAACTGCCGTCAGCAAGAATCATATTCGATGATTGAACATCAAGGTTAAGATCCGGGCTGCGTTTCATATTGACTATTTTTGCTGCGTTCAGCATGCCGATATGCAGTGATTTTTTTTCTCTGACAGCCGCATCAATATTATCCAGTGCATCAGATTCACTGAGCGCGTGAACCTTAATACCAAATAACGTGACATATTTCTGGGTAACATTAAACACTGGCAAGGGAGAGAGCGGAGCAGACGGTTTGTTCAATACGGGCATAAACTTTTCTCCGTAAGCAAAATACGATCGACAGTAAAGAAATAAAAAAAGATATTAAGAACATAATCATAGATAAGATTTGTCACTTTAACTAATCACTTGCTTATTTATAGAAGCCAGTGAGCAATTATCTGCCTGTACCTGCAAAAAATTAAGCAGATAGCAAACACAGTAAGTTTTTTTGTTTGCTTAAAGGAGCTATGCCCATGCTGCCTCAAGATGCTTTGCCAGGCGCTAGCTCGGACACCAGAGCAAGGCACAACATGAGGTAATTGTTATTCACTTTTCGATTGTTGCAACGCAGAGCTGGTTTTCGAGCTAGTGCCCCGTAGGGCAAGGCAACTTGCACCAATCTGCGTTGTTATAAAACCTCTATGTAGAGTAACTATAAAAGAATTAAAGTATTTATTTTAATTCTACCGAAAGAGGATTAACGAAGTTAATCGCTCGAAAGGTTCAATTTTATGCCTAGCATCTCGGCACAATTTGCCTTGCTGACTTTGCATCTTGAAGTAACATGGGTATACACTCATTTAAGTTATTTTAAGGATACTTAATATGGTTTTTAGTGACCGGAAAAAATTAACTTCATTTTTTGCATTCAATATTGTGTTGGTTCTAGCGGCTAATCCATCGGTGGTTTCTGAACTGACAGCTGAATGGTGGAGCGTAGGTCCCTATAACCACGGACTGTTAGGTTTCGGCCTAAGCATGTACTGCTTCTGGTTAAAACGGGATATTTTCAGGCGTTATAGCTTCAACCCGGTTACACTTCTGTTCGTTATCTGCAGCTGCCTGTTACTTTTTGCTGCAAACCTTGCCAGCATAGGTCAGTTACAACAACTGAGCGTATTTCTTATCATAACCGCTTTGTTAACATCGGTTTACGGTTATAAAATTATTAAGACTTTATTTTTGCCGCTGCTGATATTAGCTTTAACGTTACCAATATGGAATGTCCTGCAGCTGCCGTTACGGGATATTTCAACTACGGTAAGTTTTCATAGCGTTAATCTGCTCGGGTTCGAAATAATTAGAGAAGGTTACCGCCTTATTACACCGGGCGGTATATTTAGCGTCGAAGAAGCGTGCTCAGGCCTTGGTTTCTTTTTAGTCTCGGCTTTATATGCAGCTTTTGTTACTCAATTTAATAATTTAACTTATAAAGCAGGGTTAGGCTTTCTGATACTTGCAGTAAGTATCGCCATCATTGCTAACTGGATCCGCATAACAGTTATTATTATTGTCGGCAGCCAGACCCATATGCAGCACTTTATCGTACAAGATCATTTAACCTTCGGCTGGTTTGTTTTTGCCGCCGGTATTTTTCCTCTTATCCTTATCGGGCAAGCCAATTTTAATGAACCCGCAGTGGATAACTCAACTCAGTCCGTAGAGCAGAATGCACAGCCAGTTCTCAATACACGTTACTTATTATTGGTATCCGCCATTGTCCTGTTCTTCACGAGTGCTTTTTTATATATTTCCTCCCGCTTTGATTCTGACTATCAATTTACATTACCGGCGATAAGCAGCTATAAACAACTCGGTCAGGTTAATGCGGCCAGTCCTAACTGGTCACCCACCTCAACTGGAGCAAGTTCAGAACAGTTTTTCTACTTTTCCCAAGGGGAGATGCTAATTCAAGTTTATCTGGCTAATTATGTGCGCCAGCATCAAGGAAAAGAGATGATCTTTGTAGAAAACAGTCTATTTAATGAAAATCGCTGGGTATCTGCGGGGCAGGAGATATTAACGATCAAGCAGAACCCGGTACTCAACAAAGTCAACTTAATCAGACTTCGCCGAGATACAAAACGTTCACGGCTAATTGCCTACTGGTATGTAAACGACGGACACTTTAGCGCAGATAAAAGACGCTCGAAATGGAATGAAACCATTGCCACAATAAAAGGCAGCCCGGGCGCAACGCTCGTAGCAATCGCATTTGACTACCATAACCAGGAGCAAAGTCATGCACTGCAGATAATAAGTGACTTTTCTTCTGAGTTTATCAGTCACTCAACAGTCCCTTCCCCAAAAATATAGGAAGCCCTTATGCAAAGCGCCTTTTGGTATATAAAGCGTCTTAATACCATGTCATATAAAGAAATAATCTGGCGTTTAAGATTATTAGCTAAAGCGCTTCTTGAACGACTACGTGTACAGTTCAAACAAATTCCTGAGGCTCAATTCCAGGCTGACTATAATCCTGATGCAGAGTTTAAACCGGCTTTTAAAGTCTTTGTTGGAGATATCAAAGAATTTAATGCTATATGGCGAGCTCCCCTGCTTTATAAAGCCGATTATATTATTGACCATCGGCTCAGTTTTTTCGATCTGCAGGAACATCACCTGGAATCACCTGTCAACTGGCATAAAGATCATGCAGCAGGCCGGCCAACCAGCCGTAAACATATTATGGCAGTAAATTACCGCGACATCGCGGTTAACGGCGACTGCAAACTGGTGTGGGAACCAAACCGCCATCATCAGTTTGTTGTTCTCGCTCGTGCTTACAAAATAAGCGGACAGTTAAAATATGCGCAAGCGGTTAGAGATCAGTTAAGCAGCTGGTTAGATAACAACCCGTATGGGTACGGTATGAACTGGTGTAATCCTCTTGAGCTGGGAATCAGACTTATTAACTGGGTATGGGCGATTGATTTAATTCAAGACTCTGGGTTATTTAGCGGTCAGTTTAAGAGACGAGTATTAAATAATGTTTTTCTGCACTGTCGTGATATAAGTGCAAAGTTTTCTCAAGGCTCTTCTGCAAATAATCACCTAGTAGGCGAAGCGGCCGGTGTTTACATCGCTTCAAGTTATTTTTCGATGCTCAAAGATGCACCAGCCTGGCGCATTAAAAGTAAAGCGGTATTAGAAGCTGAAATACAGGCGCAGACTTTTGCAGACGGCTGCTCCAGAGAGCACGGATTCGGTTATCAGTTTTTTGTTTTTCAGCTGTACTTAATATCCTCGCTGGCTGGACAATGGCGGCAGGAGAACTTTTCAAGCGCTTATCACAACACCCTAAACAAAATTGCCGAGTTTATTGCCAGAGTTGCTCAGGGTGGTGAAAATTACCCGATGCTGGGTGATCAGGATGACGGTTACGCTCTGGATCTTGGTGATCATGTCCATAATATTAACACTCTCTGCGATATTGCATCTCACCTTTATGATAAACAGATATTCACTACAGGCTGTCAGCAGCCCAGCGAAACAGCCTTCTGGTTATTTAACCAGAGAAATGCTCATCGTCAGAAAATGCTGCCCGAGCAGACTAAAAACTTAATATCACATCAGTTCAATGAGTCCGGTTATTCTCTTTTACAGGCTGGTAAACAGACTGAACAAGACCAGGTCAGTATTTTGTTCGACTGTTCAGAACTGGGGTATACATCCATTGCAGCTCACGGCCATGCCGATGCATTGAGCTTTGTTATGCGCATTAACGGCAAAGATCTGCTGATCGACAGCGGTACTTATGATTATTACAGCTTTCCGCAGTGGCGGTCACATTTTAGAAAAACCAGGGCGCATAATACCCTTGAAATTGACGGCCAGGATCAGTCAGTTATGACCGGCCCGTTTATGTGGGAGCAGCATGCTCAAGCCAGCTGTTTACTTTGGAAGCCTAACAGCTGTGGTGGAAAAGTCACCGGTCAGCATAACGGTTATCAGCGCCTGCCCTCCCCCGCTATTCACCAGCGTAGTCTCGAACTGAATTCACAGAAAAAACAGTTACAGATTACTGATAAAATCTATACCCAAGGGCAGCACGATATAGCAATCTACTTTCATCTTTCAGAGTACTGTAACGATATAACAATTAACGGCCATATCTGCACCCTAACCCTGGCTGAAGAAAACATAACCATTTGTCTACCCGAAAATTTACAACTGTCAGCGGTGACGGGAAAAAACGAAGAAGATGTCCATAAGCCCTCATTAGGCTGGATAAGCCGCGGTTATCATCAAAAAGAGCCTATAACAACTTTAATCGTCAAAGGCAGCACGACAGGCGAGCAGCAGTTTAAAACCATTATAAACTGGTGATTATTTGCAGCTGCAGGGTTTTAGATAACGGCCGGTCGGCCATATTTTTTTAATATAAAACGGCAGATTCAAAGCTTTACTCTGCCAGATAAAAAGATTAACGCCGAGCTTTTTTTCGGCAAGCCAGCGGCGTTTATGATCGCTATATTCACCGAGAAAATCATAACAGCTTAACTTTTCCTGCCGACAGTATGAAAATGCAGAGTAACGTAAAACCTGCCCGCTTCCCGGCAGAAATTTAGGGTTATACCCCTCCTGAAGCGCCAGAAAGTCATTGTTATAAACATAACCCAGCTGCATGGCCTGTATCTCATTATTACTTTCTAAGCTAAATAAACGCAGCCAGCCTTTATTTAATGCCAGCGGCACAAATAAGCGGTAAAAGGCGACTAACTCAGGACGGCGCTGAAAGGAACCGCTTGACCCTGCATGCGACCAATGTTGATTATGTAAGCTAAACAGCTTATCGAGCTGCTGAGGTATACCACTGTCCGGATCATTGATAGTAGTCTGCCACGTCCCGAGTTTATCAAGACGCCTGCTGGTTTGACGGATATTAGTGCGCAGGCTTTTCGACAGCTTAGGTAAAATACCAGTTCTAAACTGCTCTAACGGTACCTGAGAAAACTCAACAAGCCGTTGATTATAATGAAGTGATTTTACTTCCGTTAACGACTGCAGAAGCGTTTTTCCTCCCTCACTCCAGGCCGCAATATTAGTAAACCATATAAAGTCCCAAAGAGTCTTAACTTCAGGAGAAAGCAGGTGACGCCATAACCTGGCTTTAATCACTGTACTGTTATCCCGATCAACAATAAAATTGGAATATTCAGAGCCGATTGCCTGATCTCCGGCAAACCTCAAGGCGTTATAGGAGAGCAGATGAGCAAGTTGATACTGCTGAATATAAAAGGGAGCAATGCCGACAATCTCACCTGCTTGTTCAATCACGATAATTAGCGGTTTAATAAGTGACTTACGGCTGTTACGCCAGCAGTTTATCCACTCCCAGGTCAGGAATATATTGTCAGCATCAGACTGTTTAAGCAGTCTATTCCACTCTATTTTGATATTTTCAAAATCATGCCATTCACTGATAACACGAATATGAGATAATTGGTCTGCATTTATCTGCATGCGTCTCCCTGCATTCCATTCAAAGCTTTTTTGCTGCTGCTGAAAAATTTGACTTGTGAATATTATTATCTATCATGTTCAACTGTTCAATTTTCAACCACCACTAAGCGTAAGCCAGTAAATGAATTATTCAAAATCGTCACAAACTTCAAGCAAATTTTATATCCTAACTTTTTTCGGCTTATCGGCTCTACTGCTGAGCGCCTGCGGCGGCAGTTCGTCAGAACTATCCGCTTCAGATGCAAATGCGGATAATATAACAGCTCAGACAGGGCAAAGCGGTTCCACTGTCAAGATTAGCTGGGAAGCACCTGTTTTCAATGAAAACGGCTCAGAGCTGACTAATTTATCCGGTTTTAAAATCTACTACGGACAATCTGCACAGCAGTTAGATAATATGATCATTATTAATGATCCACAGCAGACCTTTATCGAAATAGATACACTGTCGGCAGACAGACTTTATTATTTTTCTATAACTGCATTTAATGATTTAGGCTTTGAAAGTCAGCACACAAATCCTCTACAGTTCCAACCATAATATTCACAATTAACAGTGTCAGTATGAGAGGTAAATCACTTAATTAAGTCTTACTAAAAAAACAGACCAGCAAAAAAATTCATTCCTGGACTAAGCTTCTTATAGATAAATTCAGCGCTTATCTTGTGCTAACAGCAGTTCAATAACCACATCCTATACTGCTCTCAAGTTTATTAATAAGCGCTCTAATATCTACTCTTACAGATACAACTCAAGCAATTGAAAACTTGTCGGATAATTGTAAATAAGCACAATCATTACTATGCTGATTACACTTTAACTGTTTGATATTACTGAATTGACCTAATGAAAACCAACAATACACGGGGTGCCTTATGAGTTTTGAAAAAGTGTCGGTAATCGGGCTTGGATACATAGGACTACCAACAGCGGCGATTCTTGCATCCCGAGGTATGAGTGTGATCGGCGTAGAAGTTAATCAAAAAGCGGTCGATACCATCAATGCCGGAAAAATTCATATTGTCGAACCTGACCTGGATATTGTTGTGCGCAGCGTTGTGTCTACCGGTAACTTACGTGCGGTAACCACTGCAGAGCCGGCAGATGTTTTTATACTTGCAGTACCCACCCCTTTTATCCACAGTAATGATGACAGTCATCATCCGGATCTTCATTATATTGAAGAAGCGGCTAAGACCATCGCACCGGTCCTGGAAAAGGAGAATCTGATTATTTTAGAATCAACATCTCCAGTAGGAACCACTGAAAAACTGGCAGACTGGTTAGCCGAAGCACGTCCAGATTTATCCTTTCCTCAGAACAGCGGGGATGCGGCCGATATTAATATTGCACACTGCCCGGAACGGGTTTTACCAGGTCATGTGCTGCAGGAATTAGTTTCCAATGACCGGGTTATCGGCGGCATGAGTAAATCATGCAGTGATAAAGCGGTTACATTTTACGGCACCTTTGTCCGCGGCGAGTGCATTATCACAAATGCCCGAACAGCAGAGATGGCAAAATTAACCGAGAACTCTTTTCGAGACGTTAATATTGCATTTGCCAATGAGTTATCCGTCATCTGTGACAAATTAAAAATAAACGTATGGGAACTGATTAAATTAGCTAACCGTCACCCTAGAGTAAATATTTTAAATCCCGGGCCCGGCGTCGGCGGTCACTGTATTGCCGTGGATCCCTGGTTTATTGTTGACAGCTGCCCGGAAGAAGCCAACCTAATTAAACAAGCACGCTTAACTAATGATCATAAACATGTTTACGTAATCGAACAGATAACCCGCGCGGCAGATGAATTTAAGCGTCCGGTTATTGCCTGCTTAGGGCTGGCTTTTAAAGCGGACATTGATGATCTTAGAGAAAGCCCGGCCTTACAGATCGTTGAGCAGTTAGCCAAAAACAAAATTGGCCAGTTAATTGCGGTAGAACCTAATTTACGCTCATTACCTGAGCATCTGCTAAAAATGGGTGTTGAGTTTACTCATTTAGAGCATGCACTGGAAATCGCTAATGTTGTGGTTGTACTAGTGGACCATAAAGAATTTAAAATCGCGGCAGATAAAACTCACTTTGCAGCCACCATGGTGATTGATACCCGCGGGATCTTATAAATAATACAGCAGTAAAAAACGCTTACTTAAGTAATTAAACAAAAATCAGCAGCTGCCGTCAGTTACTATAATTTCGAGGTAAGGCGAATAATGATCGATTATTACTTAAAACTAACTATTTTTGATTTATTAACAGTCTGTGTTGAAATTGCATTAGCGGTTACCGCTTTAATTAATATCAAAAACATAAAATTAAAGCTTAGTTTTACTGCTATGGCGGTTTCTGCCGCTCTCTGGCACATTAGCTTAGCAAGCAGCCCTGTCACTCTTACTGCGCTGAGCTGGCAGTTTCAGAACCTTGAAATTCTGCGTTACAGCAGCTGGCTAGCTGTTCTTATTTATCTGTTAATACATTCACGAAAAACAAAAATTCCGCTGCAGTGGCCGTTGAGCATAAATATATGTACGACACTCTGTCTGATCATTTTTTGCTACGGATTAACCCGCAGTTTAGCTGAATTCCCCTATCCTATATTATGGCTTTACGTAAAAATACTGTTCTGTTTAGCCGCTATTGTCATGGCCGAACAACTGCTTAGAAACCCCGATTCCAGCCGTATAGCAAAGTTTGTCGGACTCGTTGTGATCACCCAGGTTGCTTATGATACTTTGGTTTACTGCAATTTACTGCTGCAGATCAGCAACAGCAACAGTCTCTGGTATGCGCGTGGATTTATCAGCAGCAGTACCTCGCTGCTGCTTACTCTCAGTATTATTATTTATCCGTTTAAACAGCGTCAAGAAAGTCAATTTAAGCTTTCAAATACAGTGATCCTGTTTAATACCAGCTTTATTTTAGCGGGTACTTTTTTAGTTTCCATGTCATTACTCGGCTTTGCCGTTAAATCACTTAGTATTCAATGGGCTGAAGTTCTGGAAATATTATTCTACGTGATGGCGGTATTTGCGATTGCAACTTTGTCATGCATGGAAAAATTTAGACGAAGAGTCAATGTCTGGACCAGCAAACATTTTTTCACTCACAAATATGACTATCATAAGCAGTGGATAAAACTGGATATTCTGCTTTCCAAAAAAAAACAGGAAAGCAATAGCTATGAGACAGCATTGCTGGCCATGACAACCTTATTTGACTGCAATAAGGGTGGAATATGGATAAAAGGACAGCAGTTTTTCTCTCTCGTAGCAGTAAAAAATCTAGACTTACAATCCACCCTGCCGATTGAATCTAACGACAGTGATTTTATTCAGATAATGGAACAGCAGGAGTGGGTTTTTCAGGCCCCCCGCTACTCCAGCGACACTGATAACTCCTATAACGGGCATCTGCCGGAATGGTTTGTTAATACAGAGAATGCCTGGACGATTGTCCCCCTTAATAACCGTAATGACCTGATTGGTTTCATCGTATTATGCAAAGAATCGGTTTTATCATGCTTAACATGGGAAGATTTAGACATCCTGAAACTTACCGGAAGACAAGTCGCCAGTTATATTGATCATCAGCAGGCATCGGAAAAATTAATTCAGAATAAAAAATTTGATCTGTTTAACAAGGTCACCGCTTTTGCAATTCACGATATAAAAAACCTGGTCGCACAGCAGCGCCTGATGATAAAAAATGCCGACAAATTCAAGCATGAACCCGAGTTTGTCAGCGACGTAATTTTAACCATCACTAATTCAGTAAAAAAAATGGATCAGTTGTTAATTAAACTACAGGGAAACCCGCAGGGAAACATGGAAAGGGTCAATGTTAATGATGCTCTGTTAAATGCGCTGGAAATGAATTCCAATGGTTTTCCCAAACCGGTCTTGTCCATTAACGGGCCGACAGCCTTTGTTATGGCGGACCCGGACAAATTATTAATGGTCATCAACCATCTTATAAAAAATGCTCAGGATGCCACGCCGGACAACGGTTCAATCGCGATTAAATTAAATACGCAAAAAGAAGCTTTATGGTTAGAAATCAAAGATTCAGGCTGTGGAATGGAGCAATTTTTTATAAATGAACTATTATTTAAACCGTTTTCTAGTACAAAAAAAAATGAAGGCATGGGACTAGGAGCCTATCAGATAAGAGAGCTAATACACTCGTTACAGGGAGAGCTTTTTGTTGAGAGTGTTAAAGAAAAAGGCACCACATTTTCCATCTATTTACCCTTAAATATCGCAGAAAAAGACTTAAACAAATCGGCTTAGCGTTTTCAGAATACAGGGACATTCAATAAGCAGATTAAGACATCTCCCTGATGCCGATAAACGATAAGTATTTTAGGAATTGTGAATATCAAATTAGTTTATAACTTTAAATTAAACGGATAAATGATAGAGGGCTATATGAAAAAAATACTACTAATTCTACTCAGTGTTACGATCCTGGCTTCTTGTGCCACCTCAATCGAAACGCCAGAGCAAGCTGTTGATGTTCCGGAATATACGATTGGCACAGGAGATCAGCTGTTTATTAATGTCTGGCAGAATCCAGACCTATCAATGACAGTGCCGGTGCGCCCCGATGGAAAAATCTCAGTGCCTTTAGTGGGTGATGCGACAGCGGTTGACCTTTCAGCAGAAGATTTAGCAGCTGTGCTTACCAAACAGCTGGAAAAATTTATCCGTCAGCCTAAGGTAACCGTTATTGTTATCTCCGCAGAAAGTGCCGAGTTTTTAAGTCGAGTCCGCATTACCGGTGCAGTGCAGCTCCCGCAGTCCATTCCCTACCGCCGCGGCATGACCATACTAGATCTTGTACTTCAAGCCGGGAGTTTAACTGCTTTTGCCGATGGAGATTCAGCTCTTCTGTACAGAAAAACTAAAGATGGTACTAAGCGCTATTCCATACAGATCGATAAAATCATTAAGAAAGGCGACATCTCAACTAATTACGAGCTTCAGCCGTCAGACATCCTAATCGTCCCAGAGAGTATATTTTAATTATGGAACATACCGATATATTAAAGTACTTTGTTACTGCATGGCGGGAAATATGCCAGCGTAAATTCAAAACGGCATTTATTATCACGCTGTTAAGCTTTGCTGTTATGGCAATAGGTATATTTAAACCGTCAGTATTCAAAAGTGAAGTAACTATTTACGCTGATACTCAAAATGTTATTAAACCTTTATTAGGTAAGCAGACGGAAGTTACCCGCGTAAAACAAAACCGCACGGATCAGGTTCGTGACATAATTTATTCACCACGCCAGTTAACTAAGGTGATGAACAAAATCTACGGTAAAAATGCATTTCCTGAAGGTACAGACAAAGAGAATAAATTAACTGAATTGCGCCAGAAATTAAGTATCGAAAGTATCTCCGGCAACTACATCAGAGTTTCATATGAAGATGATACCGCCGATAAAACCTTTCGCCTGCTTAATGAAGTTGTGCTGCTGTTTATTGAAGACAGTGCCAATACCAAACGAGAAGAGAGCCGCAGCGCATTTAACTTTATAGAGCAGCAGGTTGACAGCTATAAAAAGCAGCTGCTGTTAGCTGAACAAAGATTAAAAAACTTTAAATCAACGCACTTAGACGGCACAGAATCAGAAGTTGAAACACGTATATCAACAATACGTGCCGATATTGAAGATATGAAAATTCAAAAAATGGAAAGCTTAACGCGTATTGCATCATTCAAAAAACAGCTGTCGTCACAGGATAAGTTTTCCGCAAAAGATTATGAAGCGGCCCTTTATCATACACGACTTAAGGAACTGCAGCAGGAGCTCGCTAACCTGCTGTTAGTCTACAAGGACGACTACCCGTCCGTCATTGATCTGAGATACCAGATTACAGACCTCAGGGAAACCATCGAAGAACTAAACTCAGCAGAGAAAACGCAGTCGGACAACGGCGCTGAGTTTAACCCTTTATATAAGGAAATAAGCAGTAAATTATCCTCTGCTCAAGTTGAACATACCACCATTAATAATCGCTTAAACGCCTTCAAGGCATTACTCGCTGAAGCTTATGATCGCCGCAAACGTATTGCCAATAATCAAGCTGAGCTTGCTGAGTTAAACCGGGATAACAGCGTTACTAAGGTATTATATGAAGATATGCTGGCCAATAAAGAAAAAGCCCGCCTGTCAATGGTCTTAGATATTGAAGGACAGGGGGTAAACTACAAAATTCAGGAACCGGCTACTTACCCGACAACAGCATCCGGACCTAGATTCCTACACTTTGTTATCGCCGGTCCTATTCTGTCTTTCCTGCTTCTGATAATCATATTTATTATCAAGGGGTCGCTTGACGGCAAGGTGAGGTTTTCATCACAGCTGAGTTCATTCGAGGGAGTTCCACTGCTTGCCTCAATCAGTCACAGTATGAATCATTCAGAAATACAAAAACGGCGTATTCATAATATAACCCTGATGTTTTACATGTTATTCGCCATGGCTTTATATGCGGGTGCAGCCTTTATGTATAAATATGATATTCCGGCATCTCAACTGCTCACGCTTTGGAGCTAAGACATGACATTAAAAAGTGTAAATAATGACAGTACACAGTTAAGTGATAACAACCATATCGTTGCGGCTAATATAGAAAAAAAGAGCCGTATGCAGATCTGCAAGATGAAAGAGGAGTTTCTACTCACTCCGGAAGAGCTTGATGAGCGTAAAATTATTTATGCCAGCTGCAGCAACTATAAAACACTCAATGATTACCGCGAACTGCGCACTAAGTTGTTAAAAGTTTCCAATAACAATAATTTCATCTGCATGATTTCCAGTATTAATCCTGATGCTGGTACAACCTCAATCGCTATCAACCTGGCGGCCAGCATTGCACTTGACCGTAGTAAAACTGCCGTAATAATCGACTGTAATATCCATGCATCAGAACTCAATAACTATTTTAAAGTTACACCAAGGCTCGGCTTAACCAACTTTCTTGCTCAGGATACAGATGATATGGAAGAGATCATTTACCCGTCGGGTATTCCGCGTGTAAGAATGATCCCGGTAGGCATCAGAACAGAGCATGCGGCTGAATATTTTTCTTCTGAAAAAATGGAGCTGTTTATGGCGCGGATAAAACAGCGCTATCCAGACAGGTTTATTATACTCGATGCACCGCCGATAGGACTGTATGCAGAAGGACAGATTTTAGCTTCACTTTGCGACTTTGCGATTCTAGTTGTTCGCTACGGTCAGTCAAATACGGCACAGGTACAGGCCGGAATTGACATTATCAGTACCGACAAACTTGCCGGTCTTATTTTTAACAACTGATGGTATGTCTATGAAAACTCTATCCATGCAAATTTACAACGGACTGTTATCTCTCGCTTTATTTTCCCCCTCTTTATTAACAGCGGCAGAGCAGGAAAGCAGTCAGTTACCAGCACCAAAAAATTTCATCCAGTTCGGTGCTGAATATAACTATAGTGACAACATCTATAAAACAGCAGAAAATACGCAAAGCAGCGGTCGTAAACGAGCAGATGTTGAAGTTAGCTATGCAAAAATAAATGAAACAAATAACATTGCTCTTAACTATCGCGCAGAATATACCGACGAAAGTAACAGTTTGCTGGATGACAGCAAATTCTGGGCCGGTAAAGGGATTTTTTCTCAAGAAATATTTACTAAAAATCTGCTGCTTGGGCTCAGCCATGATAGAGAGCGTTTTGTTGTTGATGAAAATATAGCCTCTTTGTCTTCAAATGAAACTGAACGAGATATCTTTACTGTAGAGCCGCAGTGGTTCATCCCCTATACCGAGCGTTCAAAATTCATTTTAAGCGCTGCGCATAGTCAGGCAAGGTTTCATGAATTCAGCAGTAAAAATAATGACAGCAACTCGGGACAGGTCAGCTGGCAGCACCAGTTAAAAAAAGAGCTGCAGATCCAGTTTTCCTACAGTAACGGCAAGGTCGAGTTTGAGACAGACACCAACAGTTACAAGACACAAATATTCAGTTCGCAAATATCAGGAAAGCACCGCATGGGAAGTTACTCACTCAGTGTTGGTAAGAGCCTGGTTGATTATCAGAACGCAGAATACGATGGTTTAAATTACGGCTTAACAGCCGATGCACTGATCAAGCAGCATTTATTAATCTTAAGCGCCAAAAGAGAGCTGACTGATTCCTCACTGCGGGAAGGTAATAGTAATGAACTTGATTTTTTCCAAAATCAATTAGTGTGGACCACACAAGCCAGTCTGTCTCATCAATACACTATGTTTGACGACCATTTAACCAGCAAATCCTCTATATACTTTAACAAAGATGAGTCCATCAGCAGCATAAACGAAACTAGGGACTCTGACAGCCAGGGCATAAATACTCAGCTTGACTGGCCGATAACGGATAAATGGAGCGCCAATGTATTTGTCCATTATAAACTATCCGATCTGTACAGCGGGGAACAAAAACGCCAGATGGAAGCATCAGTTTCCAGTCGCTATAACTTCACAGACTCATTATATATTCAGTTCCGTATTGACTGGGAGGATCAGAAATTTGATCGAAGTGAAGCGGACAATACAGAGCAGAACTACGCAACACGCATCGTATTTATATACTAAATGTCAGTGTATTTAAGGAAAGTATTTTGAAAAAAGATGACGAGGCGAGTTTATTAATTGTCGAAGACGATATCGGCTTACTGACCCAGTTAAAATGGCACTTTTGTGATTATAATATCGTTACAGCCACCACATTAAGCGAGGCGGTCGTCGCGATCAGGTTACATGAGCCCAAAGTAATGGTGCAGGATCTTGGCCTGCCTCCGGACGAGGACGGGGTTACTCAAGGGTTTGACCTGCTGCAGCAGGCCCTGCATATGAACCCCTATATGAAAATTATTGTCATGACAGGTAATGACAGTAACGAACATGCACTTAAAGCAGTTAATCTTGGAGCCTATGACTTTTACAGTAAACCCGTTGATCCGCAGACACTGGATCTTATCGTGCAGCGGGCATTTCATATGCATCAGCTAGAAACAAAAAATAGAGAATTTAACCAGGCTAAAAGCAGTACACTTGAAGGTTTAATCACCACCGACGATAAAATGTTAAAAGTATGCCGATTGATAGAAAAAGTCGCACCAACTAATGCTGCATGTTTATTACTCGGCGAAAGCGGCACAGGAAAAGAGGTTTTAGCTAAATCACTGCATGCTCTTAGTCCCCGTAATGAGAAACGTTTTGTGGCAATTAACTGCGCGGCGCTGCCTGAAAATTTATTTGAAAGTGAGCTTTTCGGATATGAAAAAGGCGCATTCACGGGAGCAGTAAAAAGCACTCCTGGAAAATTTGAACTTGCCAACGGCGGTACGGTATTTCTAGATGAAATAGGTGAAATGCCACTGCAGCTGCAGTCTAAGCTGCTGCGCTTTCTACAGGAGAAAGTCATTGAGCGCGTCGGAGGACGAGAATTAATTCACCTTGATACACGAATTGTCTGTGCAACTAACAGAGACCTTGAAGCTATGATGGCAAACGGTGAGTTCCGTGAAGATCTCTATTACCGGATAGCTGAAATACAGATTGATATACCAGCCTTAAGAGAGCGTAGTGCCGATAAAATATTACTTGCACGTTATTTACTGAAAAAGTACACCCAGGAGCAGAATCTGAAAATTATCGGTTTTACTGAGGATGCCATTAACGCTATCGAAGAACACTTCTGGCCGGGTAATATTCGCGAGCTTAGCAATAAAGTTACACGGGCCGCAATTATGTGTGAACAGAAATATATCAGCGCTGAAGATCTTGGTTTGAAATTAGCAAACCAGACACCGCTGAACTTAAAAGTAGTTCGTCAGAATGCAGAGATACAGGCCTTAAAAAGAACATTAATCACCACAGAAAATAATGTCTCAGCAGCAGCAAAATTATTAGGAATTACCCGACCGACACTATATGACCTAATGAAAAAATATAATTTAAATCAGAACTAGCTAACAAACTATTAATCCGATTTTTCACTAAAACAGGGTTTTATTTAAGGAGCTCTTAATGAAGGCAACTTACTGCAGTGATAAAATAAGAATTGTTTTATCAATAATAATACTTATCTGCGCAGCTTTACTGTCAGGTTGTAATGAATCTCCCGATTCACAAAAAGGCAACCTGGCAATGTACGTCCAGCAGGGAAAGTCTTATCTTCAGCAGCACCAGTTTCAAGCAGCCTTTACCGCTGCCAATAAAGCAGTTAAAGCAAATCCGGACAAAGTTGACGGTTACCTTATTTTAGCAGCTACTTATCAAAAATCCGGTCAAGCTGAGCAGAGTATTAAAGTACTTGAAAGTTATTCCGGCGTTAAAGAAAGTGAGTATTATTTCTCCCTGCTCACAGCCTATCAAAAATCAGGTAAACTGACTTCGTCTAAGAAAATTATTAACGGACATCAACAGCTGTTAGCCGTAGAGCCTCAGCGTTTTGCATTTGCGCAGGCTCAGCAATGGCTGTATTCAAATAAACTACAGGAAGCACTGCAGGCTTTTAATCAGTTAGTAAAAGACCCAGATTATGAAATTGACAGTATGCTTGGCATCGCTCGTATCGAAGCTGTGTCGCAGAACCACGACGGCGCACTGAAGATCCTTGATGATATTATTGAACTAGCGCCGACAAACAGTGAAGCTTTAATTCTGAAAAGTCGTGTCTATATTGATAAGGGAGATTATATTAATGCTGAACAAACACTTTCTCTAGCATTAAGTGCATTACCGTCAGCAGATATATTCACCCCCGACAGGATCGAAATACTGCAGCGTTTAACCGATGTTTTAACCCTGCAGGGACGCAGCGCAGAGGCGATGATCTATTCACGAATATTAGCAGAAGAGTTTCCCGGAGCCGAGTCTGTAAGACAGCAGTATACCGTCGCGCTGGAGTTATTTAAAAAAAACCAGTTAACAGAAGCCAAAAAGGTTTTACAGGAGATTATTGAGACAGCCCCCTCCCATAAAAAATCGAATACGCTGCTGGGGCTGATACTCTACAGTGAGGGTGATATTAATAATGCAGAAAAGCATTTATCCGATGTGGTTGATCCAGAAACCTCCGCAACTAAGCTTACGGAACTCTATGCCGTTGCCCAGCTAAAGCTTAACAAATCCGATGACGTTTTAGCTTTATTAGAGAATATGCCGAAGGAACAGTACAATAATGATACCTGGGCACTTTATGTGACAGCAGCTATTAAAGAAAAACAGTTTGAAAAAGCTGAAACAGCCCTCAATCAAGCAAGAAAACTACATCCAGATGCAGCGCAGCTAATATTACTGCAGGCTCTTTACTACAATCGTTTAACCACACCGCAGCCTGAAAAAGCATTACAAACCTTGAGCGCAGCATTACAGGCATCACCGGCAGATCCGAAACTGCAGACGGCTTATATTAAACAACTGCTGATTTTAAAACGCACATCAGATACAGATAACTACGTTAAACAACTAGCACTTTCCTATAAAAACAGCACAGAAACTCAACTAATTGTTGCCAGTTATCGAATTCATCAGAAAAACTTCAGCGATGCCGAACAGATTTTAAACAAAATAAGAACAGCTGAAGCAGGTAATATTCAGGCGCTTTACAGCTTAAGTTACATCTATCAAATTCAGCAGAAATGGCAGCTTAACTTATTAAATTTCAAAGAAATAGTTCATCTTTATCCTCAGGAGATTCAAGCTTACCGAGGTTTGGTTTTAAGTTTAATCCAGCTGCGCTTAGATCCGTTCAAATCTGAAAACCATTTTCCGGGTAATCATGAGCCTTCAATACTCGCGCTGACATTAGCAAATTTAGCCCTGCAGCAGAATAAGCTGGACTTAACAACCCAGCTTAGCCAGTCAGCAGACAAAGGTTTACCGGAAAAATATCAACCGCTGTTAAATAAACTGATACAACAGCTTAATATGAAGAAAGCATCCGCAGCGCTCGCCAGGGAAGATTATAAAAATGCGCGGATAATACTTTTAGACGCGCTTAAAGAATCTCCTGAGGAACAGAGTCTGCTGGGTTTATTAGCAAATGTCGAGATTCGTTCCGGACAATACGAAGAAGCGCAGAAGATTACTGATCAGATCGCAGCTTTACTACCGGACAGTCCTCTATCTCATATACTGCAGGCAGACCTGCACCTAGCGCAGGACAGGCCGCAGCAGGCGGTAGATTCATTACAGAAAGAATGGCAGGAGAAAAAGAATGAATTCATCGCAGAAAAAATTTATCAAACCTTAAATAAAACAGATCCCGCAGCCGCGGTGAAATATCTTGCTGACTGGCGAAAAGAAATACCCGGCAGCCTTAGGGCCATACGCCATGATGCTATCTATCAGCAGAAACAAGGCAAGACAAAACAAGCTCTGCTGCTTTATGAAGAGATACTAAAAAAAGCACCAAACGAAGTAACAAGCCTTAACAATGCCGCCTGGATCTATTTTGAACAGGGTAATGATCGAGCCGTCAGCTTAGCCAAAAGAGCTTATAATATTAATCCAACTAACGGCGCTATTGTAGATACTTACGGCTGGATATTATTTAATAATGGCCAGCAAGCTGCTGGTAAAGCGTTAATCGAGAAGGCTGTGCAGCTCGCGCCAGATGAGCAGGCAATCAAAGAGCACTTAAGGCAAATCAATAATAAAACAGTAAACTAGTTTGCTGTTCAGAGAAACCTGAATTTGAAATGCTGCATACCCGGACTGCCTGGGTATATAGCATTTCATAATGACTTTCATTAATACTAACTGTTTGATCCTGCTAATGTCGAAAAATATTACACTGACTGCAAATAAAGAGGGAGTAATTATCTCAGGTAATCTCTTACGGAGCATATAACAACAAAACAACTTCTATTTATAATCAAATAGTTACAATTCCAAACATCAAATAACCAGCAAAAACATCTGTGGGTTACAGCACACATATGCCTAGCCCCCCTTTCGCAGCTGCTTTCCAGGCTGTATACAGTCATTAAGCCAAATCTCGACTTTAACTGACGAGAAACTTTACAATTAATTTTTCCGAGCGCCAAGAAAAACATATAAGCATATGATAAAAATAACATTTACTAATTTGGCACTATTTATGCTGTAGTTATGGAAAGTAGTACAAATTTATGTTCGTACCATAAGTGATTATTAGTGAGGGGAATGAAATGGAAAAATTTATTTCAACATTTTTTATATCAACAATGCTTTTACTTAGCAGCTTAACAGTATCGGCACTCCCACTACAGGAAATAGATGGTTCAATTGATTTTTTCGGTACTTCAAGCAATACGGTTGTTGCTGGGGTAGTGACTAAAATTGATTTTTCCACTGTTTTAGCAGCATTAACAACTGGTAATTTTATAGGCAGCGAGGGTATGGCAGTTACTTTTCTAGACATGCCGTCTATTGGACCTGTCAATGCGCTATGGGTCGTAAATGGTTTTACTTTTGATCTTGATGTAGTCGTTAAGAACGTCGTAGATGGAGAGGGCATAGTAGTTACCGGGAATGGGACTCTACACCATGCTAACTATCTTGATACTGCGGCTCAGTGGACATACACAAGTCAAGTGAGGGAAGGCAGAAAGACAACCTTCTCCGCAACCGTTCCCGCTCCGGCAGGTGCTGCTCTATTGGGCTTGGCATTAATTGGTTTTGGTTTTGCCCGCCGTAACAAAAAACAGTAAAGCTAGACTAAAGTAGCATCATCATTACAAAAGCCCTGGAACGATTTTTATTGCTCTAGGGCTTTTCTCTGCATACCAACATGCGACCAATACCCAAAGACAGAGATTGTCGAAACTTCACAGTTTCCGCCAATAACAACTCACTGAAAAAGAACTATTATTTATACGTGGAAAAATAATTGGAATAAACAAAATGGCAAAGAAAAAAGTTAAATTACTGATCAGCTTAGATTATGAACTTTTTTTTGGTAATAAAAGCGGCAGTGTCGAACACAGCCTGATCCGGCCTACCCAGTATTTACTTAATGTTGTAAATAAATATGACACCAAAATAAGCCTGTTTGTTGATGCCGGTTTTTTAATTAAGCTCAAACAATACAGCGCTGATTTTCCTATCCTGACAGATCAATACGCATCAGTAAAAAAGCAGCTGAAGTCACTTTCCGAACAGGGTCACGATATACAGCTGCATATCCATCCGCACTGGCAGGACAGCAGCTACAGCAGCGAAGGCTGGCTAATTAATACTAAACGCTACCGCCTACATGATTTTTGCCCTCAGGAGCAGGATGAAATAGTGACAAGCTATAAGCAGGAGCTTGAATCATGCACTGAACAGGAAATATTTGCTTTTCGTGCAGGGGGCTGGTGCCTTCAGCCTTTTGAAGAAATTAAACAGTCACTTGAAAATAATAATATTTGGTTAGACAGCACCCTGTTTACAGACGGTTGCTGTGATGATCCCAGTCGCAGTTTTAATTTTAAAGGAATGCCGGACAAGGCCTGGTGGCGCTTCACGGATGATCCGTTAACAGAGCAGCAGGACGGATATTTTACCGAACTGCCTATCAGTGCCATTAAAACATCTCCGCTGTTTTTTTGGAAACTTGCATTTCACAAGCAGCTTTCCAGCAGTAAATTTTCTCCATTTGGTGACGGTAAGGCTATCATTCACGACAAAAGTTATTATATACAGCGCTTAAGCAGAACAACCTGCGGTCCTGTATCACTTGACGGCTGTAAGGCCGGACAACTAGATAAAGCACTTAACGAGCATAAAAATAAAGCAGATCCGCACGCTGTTTTTAATGTTATGGGCCACCCTAAAAGCTTAACCCCCTACTCGCTGGAAAAACTGAATATCTTTTTAAAAGAGCACCATGAACTGCAGTCAATAACCTATCAGGATCTACATCATCTAAGAGATACTGCAGCTAAAAGTAAGATATAAAAAAACCACTATAAATAGTGGTTTTCCGGGGCTGTTTGAATTTACAAATAAACTCTAAACGCCGTATTTCTCACGATATGCCTGAACGGATTGAAGATATTCCTGCATTTCTGGTTTAGCCTGCAGATAAGTTACCAAATCTCCCAGCTGCACAATTGAAATAACTTTAGCACCGTAATCTCGTTCAACTTCCTGAATCGCAGAAAGCTCTGCTTTACCTTTTTCCTGGCGATCTAAGGCAATCAATACACCAGCGAGCTCTGCATTGTGCGCTTGAATGATATCCATTGATTCACGAATAGCGGTTCCAGCCGTGATAACATCATCAACCAGCATTATTTTCCCTTTAAGATCAGAGCCGACTAAGCTGCCGCCTTCACCGTGAGTTTTCGCTTCCTTACGGTTAAAGCAGTACGGCAGGTCTAAATCGTAATCATTTGCTAATGCAACTGCTGTGGTTGTCGCAATTGGAATACCTTTATAAGCAGGACCAAACAGAAGATCGTAATCAATACCAGAATCCATTAATGCGGCTGCGTAGAAACGTCCTAAGCGCGCCAAATCCAAACCACTGTTAAACAGCCCTGCATTAAAAAAGTAAGGACTGGTACGGCCTGATTTTAATGTGAATTCTCCAAATTTAAGCACTTCTTTTTCGATTGCAAATTCAATAAACTCTTTCTGATAATCTTTCATCCGAATTATTCTCCTGCTAATGCTTTATTCTGTTCAGCGATTAATGTCTCAATACCGTCTTTTGCAAGGCTTAACATAGCAAGAAGCTCTTCGTGGCTGAATGCGCCGTCTTCTGCAGTGCCCTGAATCTCAATCATACCACCGCTATCTGTCATCACTACATTCATATCTGTTTCGGCATTCGAATCTTCATCGTAATCTAAGTCACATACCGGCGTACCTTTGTAGATACCTACAGAAACAGCTGCAATCATCTGCTTAAGCGGACTTGTTTTCAATTTCCCTTCCTTAACCATCCAGTTAAGCGCATCAGCTAATGCGATACATGCACCGGTAATAGATGCCGTACGTGTACCGCCGTCTGCCTGAATAACATCGCAATCAACAGTGATCATATTTTCACCTAAAGCTTCAAGGTCAACCGCGGCACGTAATGAACGTGCTATCAGGCGCTGAATTTCTAAGGTGCGTCCGCCCTGCTTACCTTTAGCCGCTTCCCGCATATTACGAGTATGAGTTGCACGTGGTAACATTGCATATTCAGCCGTTACCCAACCTTTACCCTTACCTTTTAAAAAACGAGGCACTGAATCTGAAACAGATGCGTTACAAAGTACCTTAGTATTACCCACTTCAATTAATACTGATCCTTCAGCATATTCAGTGTAATTACGAGTGATTTTGATATCGCGGTTTTGCTCTGGAGTACGGTTGCTAGGGCGCATAAATTAAAAAGCCTTCTTAGAAAATGAGTGCTTATTATACCCATTCTAATTCAAGATGCTAATTCACAGCCCTGCTGAAAAACGGGCTGTAGATAAGATCAAAATGAATCAAGGCCAGTTGAAAAGAGACTAATTATTTCCATACTGCACCATCTGGTTATAACCTTTTTCCTGAGCTTTAAATAATGCGCTGTCTGCCCTGCGCAGCAGTTCATCCGCCTGATATTTGTCATCATAAACAAGTGTTGCGCAGCCCGCACTCATAGTTAAAACAGACGAGGAAGGTAAACCTTTATGCGGTAACGCCCATCGCTGCAGTACAGCAAACAGATCAACAGTCAGCGCCTGTGCCCCTTTGTCACTAGTTTCAGGCAGGATCACAATAAACTCCTCTCCACTGTAACGCGCTAATAGATCCGCCGGACGGTTAATGACCTCCTGCAGACGTCGGGCCAATTCAATTAAACAGCTGTCACCTGCAAGTCGTCCATATTGATCGTTAAAACTCTTAAAATGATCGATATCCAGCATCACCACAGAGAGCGGCAGCTTAGAACACCTTGCCCTCGCCCATTCCTTATTCAGCACCTCAGTAGAGTAATAATGATTAGGCAGCCCGGTCAGAGTATCGCGCATCGCCAACTGCTGCAGTTTTTCCTGCATATCAAGGAGCTGGCGGTTCGTCCGGGTTAATAACAGCGAACGCCAAACGAAGATAAAACAGATCACGGCGGCGGCGGCTAAAACAGACCACAACCAGGTTAAACTGTTTTTTTTGTCATAAACCAAAGGCTGCCAGCGGTTGATAATCTCCTCGTGCTGCCGCACTGAAATGCTTGCTATTACCTTATTAAAAACGCCAAGTAAAACACGATTAGATTCCTGAACAGCTAGAGATAAAGCATATTTATGTTCAAACTTATCAGCAATTTTAAGTTCCGGGTAATATTTTTGAATCTGTCTGACCATCACAGGAAGAGAATCAATAAAGCCGTAAATTTCTCCGCTCTCAACCGCGTTTAGCCCTGCCTGCTGCGATGAAAACTCGCGCAGATTGCCCTGCGGATAATTTTCTTCAAATACATCCTTATAGGAATAATCTTTAACAATGCCTAAGGGTTTATCTAATACCTGCTCAAGCTTGTGTATTGAACGTTCTTTTTTCGTCACCAGCACCTGTGGAAAACGCAAATAAGGGTATGAAAAGTCCAAATAACGTTCGCGTTTTTCACTTCGGCTGATCACCGGAATAAAATCACACTTTCCCTCTTTAAATAACTGTAGAGTTTCCGTCCACGAGCTGCTTTTGATCAGATGTACCTCATTAGCAATGCGCTGCTTAAACAGCTGTAGAAAATCAGCACCCATACCGACATACTGTCCGTCCCGAATTCCTTCTATAGGCAGCCAGTTCGGATCAACGCACATATTCAGATCCCCCTTACGCTGCAGATAACGACGCTCAGTTTCACTGAATTCGGGCATTTTCTGCTGAAAGCTGGTATCTACAAACTGTTCATTCTGCTCTTCAGAAATAGACCATTTTTTCTGTAATTGAACTAATTCTTCATCCGTAACCGCTAATAAACCTTTATTTAAAATATCACGTAAACCAGGATTACTTCTATGAACGCCCATATATTGATGCAGATGATTAAAGACATAATGATCAAATAGCGGTACGTTTTTTACGCCGCTGATAAAGTAGCGCTGAATATAATAGTTAAGCACCGCATAGGAATCCAAAACCGCATCAACATGACCTAGTACCAGCTGCTCAACGGACTCTTCTGTACTGTTGGTTAAAAGCAGATTAATCTCAGGATAGTGAGTGCGCATTAACTCCTCATATGAGAAACCGCGAACCACTGCTATATTTTTATCCTTCAAATATTTAAAGTCTGCATAGTGAGATTTCTCATTAGAAGTGAGCAGACCGTCAATTGCTTTTAACGGATTATACTGGGTAAAAAGAGCATATTGTTCACGTTCTGGAGTGATCTTAATATTGGTGATTAAGTCGATTTCACCATTTTCCAGCATGCCTAGATAATCATTCCAATGATAACCCGGCACAAACTGTATTTTTAAGCCGGCTTTTCGTGCAACCAGGCGAATCAAATCATTAGAATAACCTTTGGCCTGGTTATGTTCGGTAAAGTTAAAAGGGTGCCATGATTTTTCTGCATGTACCTTAATGACTGGAGCATTTTGTAAATATAACCTCTCCTGTTCAGTGAAAGATATATCAGCAGCGGCGGCAGAAAATGTTAAACAGGTTACAAGAATACCAAAAACTGATATTAATGATTTACGAAAGAGTAAAATAAAAGGGATCATGAAAAATACACTCTGAAACTTAAGCCACCTGTTTGATCAATATTTTATCAAACAAGTAACTTAAACAACTGAGTCTTTAGATGGTTTTGTGAGCAGAGACTCTATATATACCCGTTACTTGGGTAATTTATCTATATCAGTAATCTTCACTTCACCAGAGACAGTTAAACGAGGCTCTTTTATGAACTTCTCCCCCTGTACCTGAATGAAAACAGACTGGGTCTTACCCTTGTGCACAAAAACATCCTGATAAAACTTGGTGATATCAGCTAATGAAGTTTCCTGCAGACACTGAATATAAACCTGTTTATTATTTATCTCTTTTTTAACACTTAACCACTCATTAATCAGGTAAGCAAATTCTCCTGACATTGCTGTAGGTTTCGCTAAGTAATTAGCAATATGCGCTTTTTTAATGGCGGCGAATTTGTCTTCACCGGTTGCTTCAATAACCTTTTTAAAATTATCCAGAAAAGCATTAAAACGAAGATGCAGCTGTGCATTGCTGGCTGCTGGACTTTGCGTAAACAGGCCGAAGGCAACATGATCATTTACAGGAAAAGTAGCAGTAAACGGAGAGTAAGTCAGCTGTTCCTGCGTACGGATCTGATCGTAAAAAGCCGGGCGCAGTATCTTATTCAACAGTTCAGCGGAAGCCAGGGGCTTATCGCCTTTCTGTGTTGTAAGATAAATACTTGCTAACGCGTCATCCTGCATTTCGGAGCTTAACTGATAGTTTAATGCCCCCTGATTAAGGTCTGCATTTAAACGTTTAATAACATAAAAATCGTCAGCTTGAACATTTACCATTTTTTCTACGGATGCACTTAATTCAAGCACCTGACTGCTTGTTAAATTACCTAACGCAATCAGACGTAAAGCCGAACTGTCAAACAACTGTTTGATAAACAAATCAACATCATTTAAGGTCAGAGTTTCTACCTCTGCAAGCAGAGTTTGATCAGACCATGCCGGCTGACGCACAACCTGCCTGAAACCATCAAGCGCCAGATCCATCGCTTTAATTTTCGCTTTATTATTCAGCCGCCTATGCATATCCTGCTTTGCAAGAGTGAGTGACTGTTCACTAAATTCAGCATTTTTCAGCTGTTTTAATACCGTCAGCAGCAGTTTATCCTGTTTATCGCTGTATCCTGAGGTACTGATCACCAGGCCGTTTGAACTGCTCAGAGCAAAACCTAATCCCGCTTCCTGCGTGACAAAATTCAGCTCTGCAAACTGCTTTCTAAGCATATTCAGGAGCAGGTTCATGGTCACACGAGATTTAGCACTCTGATCAGCTATATTACTGTTAAGCTGTAATTTAATAATCGCTTTCGGCTCATCAATATATTCACTTTGTTGAAACCACACTGAGTGACCTGGTTTATTAACCAGCTGCAGCGCTTTTTCAGTCTGCTGTTTTTTTACCAAAGTTAAATTTTCCGGCTGCCATTCATTACTTTTCGGCAGTACCAGTTCAATTGTTTCAGCCTGCTTTAACCAGGCCTGCTGAGTCTCGACTGTAACAGCACTTTTAGCATACTCCCCTTGATAATATGGAATTTGTGTACCGCCTTTCGCCTGCGGACTTAATTCAAATAGTCGGCTGTTTTCAGGCGTTAAATAAGATAAGAGTTGAGCGATAAATTTTTCATTAAAGCTGTCCAGACGATATGGAAAAAACAGCAGATCACGGCTCGGATATACCTGCATATTCGCCGATAATGCCATTACATAATTAAAACCAGAATTTTTAGTTAAAAATTCAAAACGTTGATCTAAACTTTTTTTCTGCTCCTGATACTGTTGTTCATTAATGCCCTGTTCTTTAATTAAGTCTATGAAAGCAAACAGACTGGCGATAATAGTATCCTGCTCTTTTAAACCTTTAGTTGTTAACTTGAACTGCATAGAAAATTTAGAGTACTGTTCGCTATGTGGCGCATAAAAACTGGACATGACAGAATCAGCTAAACCTGCTTTCTGCAGATAATCAGACAAACCGCCTTTATGATCCGAACCGAGAAGACGACTGAGATAACCACCTGGCTGATACATATATTCATCTTTTACGCTAGGCACTAAAAAGTTAACCTGCAGTATCTTCAAGTCTGCTGTGGGTTTCATTTCCACTTTTAGTGCCAACTCTTCTGCCGTTAACATGGGGGTCACGATAACCGGTTTCTGCGCATTTTTATTTGGGATCTGTGTTAAGTATTCACTAGCAGCTTTCTGCAGTTCTTCAATTGAACGCGGCCCGGTCAGTGCGACTTTCATTAAATTAGCTGAATAGTACTCCGCAAAAAACTGTTCCAGCTCCTGCTGTAGTTTACTGCCCGGTTTATCGATCAGCGTGGTTAAATCTCCGGTACTGAAGCGTGCCGCTGGATAATCAGGATTCAAGGTATAACGCTGCAGAGCGTAAAGTTTACGCATATCGTTATCAAAATAGGTTTTATGTTCTGCATTTACCGTATGTCTTTCTTTTTCAGCATATTTTTCATCGAGCAATGGCGCACGCATAACATCACCAAGACGATCTAAAGCTTCATCAAAGGAGCTGTCATTAACTTCAAAACCGTAAACAGTGCTCTCCTGAGATGTATAAGCATTAGTATAACCGCCATGTTGACTCATAAACTTACTGTATTCATTGATAACAGGGTAACGCTCTGAGCCCAGAAACAACATGTGCTCTAAATAATGTGCAAGACCAAGCTGACTGTCCGGATTATGCATGCTGCCTACCGGTACCGATAACGACGCAGAGCTATTTTCTAAATCAGGATCGGATACCAGCAGCACTTCAAGATCGTTACTCAAACGAATCTTCTGATAACGGCGATTATCATTTGGACTCTGCATAATCGACTCATTGATAATTTCAAAAGATTTCATAGTAGACTCAGTTTTATTTTTGTCGGCGGCAGATAACAGCGAAGAAAAGCACAAAGTAAAACCGCAGAATATCAGGGTAAAGTAGTTAACACGTAACATGTATAAATCTCATATTAAGAAATGAACCGTATAGACAGCGTACTATGCGATAAGTTTAACAAAAAATAAACAAAGCTGTGCTCATACCTGCAGCCAGAATGTTACCGGTCCGTCATTAGTTGATGAAACCTGCATATCAGCGGCAAACTCGCCGCTCTCTACCTTGATGCCCGTATCTGCACAATTTTTATTAAACAACTCATAAAGGCGCTCTGCTTCCTGCGGCTCGGCACCATAAGAAAACCCCGGACGGTTTCCTTTTTTTGTATCGGCCGCCAGCGTAAACTGCGAGATAACTAATAAACTGCCTTCGGCCTGGCGCACATTAAGATTCATTTTATCTTCACTGTCGGCAAATATCCGATAAGCCAATACGCGCTCAGCCAGACGTTTACATTTTTTTTCATCGTCATCTTTTTCAACACCTAACAAAATTAATAAACCGCCGTCAATTTTTCCAACTGTTTTACCGGCGACATCCACATTTGCATGGCTGACACGCTGAATAAGGGCAATCATATTTCCGCTCCAGGATCTGTTTGTATTGCTTTTCTATTTGAAAATTCATCTAATGTCGCTGTTACTTCCGCTCCGACTAAAACAATTAACCAGCTGAAATAAATCCACACAAAGAGAATAGGAATCACAGCGAGTGCACCGTATATTATCTGCTGTGATGGGAAGTTAGTGATATATAAGGTGAACAGGTCGGTGGCTAAAGAGAATAAAACAGCAGCCGCAAAACCGCCTGTTAAAGCATAACGGAAACTAACCCGCTGATGAGGCACTAAATTATACACACCGGCAAAAGCTAACCAGGAAAAAATAAAAGGCATAAAACTAAGCAGCCTTTGCCCGATCGAAAGAAAACCATCATCCTGAACAATCGCAAAAAGATAAGAACTTAAAGCAATACTGCCGCCGATAATAATCGGCCCAAGACTAAGAATCGTCCAGTAGATAGTGAAAGCCTGTATCCGAGGACGCTTATTGGTACAGCGCCAGATACGGTTAATAGTCTGGTCAATAGTAGAAATAAGCAGCAGAGCAATCACAATCAGTGATGCAATCCCCATCATGCTCATCTTTTTGGTATTTTCTATAAATCCGCTCATATGTACTTTGATGGCATCACCGGATGTCGGCACAAAGTTATTATAAATAAGATCTTCAATAATCTTATTTAGCTCAGAGAACATCGGGAAAGCTGAAAGCATATAAAAAACAACAGCTAAACAAGGCACAATTGATAATAGAGTGACATAGGCAAGGTGCCCTGCCGGTACCTTAATATTATCCTGCTGACAGCGCTGTAGTAGAAATATTAAGTACGAATATACCATCTTAGCTTTATCGAAAATAAACTGCTTATCCATCTGCTTTGTCCTTACTCGTTGGCATGATCTCACTATACCTTTAAATTATAGATAAAAAAAAGGCCTTACCGAAGTAAGACCTTATTAATCAGTTATTTCTAACTAATTAAGATTTAGCTGGACGTGCCGCACGTTTACGTTCGTTTTCAGTAAGTAGTTTCTTACGAATACGAATGCTTTCCGGTGTCACTTCTACCAGCTCATCAACATCAATAAACTCAAGCGCCTGCTCAAGTGTTAATTTGATTGCAGGAGAAAGTACTTGCGCTTCATCGGTACCAGATGCACGTACGTTAGTTAACTGTTTACCACGTACACAGTTAACTGTTAAATCGTTAGCACGGTTATGAATACCGATAATCTGACCTTCATATACTTCAACACCATGACCAAGGAACAGACGGCCGCGATCTTGTAAGAAGAATAAAGAGTAAGTAACCGCTTTGCCAGTCGCGTTAGAAACTAATACACCATTTTGACGCTGACCAATTGTACCGCCTTTATGCGGACCGTAATGATCAAAGCTATGGTATAGAAGACCAGAACCAGACGTTAATGTCATGAATTCAGTCTGGAAACCGATTAAACCACGACTTGGAATCATAAAGTCTAAACGTACACGGCCTTTGCCATCTGGCGTCATATTAGTTAGTTCCGCTTTACGGATACCTAACTGCTCCATTACAGAACCCTGGTGTTGATCTTCACAGTCAATGGTCAATGTTTCCATCGGCTCATGCAGTTGACCGTCAATCATACGCTCGATAACTTCAGGACGAGATACAGCCAGCTCGTAACCTTCACGACGCATGTTCTCGATTAAGATACCTAAGTGTAATTCTCCACGACCAGATACTTTGAATTTGTCCGGATCAGAAGTTTCTTCAACTTTAAGTGCAACATTATGTACCAGCTCTTTCTGTAAACGGTCAAGGATATTACGTGATGTAACGTATTTACCTTCTTTACCACAGAATGGTGAAGTGTTTACCTGGAAAGTCATGGTTACCGTTGGTTCATCAACGCTTAAAGGAGGCATTGCTTCAACATTATTCTGCGCACAGATAGTATCAGAGATTTTAAGTTCGCCTAAACCACTGATTGCAATAATGTCACCCGCTTGTGCAAGCTCAACATCATGACGCTCAAGACCTAAGTAACCTAATACCTGACCCACTTTTCCTTTACGCTCTTTACCATCAGAACCAACAATAGTTACCTGCTGGTTAACTTTAACGCTACCGCGAGTAACACGTCCAACACCGATAACACCTACGTATGAGTTGTAATCAAGCTGCGAAATCTGCATCTGGAAATCACCGTCACGATCAGCTTCTGGTGCAGCAACACCGTCTACGATAGCCTGGAATAGTGATTCCATGTTTTCTGTCGGCTCTTCAGACTCAGCATTTGCCCAGCCGTTTAACGCAGACGCGTAAACCACTTTAAAGTCTAACTGTTCATCAGTTGCACCAAGATTATCAAACAGATCAAATACCTGATCCATAACCCATTCAGGGCGAGCACCTGGTTTGTCGATTTTGTTAATTACAACAATCGGCTTAAGTCCGTATGCGAATGCTTTTTGTGTTACAAAACGCGTTTGCGGCATTGGGCCGTCAACTGCATCAACGATAAGACAAACACTGTCTACCATAGACATGATACGCTCTACTTCACCACCGAAATCGGCGTGTCCAGGAGTATCTACGATATTGATATGGTAATCATTCCACTCAATAGCAGTGTTTTTAGCCAGGATTGTAATACCACGTTCTTTCTCTAAATCGTTAGAGTCCATTACGCGCTCTTCAGAGCCGCCGCGTGAATCTAATGTTCCAGACTGCTCTAACAGTTTATCAACAAGGGTAGTTTTACCATGGTCAACGTGAGCAATAATGGCAATATTTCTTAATTTATCTAACGACATGATGCGCCTCAAAAGTAACTATTAATAAAAATACCAATTAGATGAATCTAGCGGCAGAAGTAATTTCCAGCGCTGAACTTATCTAATTGGTATAAACGCGCACATTGTAACCATAATTTCAAAAATAGAAAGTTTTAACTCGGTCACAATTAGGATATCTGCTTCATTTAGGTGTTTTTCTCTTGCTAAAGGGAGCAGAACAACACAAAGCACCAACCAGGGGCACTGGCGCACCAACATGGTGCGCCATTTGGCGGGTAATTAGCTAATAATCACAATAAATACCGATAAAATAAGAGTTTCCCAAGTTGGCACGATTTTAGCTTACTTGTGTCATAGATTATTTTTGTTATGGTTATTCATCATTTTGATGTCAATTGAGGTTCTAAACATGTCAGTACAAACAGCACAAGATGTTCTTGATTTAATTAAAGAGCAAGACGTAAAATTCGTTGATTTACGCTTTACTGATACACACGGTAAAGAGCAACACGTATCTGTTCCATTCCATCAGATTACTGAAGACTTCTTCGACGAAGGTAAAATGTTCGATGGTTCTTCAATCGCCGGCTGGAAAGGCATTCAAGATTCAGACATGGTATTAATGCCGGTTCCTGCAACAGCTGTTATCGACCCGTTCACGGATGATTTAACGCTTAACTTACGTTGTGACATTTTAGAACCAAAAACAATGCAGGGTTACGATCGTGATCCGCGTTCAGTTGCTAAACGTGCTGAAGCGTACATGCGTTCAACCGGTATTGCAGACACAGTTTTATTTGGTCCTGAACCAGAATTCTTCCTATTTGATGATGTTAAATACGGTAACTCAATGCAGGGTTCATTCTTCTCAATTGATGCTAAAGAAGCAGCATGGAACTCAGGCACTGCATACGAAGATGGTAATACAGGTCACCGTCCTGGTGTTAAAGGCGGTTACTTCCCGGTAGCACCTGTTGACTCTGCTCAAAACATCCGCAGCGCTATGTGTTTAATCATGGAAGAGATGGGTCTTGTTGTTGAAGCGCATCACCATGAGGTAGCAACAGCCGGCCAGAATGAGATCGCTTGTCGTTTCAACACTATGGTTGAAAAAGCCGATGAAATCCAAATTTACAAATATGTAGTACATAATGTGGCGCACGCATTCGGTCAGACAGCTACATTTATGCCTAAACCAATTATTGGTGATAACGGCTCAGGTAATCACTGTCACCAGTCTCTTGGTAAAGACGGCGTTAACCTGTTCTCTGGTGATTCGTACGGCGGCCTTTCTGAAATGGCGCTTTACTACGTCGGCGGTATCATTAAACATGCTAAAGCACTTAATGCTTACACAAATGCGTCAACTAACTCGTACAAACGTCTAGTGCCGCATTTTGAAGCACCTGTAATGCTGGCTTACTCTGCCGGTAACCGTTCTGCTTCAATCCGAATTCCTGTAGTACCATCACCAAAAGCGGCACGTATTGAAGTACGTTTCCCAGATCCGACAATGAACCCTTACCTAGGTTTCGCTGCAATGTTAATGGCAGGTCTTGACGGTATCAAAAACAAGATTCACCCTGGTGACTCACTAGATAAAGATCTTTACGATCTTCCGAAAGAAGAAGCTGATGCAATCCCGCAGGTAGCTGTTTCTTTTGAAGAAGCTCTTGCAGCTCTTGATGCAGACCGTGAATTCTTAACGGCAGGCGGTGTCTTCTCTGATGACTCAATCGATGCATACATTGCGCTTAAAACTGCTGAATGTGAAGCCGTTTCTCGTGCAACACATCCAAAAGAATTCGACCTGTACTACAGCGTATAATCAATTCGGCTGCAGTGTCTGCTTGATATTCACCTCAAGCAGACGGTAAATGCACCACAACTTGATTACAGCTGAGCTGTATAGTTAGACTTTTTAAGTTAATTCAAAGTGTTTGATAGACAAATTCGGCGCTTCGAGTGATAAAACCCGCAGCAAAGCGGGTTTTTTATTGCCTAAAATACAATGATGGCTCACAATTAAATCAATTGTATTTGGGGTTTTTATTATGAAATATTCAATTTTTTGCACGGCAGTTTTAATTTTTCTTTGTTCTAGTTTTGCTACAGTGGCAGAGACTAAAATTTATCACTGGATTGATGAAGACGGTAACAGCCATTTTTCAGATACGGCGGTCCCCGGTACTGAAGAAGTTAAAGTTAAAAATGAAAATTTATTCTCCAGTGATCCGGCGCTCAAAACGGATACTGAAAATGAATTATCACTGGATGATGAGTTTGAAGACAGTGAGCCGGCTATTGAGTATCAGGCAACCATAACATCACCGCAGGATGATATGGCTTTACGCAGTAACGACGGCACAATCAACGTGCACGTGAAAACAACGCCGGAAAAAGAAAATACGCAGAAACTGCAGCTGTACCTAGACGGAAAAGCCTTAGGTGGTCCGCAGATATCTCCGACAATGAGTGCTAGAAACATTGACCGGGGAACACATCAAGTGCAGGTTCAACTGCTTGATGAAAAAGGTAATGTGCTGGCTAAAACGCAGATAGTCACAGTTCATCTTCAACGCGCAACTGTTGGAGCCATTAAAGCCAATATTAATTAATGACAGGTAATAATGTTAAGCAGCCAGGCAGTAGGTTTTCCTTTAGCAATACTCGAAGAAGCAAATACTGCTTTTGTTGTTATCAGCTCAGATCTGAAGCTGATTTATGCCAATCCGGCCAGTGAACTATTATTATCACAAAGTACTCAGCGCCTCTACCAGCAGAGCCTGCAGCAGCTGGCAGCACATTATCATTTTAATCCGGCTTCAATTGAAAAGCTCTTTATCAGCAAAAGCGCCTTTACTGAAAATGAAGTCACTTTAGTCATTGACGGTTTACCTACTTTAACTGCTTTAAGCGCAACCCATCTGAACTTTGACAATAATCAGTATGCCATTATTGAAATACGCTGTATTGAACAGCAGCGAAAATTCAGTCAGGTCTATTATCAGGAACACCAGCAGAAAGCGGCTCAGGAGCTGGTACGCGGACTTGCCCATGAAATAAAAAACCCGTTAGGCGGATTACGCGGCGCAGCACAGCTATTAGAGACTGAATTAGCGGATCCTGAACTTAAAGAATTTACTCAGATTATTATTGAGCAGGCAGACCGTTTAAGTGCGCTGGTAAACCGTCTGTTAGGTCCGCAGAAAATGGGCCTGCGCGCAGCAGATAATATTCATTCGGTACTCGAAAAAGTACGAAAATTAGTGCAGCTGGATCTGCCGGAGCATATTACAATCCATCTGGATTACGATCCAAGCATTCCCGACTTTGAAATACAGTCCGATCAGCTGCAGCAGGCATTTTTGAATATTATTCAGAACGCTGTACAGGCGCTGATACCGGATAACAAACACGGAGCTGAAATAACCCTGCGAACGCGCACTGCACATCAGATCACCATCAACGGGTTACCGCAGCGCCTGGCGACAGAAATCAAAATTATCGACAACGGACCGGGGATTCCCAATCACTTAAAAGACACACTTTTTTACCCTATGGTAACTGGAAGAAGTGACGGCACAGGACTTGGCCTGTCTATTGCGCAGGAGCTGATTAAGCAGCATAACGGACGTATTGAATGCCAGAGTACACCAGGGCATACCGAATTCCTTATCTATTTACCCATGACACTTTAAAAGAGAACTAACAGATGGCAACAGCCTGGATAGTAGATGATGACCATGCAATTCGCTGGGTTTTAGAACGCACATTAAAGAGTGAAAATATTGAACACGCCAGTTTTCCTGACGGTGAATGTTTATGGCGCCAGCTGCAGATAGAGCAGCCGGAAGTGATCATCTCTGATGTACGCATGCCGGGTATTGACGGCTTAGCGTTAATGGAGCGTATTCACGAACGCTTTCCGTTAATCCCGATTATTATCATGACCGCCCATAGTGATTTAGACAGTGCAGTCAATGCCTACCAAAGCGGTGCATTTGAGTATCTTCCTAAACCCTTTGATATTCACGAAGCAACGGCTCTTATTCAGCGTGCAATCAGTCACAGCATTGAATTAAAGCAGAAGAAGAAACCTGAAGTAATGGTTTCAACACCGGAAATTATCGGTGAAGCACCGGCTATGCAGGAAGTTTTTCGCATAATCGGACGTTTATCCCGATCCAGCATGAGTGTATTAATTAACGGCCAGTCCGGTACCGGCAAAGAGCTGGTTGCACATGCTCTACATAAACACAGCCCGCGTAAAGAAAATACTTTTATCGCTCTGAATATGGCGGCCATTCCCAAGGAGCTGATTGAAGCAGAACTGTTCGGCCATGAAAAAGGCGCTTTTACCGGCGCAGCTGCTAATCGACAAGGCCGTTTTGAACAGGCTGACGGCGGCACGCTTTTCTTAGATGAAATCGGTGATATGCCCTTAGATGTGCAGACCCGTTTATTACGCGTACTAGCAGACGGTCAGTTCTACCGAGTCGGCGGCCACCATGCCATTAAAGTGGATGTGCGGATTATTGCAGCCACCCATCAGAATTTAGAGAAAAAAGTACAAAGTGGTGATTTCCGTGAAGATCTTTTCCACCGTCTTAATGTGATTCGTCTGCAGCTGCCTTCACTGAAAGAGCGTAGAGAAGATATCAGTCTGCTCGCATTACATTTTTTAAATAATATCGCCACAGAATTAAATGTTAAAAGCAAACAGCTTACACCGGAAACAAAAGAATATTTGAGTCAGCTTCCGTGGCCGGGCAACGTGCGTCAGCTGGAGAATATCTGCCGCTGGTTAACCGTAATGGCAAGCAGCCAGGAGGTACATATTTCCGATTTACCGCCGGAATTAAATGAGCAGGAGAGCGAAGACTCAGATCAGGAAAGCCCTGTCTGGCAGAAAAATTTACAGCAATGGACATTAACAGAATTAAAACAAGGTAAAGAAAATGTATTGGCGAATGCTTTACCGGAATTTGAGCAGATCATGTTAAAAACGGCACTGAGTTTTACTCAGGGGAAAAAACAGGAAGCAGCCAAACTGCTTGGCTGGGGAAGAAACACCTTAACCCGTAAGCTGAAAGAGTTTAATATTTCATAATATCAGACTCTTTCATTATGCCTCATTCCTATAACCTGCATAGGAGTGAGGCAAATGTCATGCACAGCATGGCGGCAGTTCTAATCAAACTCTACTAAGTTCTTTTCAAACAGTTCAAATTGATCGGTTACTGATTTTTCAGGAGCTGCCGTTGCTAAACTGGTTATTACAATAGCCGCGCCGGCAAAGATAATGCCCGGTACAATTTCATAGAGATCAAAAATACCACCGGTTAACTGCTTCCAGACAACAATAGTAATACCGCCGACAATAATTCCCGCTAATGCACCATTTCGGTTCATACGCTTCCAGTACAGGCTTAATACTAATACCGGCCCAAATGCAGCACCGAAACCGGCCCATGCATAAGAGACCAGACCAAGTACTGAACTATCCGGATCCATGGCTAAGAGCAATGCTAGAAGTGATAATCCAATCACTCCCAGACGTCCAACCATCATCACTTCAGATGACGAAGCATCGGGACGGATAAGCTGCTTGTAGAAATCCTCAGCTAAAGCTGATGATGAAACTAACAGCTGTGAATCTGCCGTACTCATAATCGCAGCCAGGATCGCGGCTAATAAAATACCAGCAATAACAGGATGGAAGATCGCGTTTACCAGCAGCATAAATATTTTTTCGCCGTCTGCTAACTGTCCCGCCATATTACCTTCAATATAAAGAAGACCGACAAGGCCTACTAAGACCGCACCAAACATAGAAAGTGCTGTCCAGAGCACTGCAATACGACGTGCTGTGGTTAAATCTTTATTGGTACGTGTTGCCTGAAAACGCGCAAGAATATGCGGCTGGCCGAAGTAACCTAACCCCCAGGCAAGCAGTGAAACAATGGCAATCCAAGATAACGGCTGACCGTCAATACCATTCCACAGCGTTAATAATTCCGGATTAATATTCGCTAAATCAGCACTTAGCTGGCCGAAACCACCCTGCATCGCGGCAATAGGTACAATTAATAGAGCCGCAGACATTAATAATCCCTGCACTAAATCAGTCCAGGAAACCGCTAAGAAACCGCCGAACAGAGTGTAGGAAACAACACAGGCGGCACCGATAACTACTGCATAGGTATAATCCAGACCAAATACCGTTTCAAATAATTTACCACCGGCAACCAGGCCTGAACTGGTGTAGAAAAGGAAGAACATTAAGATGAAAAAAGCGGCTATGGTCTGTACTAATTTAGATTTATCATTAAAACGACGCGAGATAAACTCCGGCAGTGTTAATGAATTATCGGTAGTAATACTGTAGGTACGCAGGCGTTTTGCCGACAAGAACCAGTTAGCCCAGGTGCCGATTAATAAACCTCCTGCCAGCCATAGCGATTCCATGCCCGCTGCATAAGCATAGCCCGGTAAGCCGAGTAATAACCAGCCGCTCATATCTGAAGCGCCTGCAGATAATGCAGCCGGCCATGGCCCTAATGTACGCCCGCCCAAAAAATAATCCGAAGAGTTACTGGTGCGTTTATATGCGTAATATCCGATAAATAACATTCCGGCTAAATACGTTATAAACGTCGCCGTTATGGCAAAGTTGTTTTCAATCATGGGGTCCCTATTTAGATTAAAGTTAAAAACTGGCGGGGATTATAACAAAATAGAGAATTTTATTCTGACAACTTACAAATCTGTTATTGTTCAACAAGTTACATCTTAACGCGAATGATATAATCGTTACTGAAGTCGTAAAAGCAGATACAGAGAAAGTTGATCACTTATTGACTACCTCTGCCTTTAATAACTGCTTGATCAGTAACACGGCCTGATCATTTTTAGACAGGCGGCCGGAAATTTCAAACTGCTCAATAACTGCCGTCATCCACTGCAGATAAGCAAACTGCACGGAAAATGAACCGGCATTACTCTCCTCTTCAGGTAACATCTTTACTTGATAATTATGCAGTAGAGTAAAATCAGAAACGCTGCCGCTGAAGTTTTTAACAACTAAGGGTATCTGCGGATTATTACTGCTGATATTTATATTTTTTAACAGCATCTGTTTCAGCAGCAGGTTTTCAAGCGGCAGCGGCCTGCTGTTTTGCGTACTTGACACTGTTTTTATCGGCTGCTCAGGTAAAGCAGGAATGGTCAAATCCATATCTGTTACCGCCAGATTATGCACGTTTAGTGTTTTAACAGCTAAAGCAGGCTTGGTTAATATGTTTATCGACAATAGTATATCGGCCTGCAGCTGCAGTTTTCCAGAAAACACTTCTGTGCTCAGCTCTTTTATACTGAGCTTGTCCCTGTTAAAAGCCAGCGCAAGCTGAGTATTATAGGCAGCGGCAGCCTGCTGCCCGTTCATGCTGATATCCAGCTCATCCGCCTTAATATCCAAGCCCGCCTGCATGCTCTGCAGTGCAAAAAACGCATCCAGCTCAAGATCAGAAACGCTAAGCTTTTCAGCCTTTGAAGACTGCAGAGAAAGGGCTTTTAAGGTCAGTTTTAAGTTACCTTCAAAAAAACCAGGGGCAAGCCGGCGGTTCTCAATAATCAGCAGATTTTTTGTACTTAAAGCACCACTATCAACAACCAGTCTCTGCCCGGCCTGAGTAATATCGACATTGAGATCCTCAACAGATAATTTTTCTATTGCAAACAGCTCCCAGGGTATCAGCTGCGGTTGAACCTCAGCCTCTGTCTGATGTTCATCTTTACTTTCAGAGTCAGGCTTAGCAAAAACAGCAGTATCTCCTTCAACCTTAATACCGCTGAACCGCAGCAGACCGAGCTCTAACTGACGATTCCACAAGCTTAACTTGTTTATATTAATTTCCACTGTATCAATATATACAAGTTCCCGGTTATCCCGCACTAGCGACAGCCCTGAAAAAGTGATTCGGGAATCAGAGAGTAAACGGCTGTCAACTGCAGCAAAGCTTATCTGATAACCTGCTGCCCTGCTTATCTGTTTACTGATCAGCCCGCGGTAATCGTTAAGATCAAAAAAGTAAATAAAAGCCCCTAAAGAGAAGCTCAATAAACCCACTACTAAAGTACAGCTCAGCAGGCGACGATAAGCCCTATGACTTATAAAGCGCATACTAGGCATGAGCATACTGTCCTTTATCACCTAACCAGCGTTTAGTCAGCGGTGTTATCAGCTCGGGAAAAGAGTGCACTACCGTCTGCGCCAGCTGCTGCGTCTGCGGCAGTAAACTCTGGTCGCGGAGCAGATCTGCAATTTTAAATTCCGCAACACCAGTCTGCCTTGTTCCTAAAACCTCTCCCGGGCCGCGGATAGCCAGATCCTGCTCGGCAATATAAAAACCGTCATTACTTTCGCGTAAAATCTGCAGACGTTTCTGCGCAGTTTTAGACAATGGATTTTTATAAAGTAAAACACAATGACTAGCAGTACTGCCGCGCCCGACACGTCCGCGCAGCTGATGCAGCTGCGCTAAACCCAGCCTTTCCGGGTTTTCAATAATCATCAGACTTGAATTAGGCACATCTACCCCGACTTCAATAACCGTGGTGGCCACTAACAAATCTAACTCTCCAGCTTTAAAGTGGTCCATTACATACTGTTTTTCAATGGCTTTCATACGCCCATGCACCAAACCAATGCGTAAATCAGGTAGAGACAGCTGCAGTCCATTTGCAGTTTCCTCTGCGGCCTGACACTCTAACACTTCCGACTCTTCAATCAGGGTACATACCCAGTAAGCCTGACGCCCTTCATTTTTACAGGACTGATAAACACGCTGAATAATCTCGTCCCGTCTTGAATCTGCAAGCGCAACAGTTTTAACTGCCGTTCTGCCCGGCGGTAATTCATCGATTACCGACACATTCAGATCTGCATAGGCAGTCATAGCTAATGTTCTTGGGATAGGTGTTGCAGTCATGGTTAGCTGGTGTGGAGAAAAATCTCCAAACTGCCCTTTCTCACGCAGCGCTAAACGCTGGTGCACTCCGAACCTGTGCTGCTCATCAACGATAATTAATGCCAGCTTACTAAACTGTACATTTTCAGAAAACAGCGCATGAGTTCCCACCACCATTTTCGATAAACCCAGAGTGATATTTTCTAACTGATCACGCTTTTCTTTGGCTTTCAATTTTCCAGAAAGAAAACCAACACGAATATTAAGCGGCTCGAACCACTTCTTAAAATTTAATAAATGCTGCTCAGCTAACAGCTCAGTAGGTGCCATTAAAGCAACCTGATAACCCGCTTCAATCACACTTAGGGCGGCCAGCGCAGCAACTAAGGTTTTTCCTGAACCTACATCGCCCTGTACTAAACGCATCATAGGCACAGCCTGCTGCAAGTCCTTCTGAATCTCAGCGCTGACTCTGTTTTGTGCATTCGTTGCCGAAAAAGGCAGGCTGTTTAATAACTGTTGTTGTAATAATCCTGTTTTCTGAATCGCGGCAGCTTGATGCTGCTGGGCATTCACACGCATGGTCAGCATGCTCAACTGCTGGGCTAATAATTCTTCAACAATCAGCCGCTGCTGCGCAGGATGAGTTTTTGCTTCCAGCTGCTCAATACAGGCATCCGGCGGCGGACGATGAATATACTTAAGTGCATCGGCAAGATTCATCGGATGAGGCAGCAGGTGCGTTGGTACTAATTCCGCAATTTTATTCTGCTGTAAATGGATCAAAGCCTGCTCAGTTAAATTACGCAGGCTGTTCTGCTTTAACCCTTCGGTGGTCGGATAAATCGGTGTAAGTGTTTCTTCGACATGAGTTTCCAGCTTGGCATCAAGACTCGAATAATCGGGGTGAGTTACTTCAAAGCCCTGATAACCACGACGAAACTCGCCAAAACATTTAATTAAGGTGCCCTGCTCTAAACTATTTTTTTGTGAAGCATTAAAATTAAAAAAATTCAGCGTTACACTACCGCTTCCGTCGCTTATTTTACACTTTAATATACGCCGTTTGCCAAACTGAACATTACAGCTTAACACCCGCCCCTGCACACTGACCTGCATACCGTCTTTCAGATCAGAAATTGGATAGATACGGGTGCGGTCCTGATAATGTAAGGGCAGGTGAAAAAGCAGATCAGATACATCATTCAAACCGATTTTAGCCAGCCTCTCAGCAGCTTTTATACCCACGCCTTTTAGGGCTGTTAAGGGAATTTTTTCTAATTTCATTTTGTCCCTCAAGCGGTTAGACTGTAAACAAGCTCTGGCAGTCTACTATTATAGCGTTTGCTTATCTTGTGCAGCCAAATCTACTGGTTATACGCAGGTAAATAAATTTACATTATTATTAAGGCGATGGATATGCGTTTTATTTTTTCACTATTTATTCTTTTGTACAGTTTCCCCACTCTAGCTAAGCAGTCAGCCGTTGATCAACGTCTGCAGCAGGAAAAAAACCTTGAGCAAGTTAACTTTTCAATCACGCCGCATAAGCCTACTTATATTTTACCCTTTAACTATAACGATAAAATAGACAGTTATGATGTTTACCGAAATGCCGGAGACGATCACCAGGCACAAAATATGGAGATGAAATTTCAAATCAGCTTCAAAATGCCGATAGCCCAAAATATAGCAGATCTGCCGCTCTCGGTATATTTTGCTTACACACAGCTTTCCTTCTGGCAGGCCTACAACACAGAGCAGTCATCACCGTTCAGGGAGACCAACTATGAGCCGGAGGTTTTTGCTTTATGGCAGCAGGATCAAGAACTGGGTGCCGGCTGGAAATTTAAATTAGCGACCTTAAGTTTTACCCATCAATCCAACGGACGCAGCGAACCTATCTCACGAAGCTGGAACCGTTTTGATGCAAAATTTTTATTCGAAAAAAATGATTTTATCTTTGTAGTAAACCCCTGGCATCGAATTTCTGAATCTGCAGAAGAAGATAATAACCCCGACCTGCTTGATTATTACGGACATGGAAAAATGAGCGTTATCTACAAACGCAGCAGCAGTACTTTTACCTTAACCAGTAGAAATAATCTCGAGAGTGGTTTCAGTAAAGGTTCAACCGAATTTTCCTGGAGTTTCCCGATTCACGGCAATCTGCGCGGCTATCTGCAGGTATTCAGCGGATATGGCAACAGCATGATTGAATACAATGAATATACCAATACCATTGGTTTAGGCATTTCATTAACCGACTGGTTATAAATTACAGAGTTTAAAAAGCCTGGTTACAGACAAAAAACCCTAGTTTATAGCTAGGGTTTTAATTTAAGCCGTAATATTAATTTATAACTATTTGTACGACAGACCAAAGCCAAACTCGAACTGAGTGATCTTAGCTTTTTCAGGCTCATCAAAAGACGGCACATCTTCTAAGCCGAATTCTTCAACAACATTCGTTGAGAATGGTAAACCAAACGGTAATTTACCTTCAGGCTGTGCACCATTTTTATTGGTGATTACATCTAAAAATGCTTGATCAGAGGTACCGTAGTTAGCGGTAATAACAGCAATATCATCTGCAATATTACCCAATGCGGTAGGACGAATCATAAACACATCCAGAATAACGCGTTTACCCGAATCAATAGCAGCCGAGATTAAGTCATATGCTGCGCCGCCAGTGTACTCACATCGGCCGACAGCTTTTCCTGCAAGCGGGTGTGGGTTTCCTTCGCCGTCTAATGCAGGGTATTTCTCAGAATCAGGATAACAAAGCTGTGCATCATTCTTCGAATCTTTCGCTAGTTCATAATCACGAAGTGCAAAATCATCATCAGAGATAAAGCCAAGTTCACCCATCGGCATTATAATTGCGAATGGGTTCCACGCAAATGCCTGCAGTCCCGGGGTTTGTGTGCGGATAATAATGGTATCAGCATCAGCCATCTTATCTACAACAGTCAGACCATAAGCGGCAGCGAAATCAGCACCGATGCCGCTTACAAACACCTTGCCTAACTCGGCTGTTTTTAGCGGTAAAACATCGCCTTCATTTTTCAACAGAGTTACAGAGCGGCGTTGCGAATCATCAGCAGCCGTCTGGAATTCAGCTTTACCGACAATCGTTTTGGCGGCAGCCGGATCAACCATCGGAGACTCAAATAAGCCTTGTTTAAACTTATTCACCATAATACGTTTCACAGACAGGTTAATACGCTCTATCGGTAAACGCCCGGACTCAATGCTTGCAAGCAGTGCAGACGGATCATCAATACCACCAAATGAATCAACACCGGCCTCAACAAACTGCGCGGCTCTTTCTGCTGCGTCTACGTCTTCCTTACCCCAGGGCATAGCAAGGTAAGCAAATGGATTCATCTCGCTGTCCGTCAGCGTCTGTTGACCATTTTGGCATGGCCCGTCAGCCAGACAGTCACCAGCAACCAGCCAGTCGGAGAGAACCACTCCTTCAAATTTCTCTTCACCACGTAACACATCGGTCAACAGGTACTTATTGTAGTTAAATCCAACTTCTTCAATCTTTGTTCCACTCTTATCAACAGCATCAATCGGCAGACCATAATAGGGCATAACGCCCGCTACGCCGGCTTCAAAAGCACCTTTAAAGGGAATACGGTGGTAATCGAAGTTATTACCCGGATAAACCTGCTTTCTGCCGACAAAGTAATGGGCATCAAGGCCATTTTCCTGCGGACCACCTCCGGCAAAATGTTTTACTACGCCCCAGACACCGTCTTTAACCAGATCCGTATCTGAATTCTGCAGTCCCTGTACATAGGCTCTGGTCATGCGGCGCGATACCAGTGCATCTTCACCAAAGGTACTGTTGACTCGGCCCCATCTTGGTTCAGTGGCTACATCCGCAGTTGGATGCAGTGCCTGGTTAATACCGACTGCCAGGTATTCCTGGCGGATAATATCAGCAAAGTTTTTAACCATCTCCACGTCATCGAGTGCCGCCATACCCAGTGTTTCAGTCCATTTTGAAAACTCACCAGAGCCAACTGATGCGCCGCCAGCTTCATTAAAGTGGTTACGCGGATCACTTGAGATGGAAAGCGGGATACCCAGACGGGATTGCTCCGCAATTTCCTGCGCCTTGTTATTATCCTCGGCAATCACTTCTACCGCTGCCGATTGGCGGGTGATAAAGGTATTAAGCAGGCGTTCTTTAATTAATACAGTATTGTTAGGAAACATAGGGGAGCCGCCATCAAAGACCAGCCTAGAGTCGCTTGTGCCTAGTATGCCTGCAGAGATAGAGAATGTGCCGTGCATCATGGCACCGGCTTTTTCTGCATCGGTCATTCGAGCAACAAGATCATCCGCACGCTCAGAAGCGCTTAAACGCCAGTCCTCAAATGGATTAACTTCACCGTCCTTGTTATGATCTTTAAACTGATAACCGTCTTTTTCAATGATATTAAGGCTTTTTGTACTCAGAACCGGCTGTTCAAATTTACTGCTGTTATCATTGTCGGAATCATTACACCCGCTTAAAATAACGGCGGCGATCAATGCGCTTAATTTAGTGACTTTCATCTTCATGGGTCCTCCTGGACATCCGTAGTAAATACTCGGATTATCATTACATGAAGTGTCATTTTTCTTTTATCTTCTAAAGGCAAGATCTTACCTTTATTATTCATTACTCAACTATGCAGGCTGGATCACAAATCTGTTTGAACAGGATCCGTTTAAAATGGGGGCACTCTCAACACCTGTTTAACATCAACAAGTTACAGAACCAAATCACAGGTAAAGAGATCCATTGAGAGCTACAGACAGAGGAATTTAGCGCAGGCTCTCGCCTTTGACTAACTCCTGACACAGTTCTTTCATAAATAACAAACGGTTATTTTCTGCTAAATCTGTCGATTGAGAATTCAAAGAGGACCAGTTAGGGTGGCTGCGCGCTTTACGCAGCCATTTAGACCAGTTTTGCGGTAGTTCATTTTCGCCGCTCTGAGCGGTTATCTGATAATCTATTTTAGCAAAACTTGCATGGCCTCTTTTCTGTAAGGCCTGCAGCAGTTTCACCTGTCTTAACCACAAAACCTGCAGCGTAACATCATTCAAACAGATATAACGAGAGCCTTTTATCTTTGCCTGTATCTCATCAAAATAACGCTGTTTAACTCCCCATAACGCCCCGGCAATGCCGCCGGTCACAGCGGCCGCACCTAGGGTCATACCGGCAGTGACTAGATCAATCGCCACACCAAGCCCCGCCCCTTTAGCAATATTACCAGTCAGTTTAATACCGAATTCCTGCAGATTATCTGCTGAAAACAGATCCAGCTCCCAGCCCCCCTGTTCAACAGGTAAATGGCTGTTTTCTAAATCTCCTTTACGGAACTGATAAAGCTTTAATAATCTGCGTACACATTTTTTTTCCGCTTCACGCACGGCCTGCTGCAGCTTTGCAGTTGCCTGCTCGATTTCCTGCTCGCCGTTAAGCGTTTTATAACGCAGAGAGGCACATTCGATAAATAAACTGCCTACCAGCTCACCGGCGGCAGTAAACAACTCAGACCACTGCTGGCGGCGCTGATTAATCAATTCCTGGAGCAGAACTTCTTTCTCAGCTAGAAGGGTCTGCATTTTCTGATATATTTTCAGCTCATCGGCAAACTTAAAATGCACATTATCGAAGCTCACAAAAGCGTGGAAATTCAAACGTGCCAGCTGTGTTTTCCATTGTTCTAGATTAGCAGCTCCCTCTATGGTGAAATTTAAAACCGGAATAACCGGTTTAGCCGCATAACTGAGAATATGCAGCTCATCACGATATTTACCTAAAACCGGCTCTCGTAAATCAATCACATAAAAAATAATATCGTTATTTAATAATGCTCTTAATACTTTTGCTTCCTGCTCAAGTTCAGGATAGTCAGATAAATGTGCTAAAAAATAGTTAAGACGTTCAATACCATCAACAGACTGCCCGTCAAAAAAAGTACTTAACAGATAAAAGAGGCGCATCGAGTCTTCTAAACCCGGTGTATCAAACAGGGCTAAATTCTTAGTTTCATCAATGGCTAATGCACCGCCTTCCACATGACGTGTGGTGCCGGCCTGATCAGCGACTTCACCAAAATCAGTATCACGTAATAAAGTGCGAATCAGTGATGTTTTACCTGCATTCGCATGGCCGACCACTGCGACTGACAGTCCGCTGTTACTCATAAGCTTCCCCGTTACTTTTACTGCAGTCTAACTGAATGACGTTATCGAGAGAAACATCAGCCTGCTGCGCAAGTCCGTACCAGTCACTACGGCGCTTATTCAGCTTTTCTGCTGACAGCAGACCGTCGTTAATTAACAGCAGATAACAGGGCTTATTATTCCGCGCAGTTAATGCCTTGATAAAGCCAAGTAATCCACGATCTGGAGCGCGCTGCAGTGAAAGGTACAAAAGCACTGAATCGCTGTTGATATTGACGATATCAGCCAGCAGTTTCTGCTGACTTGGGTAATCTGAGATATGTCTGAATGAATCACAATAGTCAGGAGCATAATCTTTAATATGCTCTTTGACCTGTATTAACTGCTTTTCCGAGAGCTCAACAGCAACTGGATAAAACTGTTCCGGTAATCCATGGGTATGTTTTTCCATGGAACCTTGATAAGCAGGTTGAGTTACACAAACGTCGGGGTCACTGATCCCCAGAGAAGTAACATTAGGTTTTAACAGCTGCCGTAACTGCACATAATAGGGGTTAGTTAATGGCAGGCTAAACTTATTCTGCCCGGCTGTTAATAAAAAGCGCATCAGGAGCATCAGTAATAAACGCGGCAGCAGGCCGTAAAGTACCAGGCTGCTGATTAATAAGCTTGACCAGACAAAACGTGTATTTTCAGCATCACCCAGTAAATTAACAGCGCCTAAATGACTCTGCTGTATCTGCTCAATAGTCGGTACAGGAAAGCCTAGCAGGTTGGGCAGATAAGCCAATGATTCCGTTAACCACTGAAAACTCTGCACGGATAAAATACTGGTCTGCCAGACAAAATCCACCTGATGTGTTGCCAGCATAACAACCAGCATCAGTGTCGCACCGCAAAAATAAGAAAACCATAACAGATGAGTTAATGCTGACAGCTGATAACGCCCAAGGCTTCTGGAAAATGTAACCTGAAAATAGCACCTGAAAAGTGACCAGTAATGGGGGTTTTGCGAGGACTGCTGATTAAACCTTTTTTCAAAAGATTTTAAAGAAAACAAACTGAATCTCTGTAACCAGCCAGTATTTAATGCAGTTCCCTGAAAATAAAACAGCCCCCATAATAGAAGCGTTAACAAATTAGGAATGAAGAACAGCGCAAACGCCCAGAAAAAGTTAACCTCAGTTCCCTGCGCACTAAAAAACAGCTTCTGTACGCTGCCTGCGCCTAAGATAAATAAAACAAAAAACAGAAAAAAAGACAGATTCACAAATAGACGTTTAAAATGCACAAACAAAGGCGAGATCTGCAGGCGCAGATCTAACTGACCGGCACGGTATAATACAAGCTGTTCAAAGCTTAACGCACTCTTATCTTCAGCATGCTCAGCTAAAGAGGGAGAATCACCTTCAACGGCGCGAACCCCTTCGGCTAATAAAATCTGCTGAAATCGATTCACTGTTAAATTCTCCCCAGGCTGATTATTTCTTTGCACTGCGGATAGCTAACCACCAGTCTGGATCGGCATCAATCTGCCCTTCTTCATCCAGCGGCGGATAAGGCAGATTCTTCTCTTTACACAATTTAGTGAAAATGGGATGACCGCCTTCAAACAGTATACGGTGAGCTTCTTCATCTGATAAACGGCATTCACCATCATACATACCGGCTAATTCACGCTGACGCTGTGCTTCATAAAGAATAAGTGCAGAAGCAACGGATACATTTAATGACTGACACATGCCGACCATAGGAATAATCACATCTTGATCTGCAAGCGCTAACGCTTCTTTACTGATCCCGTGCTTTTCCTGACCCATTAGAATGGCTGTCGGCTTGGTATAATCAACTTCACGAAAATCTACCGCGGTATCTGAAAGGTTCGTTGCGATAATCTGCATTCCCTGTGCACGTAACTCCGTTACTGCATCATCTAGATTGTCGTATGAATGCACATTTACCCAGTTCTGACTACCAGTAGCTGTGCTGCCGGAAAGGCGTTTTGAGTTATTTTCCCAAGTCGCATGTACGTCACTCACACCAACCGCATCAGCAGTACGTACAATCGCAGCTAAATTATGCGGTTTATGGACTTGCTCCAAAAAGACCGTCAATTCAGGTTGGCGATGATTCAGCATTTGCGTAATTCGAGCAAGACGTTCAGGTGACATAATAATTCTCATAATGGATAAAGTTTAAGAGGCGTATTATATACCCATTCTACTTCAAGATGCGAGTCAGTGAAGCGCCATCGGTAGAGTAGAAAAATATTAAGCAGGTATTTAACAGATGAGGTGAACTAAGCATTCACCTCTGAATAGTGACAGAATTAATCTCTGAGCGGGATGTAATTAGTACGCGCGTAATCAGGACGAGCAGCTTTCAGCACAGCAGCTTCTTCTTCTGTCAATTTTCCGACAGGCAGGCCTAACACTCGGTGCGTTAGATGTTCCCGCGCATCAATCGCAATAGACAATTTAATAATACGCCCGCTGCCTTTGATTTCCTGCGTTTCAAATGCCGGTACAAGTACACCTGAACGGAGCAGGTTGCTGACAGCCGGCTCATTCATCGGCAGCGGCAGCACATTTTTGCGCTGAATGATGAACTCCCGCAGTACCGCTTTTTCTTCAAAGTCTAACTGACGGATCATTTTATTACGCGAAGCAAGAATAGTGCGCTTTTGATACTTGCCGCTTAAGCAGTCGAATAAAGATATCACCAGGCGTGTCACTAAATATGAACCGGTTAATAACGCTAGAATCCAGGCATAAGGTGCATATATATCAGCCCACTTATCAGCTCCGGGGATTCGCAGTATCGATACAGGTGCGACTAATAATACCGCACTAACAATGCACATCCATGCCATAGCCAGCGTGATGCCCTGCTGGTCTTTTACACGTTCAATAAACTGCATCATAATTAAGCTCCTTGCCAAAAATTTGTTACACAGTCTCTTTAAAGCAAAAAATATGCCATAGCAATCAATAATTAACAATTATTCCTATATGAGCCCGACATTAGTTCCTGTATCCTTATTTTCACTATTTCAACTTCAAAGGAACAGTATGAATTTTAGAGATTTAGAGTATTTAATCGCACTGGAGGAGTTGAAGCATTTTCGAAAAGCAGCTGAAAAATGTTATGTCAGCCAGCCGACATTAAGCGGTCAGATTAGAAAACTGGAAGATGAATTAAATGTTCAGTTGATGGAACGTTCATCCCGCAAGGTCATATTTACTCAGGCAGGACTGGATATAGTTGCTAAGGCCAAAACAATATTATTGGAAGCACGAGCCTTAAAGGAGATTGCTAAAAGCCATAATGAACCGATGCAGGGCACGCTGCATATCGGATTAATCCCAACCGTAGCTCCCTATCTGCTGCCTTTGATTATTCCAACAATAAAACAGCATTTTCCTGAATTAGAGCTATATCTGCATGAAAATCAGACCCATGTTTTATTAAAGCAGCTTGAACAAGGCGAGCTTGACTGCCTGATGCTCGCAGTCTTGCCGGAGATGCAGTCATTTCAGCAGTATAAGCTTTACGATGAACCGCTTGAGCTGGCTCTTGCAGAAACCCATCGCTGGGCCAAAAAATCTTCAATAGAGTTAAGTAAACTCAGCGGAGAGCACCTACTGATGCTGGAAGACGGACATTGTTTACGGGATCAGGCGATGGGCTTTTGTTTTGCCGCCGGTGCAATCGAAGATAACAGTTTCAAGGCAACCAGTTTAGAAACACTTCGCCATATGATCAGTGCTGAAAACGGCCTGACTTTATTACCTCAACTGGCGATCCCGACTAACCGTCTTCAAGCCGGCATTAAATATATCCCGTTTAAACAACCTGTACCGTCGCGAGAAATTGGACTGGTCTGCCGAAACAACAGTGTACGGAAAGTCTGTTTTGAGCAGTTATCTGAGCTGATTAGCAAAACCGTACAGGCAAAGCTGGACAGTTATTAACAGCTTATTTATTAAAAATAAGATACAAAAAAGCCGAACATATGTTCGGCTTTTTAATGCAGCATTAAAAGAGGCTTACGCTTCTTCGTCAGCTACTACTGGGCGGTCTACTAAAGTGATGTAAGCCATAGGAGCTTTATCACCAGTACGGAAACCACATTTAATGATACTAGTGTAACCACCAGGACGAGTCGCGTAGCGAGGACCTAGTTCATTAAATAATTTTGCTACCGCTGCATCATCACGAAGACGAGCAAACGCTAAACGACGGTTAGCAACGCTATCCGTTTTAGCTAGTGTAATTAACGGCTCAATTACACGACGCAATTCTTTTGCTTTAGGCACAGTAGTTTTAATAACTTCATGCGTAGCAATAGAGATTGCCATATTACGAAACATAGCCTGACGATGACTGCTGTTTCGGTTAAGTTGACGTCCACTTTGACGATGGCGCATAACCTAATCCTTATTATTCGTTATTCGGATGGCTGGACTAATCTTCGATAAGACTTGCAGGCGGCCAGTTTTCTAAGCGCATGCCTAGAGAAAGTCCGCGAGATGCAAGAACATCTTTGATTTCAGTTAGAGACTTCTTACCTAAGTTAGGCGTTTTAAGAAGTTCAACTTCAGTTCTTTGTACCAGATCACCGATATAGTGAATCGATTCTGCTTTCAAACAGTTAGCAGAACGAACAGTTAATTCTAAGTCATCTACTGGGCGTAAGAGAATAGGATCAAACTCAGGTTTTTCTTCCTTCTCAACCGGCTCACTAACATCACGTAAATCAACAAACGCGTCTAACTGCTCAGCTAAAATTGTAGCTGCACGACGAATTGCTTCTTCAGGATCAAGTGTTCCGTCCGTTTCCATATCAATGACAAGTTTGTCTAAATCGGTACGCTGTTCAACACGAGCAGATTCAACATTGTAAGCGATACGCTCTACAGGGCTGAAAGTCGCGTCTACTAATAGACGACCAATTGGACGCTCATCTTCTTCAGTATGAATACGTGATGAAGCTGGAACATAACCGCGACCTGATTCAATTTTAATACGCATGCTGATTTCAGCATTGCCTGTTAAATTACAGATCACATGTTCTGGGTTGACTATCTCTACATCACCATCATGAATGATGTCGCCTGCAGTAACAGGACCAGCGCCAGATTTAGTTAAACTAACTAGAACTTCGTTTTTACCTTCAAGCTTAACAGCCAGGCCTTTAAGGTTAAGAAGAATCTCAAGGATATCTTCCTGTACGCCTTCTTTGGTGCTGTACTCATGTTGTACACCATCAATTTCGACTTCTGTTACCGCTGTGCCGGGCATAGACGATAATAGGATACGACGAAGTGCGTTACCTAGTGTGTGACCAAAACCACGTTCAAGCGGCTCTAAAGTCACTTTAGCTCTAGTTGCATTGACTTGTTCGATATCAACTAATCTTGGTTTTAGAAAATCAATTACAGAACCCTGCATTTGTGTCCTCTCTTAGCAGTTAACTTTACTTAGAGTAAAGCTCGATGATTAACTGTTCGTTAATCTCAGCAGATAAATCTGAACGTTCAGGTTGACGTTTAAATTCGCCTTCCATCTTCGTTGTATCAACTTCAACCCAACCTAAAGTTTCACGTTGACCAGCGATTTCAAGTGCAGCGCCAATACGTGATTGCTTTTTAGCTTTTTCACGAATTGCGATCACGTCGCCAGTTTTAACGTTGAAAGAAGGGATGTTTACAACTTTACCGTTTACTAGGATAGCTTTGTGGCTAACTAGTTGACGAGATTCAGCACGAGTAGCACCGAAACCCATACGGTATACAACATTGTCTAAACGGCCTTCAAGAAGTTGAAGTAAGTTTTCACCAGTGTTGCCCTGTAAACGAGCTGCTTCTTTGTAATAGTTACGGAATTGCTTTTCTAGTACACCGTACATACGACGAACTTTTTGCTTTTCACGTAGTTGTAAACCATAGTCAGATAGACGAGGTTTACGAGCACCATGAACACCAGGTGCGTTATCAATCTTACACTTAGATTCAATCGCGCGGACACCAGACTTTAAGAAAAGATCTGTTCCTTCACGACGGCTAAGCTTAAGCTTAGGACCTAAATATCTTGCCATTGTTCTTTCTCCAGTTACCTTGGAAGGTCGCTATTAAACGCGACGTTTCTTCGGTGGACGACAACCATTATGTGGGATCGGTGTAACGTCAGTAATATTAGTCACACGGAAACCCGCCGCGTTTAGTGCGCGAATCGAAGATTCACGACCAGGTCCAGGTCCGTTTACAAAAACTTCTACGTTTTTAAGACCGTACTCTTTAGCTGCTTCAGCAGCACGTTCAGCAGCAACCTGTGCAGCGAACGGAGTAGATTTACGAGAACCACGGAAACCAGAACCACCGGCAGTTGCCCAAGAAAGCGCATTACCTTGACGGTCTGTAATAGTTACGATTGTGTTGTTGAAAGAAGCATGGATATGAGCCATACCATCAGCAACTTGCTTTTTAACGCGCTTGCGAGCACGAGTTGGAGTCTTAGCCATTATCTCTTACCCTATTTCTTGATTGCTTTGCGCGGACCTTTACGAGTACGAGCATTCGTTTTAGAACGCTGTCCACGTACAGGCAAGCTGCGACGATGACGAAGTCCACGGTAACAGCCAAGGTCCATAAGACGCTTGATGTTCATAGAAACTTCACGACGTAAATCACCTTCAACGGTGAACGTAGCTACTTCTGTACGAAGAGCTTCGATTTGTGTTTCATCCAGATCATTCAGTTTAGCTGATTCTGCGATGCCGGCCGCTGCACAGATTTTCTGTGAACGAGTTTTACCGATACCGAAGATTGCAGTTAATGCAATTACAGCGTGCTTATGATCAGGAACGTTAATGCCAGCGATACGGGCCACTATGCACTCCTTAAAAGTTAACGATTCATTTGCGAAAAGCCCGGTAGGATACTCTACAAATGATAAATTATCAAACAAAATACAGCTTAGATAACAAAGTTACCTAAGCTGCTGATATCCAAAATCTAAATTAGCCTTGGCGCTGTTTGTGCTTTGGCTCTACACAGATAACACGCACAACACCGTTGCGCTTGATAACTTTGCAGTTACGACAGATTTTTTTAACGGATGCACGAACTTTCATTGCAACACTCCGTAGTTAGTATAACTATCAGATTCGGTTATTTACCGTAATCTTTCAAGTTAGCTTTTTTCAAGACAGAATCATACTGATTAGACATCAAATGAGTCTGTACCTGTGCCATAAAGTCCATGATAACAACAACGATAATTAATAGCGAAGTACCACCGAAGTAGAACTGCGTATTCATTGCAACCATCATAAACTCGGGAATCAAACAGATAAAGGTAATATATAACGCACCTGCTAATGTCAGGCGAGTCATCACTTTATCAATGTAACGTGATGTTTGTTCTCCGGGACGAATTCCTGGAATAAAGGCACCGCTTTTCTTCAAATTATCTGCAGTTTCACGTGGATTAAACGTAAGTGCAGTATAAAAGAAGCAAAAGAAGATAATAGCGGCAGCATATAACATCATATGCAGCGGTTGTCCCGGCTGTAGCGCCAAAGAAACATCCGATAACCAGCTTAAACCTTCAGTCTGACCAAACCAGGCAGCGATTGTACCAGGGAATAAGATAACACTCGAGGCAAAGATTGCAGGGATTACACCAGCCATATTTAATTTCAATGGAAGGTGCGTACTTTGAGCAGCAAAAACTTTACGCCCTTGTTGACGTTTAGCGTAGTTAACAACGATACGTCGCTGACCACGTTCAACAAATACAACAAATGCGGTTGTCGCAAAAACGATAACGATTAATGCCAGCAGCACTAGAAGATGAAGTTCACCTTGTCGCGCCTGCTCTGCAGTTTGCCCAATTGCTTGAGGCAGACCCGCAATAATACCTACAAAGATAATGATAGAAATACCATTACCGATACCGCGTTCAGTTATCTGCTCACCCAGCCACATAAGGAACATTGTTCCTGTTACTAAGCTCACAACTGCCGTCACATAGAAGCTCAGACCTGCATTTTCAACAAGTCCAGGCATCATAGTCGGCAAACCGGTTGCAATACCAATTGCTTGGAATGTACCTAATACCAAGGTACCGTAACGTGTATACTGGTTAATCTTACGACGACCAGACTCACCCTCTTTCTTTAGCTCAGCTAAAGGAGGATGAACTACCGTTAACAGCTGGATAATAATCGATGCCGAAATATACGGCATGATACCCAGTGCAAAGATAGATGCACGCTCGAGCGCACCACCAGAGAACATGTTAAACATCTCTATGATGGTACCCTTCTGCTGCTGAAATAAATCAGCTAGGACAGCGGCGTCAATACCAGGAATTGGAACAAAAGAGCCCATACGGAACACTAATATAGCTCCTAAAACAAACAAAAGTCGTGTTTTAAGTTCGCTTAAATTACTGCCTTGTACTGCCTTTGGATCTAATCCTGGTTTCTTAGCCATTACCTATTATTCCTCGATTTTTCCGCCCGCAGCTTCAATCGCAGCACGTGCACCCTTCGTTACACGAAGACCTTGTACTGTAACTGAGCGAGAGATTTCACCAGATAGAACTACTTTTGAGAACTTAACAGTGTTCGCAAGTAGACCTGCCTGTTTCAGCGTTTCAATAGTTACTACATCACCTTCAACTTTAGCGATTTCGTTCAGACGAACTTCACAGCTAACAAGAGATTTACGTGATGTAAAACCAAATTTTGGTAAACGCTGTTTTAAAGGCATTTGACCGCCTTCAAAACCAGGACGTACAGAACCGCCTGAACGAGACTTTTGACCTTTATGACCGCGGCCACAAGTTTTGCCAAGTCCAGAGCCGATACCACGACCTACACGTTTAGCAGCGTGCTTAGCGCCAGCTGCCGGAGATAGAGTATTTAGTTTCATAATTACCCCTCAACCTTAACCATATAGTAAACTTTATTAACCATACCACGTACTGCTGGAGTATCTTCCAACTCAACAGTATGACCGATGCGACGCAGGCCTAGACCTGTGATTGTTGCACGGTGCTTTGGTAAACGGCCAATTGCACTTTTGGTTTGAGTTACTTTAATCGTTTTAGTAGCCATGCTTAATTATCCCTGAATTTCAGTAACGCTTAAGCCACGCTTAGCTGCAATCTGCTCTGGAGAATTCATATTCTCTAAAGCGTCAAGCGTAGCGCGAACAACGTTAATAGGGTTAGTTGAGCCGTAAGCTTTTGATAATACGTTCTGTACACCAACAACTTCTAACACGGCACGCATTGCACCACCTGCGATGATACCAGTACCTTCCGATGCTGGCTGCATGTATACCTTAGAACCAGAATGACGGCCCTTGATAGGATGCTGCAGAGTGTTACCTTTTAATTGAATTTCGCTGATATTGCGACGTGCTTTTTCCATAGCTTTTTGAATAGCTGCAGGAACTTCACGTGCTTTACCGTAACCGAAACCAACACGACCATTACCATCACCAACTACAGTTAGTGCGGTGAAGCTAAAGATACGACCACCTTTAACTACTTTTGAAACACGGTTCACTGCGATTAGCTTTTCGTTCAGATCACCGGCTTGAGTTTGTTCTTTTGACATCATCAGTACCCTTAGAACTGTAGACCAGCTTCACGAGCTGCGTCAGCTAGTGCTGCAACGCGACCGTGGTATTGGAAACCACTACGGTCAAAAGAAATTTTAGTAATTCCTTTCTCTACCGCGCGTTCTGCAACCAATTTACCAATTAGCTGAGCTGCTTCAGTGTTGCCACCGTTGCTGATTTGTGCACGCACTTCTTTTTCTAATGTAGAAGCGCTTGCTACGACTTGTGCGTCCGCTGTAATTACCTGCGCGTAAGTATGGCGAGGTGTACGGTTGATCACAAGACGAGTTGCACCAAGCTCTTGCAATTTCTTACGTGTGCGGGTAGCACGACGAAGACGAGATGCTTTCTTATCCATAGTCTTACCTTACTTTTTCTTCGCTTCTTTACGACGCACATTTTCATCAGCGTAACGAACACCTTTACCTTTATAAGGCTCTGGCGGACGGAATGCACGAATCTCTGCAGCTACTTGACCAACTTGCTGTTTATCAGAACCTTCAATGATAATTTCTGTCTGGCTTGGCGCCGTCGCAGAAATACCTTTAGGTAATGTGTAAACAACAGGATGAGAAAAACCTAATGTTAGGTTAATTTCTTGGCCTTTAACTTGTGTACGGTAACCAACACCTTGAAGAAGAAGAGTCTTCTTAAAGCCTTCAGCTACACCTACAACCATATTGTTAACGTTAGCACGAGCAGTACCTGCTTGTGCCCAGGCATCTTTAACGCCTTCAGCCGGTGCAAATGTAACTACACCTTCTTCAAGTTTAACAACAACAGCATCATTAAGAGTACGAACTAATTCGCCTTTACCACCTTTTACAGTGATCTCTTGACCGTTTACTTTAACTTCTACGCCAGCAGGAACAGTAATCGGTGCCTTAGCTATACGAGACATAGATTACTCCTTAAGATACGTAACAGATGATCTCACCGCCGATGCTTGCTTTACGCGCAGCTCGGTCAGTCATTACACCTTGAGAAGTTGAAACAATCGCGATACCTAAACCAGCCATAACCTTAGGAAGATCTGATGCACCTTTGTAGATACGTAGACCTGGGCGGCTAACTCGTTTTAAAGTATCGATAACTTTTTTGCCTTCAAAGTACTTTAAAGTAACTTCTAATTCAGGCTTTGTGTCACCAGCAACAACGAAATCAGTAACATAACCTTCTGCTTTAAGCACAGCTGCAATTGCAACTTTTTGCTTAGAAGAAGGCATCTTTACAGACACTTTGCTTGCTGCTTGACCGTTACGAATACGCGTAAGCATATCCGAAATAGGATCTTGCATGCTCATAACTATTTACTCCGTGATTTAATTGATTACCAGCTGGCTTTCTTAAGGCCAGGGATTTCTCCGCGCATCATATGCTCACGAACCTTAATACGGCTCATGCCAAATTTACGAAGAAAACCATGTGGACGTCCAGTTACGTTACAACGATTACGTTTACGTACTGGGCTTGAATCACGAGGTAGCGTTTGAAGCTGTAACACTGCATCCCAACGAGCTTCGTCAGTTGCATTGATATCATTAATAGTTGCTTTTAAAGCCGCACGTTTTTCTGCGAATTTAACAACTAGCTTCGCACGTTTTACTTCACGCGCTTTCATTGATTGTTTAGCCATAACTTACACCTTACTTACGGAATGGGAAGTTAAAGGCAGTAAGCAATGCACGCCCTTCTTCGTCAGTCTTAGCTGAAGTAGTAATTGTGATATCTAAACCACGTACTTTATCAACTTTATCGTAATCGATTTCAGGGAAAATGATTTGCTCACGTACACCCATAGAGTAGTTACCACGACCATCGAATGACTTAGCATTCAGGCCGCGGAAATCACGTACACGTGGAATAGCGATTGTTACCAAACGCTCAAAAAATTCCCACATACGCGAACCACGTAGTGTTACTTTACAACCAATCGGGTAGCCTTCACGAATTTTGAAGCCAGCCACTGAGCGACGTGCTTTAGTGATTACCGGCTTTTGACCTGAGATTGCTGCCATATCTGACGCTGCGTTCTCAAGGACTTTTTTATCAGCCAGTGCTTCACCAACACCCATGTTAAGGGTGATTTTCTCTATTCGAGGGACTTGCATGACAGACGTATAGCCGAATTGCGTTTGCAAATCAGACACCACGTTGTCTTTATAGAAATCATGCAGTTTCGCCATCGTAAACTCCAGTTACTTCACAAGTTCATTATTAGATTTGAAAAAACGTACTTTTTTGCCGTCTTCAAGTCTAAATCCAACACGATCTGCTTTACCCGTTTCCGAGTTGTAGATCGCAACATTTGATATTTGTATCGGTGCTTCCTGTTCGATAATACCACCAGTTACGCCCGCTTGCGGGTTTGGCTTTTGGTGTTTCTTAACAGTGTTTACACCTTCAATAATTACTTTACCGTTAGATAAAACTTTAGAAATTTTTCCAGTTTTACCTTTATCTTTACCGGTAATAACAATTACTTCGTCATCACATTTAATTTTTACTGCCATTTTCGGTTCCTTACAGTACTTCTGGCGCAAGTGAAACGATCTTCATAAAATTATCATTACGAAGTTCACGAGTTACAGGGCCAAAGATACGTGTTCCGATTGGCTGGTTTTGTGCATTCAACATAACCGCAGCGTTGCGGTCAAAACGAATTACAGAACCATCGGGACGACGTACACCTTTTCTGGTACGCACAACCACAGCTGTGTGAACATCACCTTTCTTCACTTTACCGCGAGGAATTGCTTCTTTTACAGAAACTTTGATGATGTCACCGATTGCTGCATAACGGCGATGCGAGCCACCAAGGACCTTAATACACATTACGCGTCGAGCGCCTGAATTATCGGCGACATCCAGCACACTTTGCATTTGGATCATTACAGTGCTCCGCTATATTTAGCTAAATTACTTTCTAAGAGTTGTGTTCCCTTTCTTGAAGGGAGCGGCATCATACCACCAACTTTTATAGAAAGATAGTCTAAAAAAACGGCACTCTAAATGAGCGCCGTTTTCAAATATGCAAATAAGGCTTAATTTGAATTAAGCTTTACTTACCACTTCTACCAATGTCCAAGACTTAGTCTTAGAAAGTGGACGGCATTCGCTGATTAATACAACGTCGCCTTCACTACACTGGTTAGTTTCATCATGCGCATGTAACTTAGTCGTACGCTTCATGAATTTACCGTATAACGGGTGCTTCACTTTACGTTCGATAGCAACAACGATAGATTTATCCATCTTTGCACTGATTACTTTTGCTTGAAGAGTACGAGTTTTAGATTCGCTCATTACGCACCTGCCTTCTGATTTAATACTGTCTTAACACGGGCGATGTCACGGCGTACTTGTTTTACCAAGTGTGCCTGTGCTAACTGACCTGTGTTTAACTGCATACGTAAGTTAAACTGCTCACGTAATAGGTTTAGAAGTTCAGCATTAAGCTCTTCAACGCTTTTTTCTTTAAGTTCGTTAGCTTTCATTACATCACCTTACGAGTTACGAAAGTTGTTGCCAATGGCAGTTTAGCAGCTGCTAGAGCAAATGCTTCACGAGCCAATTCTTCTGGAACACCTTCCATTTCATAAAGAACTTTACCTGGTTGGGTTTGAGCAACCCAATATTCCACGTTACCTTTACCTTTACCTTGACGAACTTCTAACGGTTTGCCGGTAATAGGTTTATCAGGGAACACGCGGATCCAGATTTTACCTTGACGTTTTACATGACGAGTCATTGCACGACGTGCTGCTTCGATTTGACGAGCAGTAATTCGACCACGACCGACAGCTTTTAGTCCAAATTCGCCAAAGCTTACTTCCGTACCTTTCGAAAGACCACGGTTGCGGCCTTTGAACATTTTACGGAACTTCATACGTTTTGGTTGCATCATTAGCGTATCTCCTACTTACCGCGGCTTTTGCGCTTTGGTTTAGATGGCTGTTGTTCTTGTTGTAGTGGTAAACCACCTAGAACTTCACCTTTAAAGATCCAAACCTTAACACCGATAATACCGTAAACAGTAAGCGCTTCTGAAGTTGAGTAATCGATATCAGCACGAAGAGTATGTAGAGGTACACGACCTTCACGATACCATTCAGCACGTGCGATTTCTGCACCACCTAAACGACCACTTACTTGAACTTTAATACCTTTAGCGCCTAGACGCATAGCATTTTGTACCGCACGCTTCATAGCACGACGGAACATTACACGACGCTCTAACTGAGAAGAGATAGAATCTGCTACTAGTTTTGCGTCAAGTTCAGGTTTACGAACTTCTGAAATGTTGATTTGAGCTGGAACACCTGCCATTTTAGCAATAGCTGTGCGTAGCTTCTCAACATCTTCGCCTTTTTTACCAATTACAACACCTGGACGTGCAGTGTGAATAGTCACACGAACACTTTTAGCCGGACGCTCAATTGTAATCTTAGACAAAGAAGCATTTTTCAGTTTCTCTGTTAAGAATTTACGGATTTCGTGATCGCTGAATAAGTTATCTGCGAAATCTTTCTTGCCTGCATACCAAGTAGAGCTAAATGCTTTAGTGATACCTAGGCGAATACCGTTAGGATGAACTTTCTGTCCCATTGTTTAACCCCTGTCTGATACCACAACTGTGATATGGCAAGAACGCTTCATGATGCGATCGGCACGGCCTTTCGCACGCGGCATGATGCGTTTCATCGTTGGACCTTCATCAACACAAATTTTGCTGATTACTAGCTCATCAATATCCGCGCCTTCATTATGCTCAGCGTTTGCAATTGCAGAATCTACAACTTTTTTAACTAGTACTGCCGCTTTTTTAGGGCTGTAAGATAAAAGTTCTAGTGCTTTTTCTACTGGAAGACCACGTACTTGATCTGCTACCAGACGCGCTTTCTGTGCCGAAGAACGAGCGAATAAATGTTTAGCTAAAGCTTCCATAATTTCCCTTATTTCTTCGATTTCTTATCCGCGACATGGCCACGGTAAGTACGAGTTGGTGCAAATTCACCCAGTTTTTGACCAACCATTTCATCGGTTACAAATACTGGCACGTGTTGACGCCCGTTATGGACAGCGATGGTTAGACCAATCATATCTGGAATGATCATTGAGCGACGAGACCAAGTCTTAATTGGCTTTTTCTCACCGCTTTCCATCGCTTTCTCTACCTTCTTCAGCAAGTGTAGGTCAATGAAAGGACCCTTCTTGAGAGAACGTGGCATGGCGATACCTCTGCTTATTTCTTATTACGACGACGAACAATGTACTGATCAGTACGTTTGTTCTTACGAGTTTTGTAGCCTTTAGTTGGCATACCCCAAGGAGAAACAGGATGACGACCACCACTTGTTTTACCTTCACCACCACCATGTGGGTGATCTACCGGGTTCATTACAACACCACGAACGGTAGGGCGAACACCACGCCAACGCGTAGCACCAGCTTTACCTAGTTGACGCAGCATGTGTTCTGCATTACCAACTTCACCGATTGTTGCACGACACTCAGCAGGGATCTTACGCATTTCACCACTACGTAAACGTAGAGTAACGTAAGCACCATCACGAGCTACAATTTGGCTGTATGCACCAGCTGAACGTGCAATTTGTGCACCTTTAGCAGGTTTCATTTCTACAGCATGTACTGTTGTACCCACTGGGATATTACGCATCGGTAAGCAGTTACCCACTTTGATTGATGCATCTTCACCAGACTGGATTGAATCACCAGCAACCAGGCCTTTAGGAGCCAGGATGTAGCGACGCTCACCATCAGCGTAAAGTACTAGTGCAATGTTTGCACTACGGTTTGGATCATATTCCAAACGCTCTACTTTTGCTGGGATACCGTCTTTATTACGTTTAAAGTCAACAATACGGTAGTGATGCTTGTGACCACCACCGATGTGACGAACCGTAATACGACCGCCATTATTACGACCACCAGATTTAGATTTAGACTCTAAAAGCGGTGCGTATGGCTTGCCTTTGTGCAGATCGTTATTTACCACTTTAACTAAGTGGCGACGACCTGGAGACGTAGGCTTACATTTTACAATAGCCATCTATAATTCCTCTATTCAGCGCCAGCGAAATCGATGTCAGCACCTTCAGCCAGGCTAACGTATGCTTTTTTCCAGTCGCTGCGGCGACCCATACGTTGACCTGTACGCTTGGTTTTACCCTTCACGTTCAGTGTGCGAACACCAGTAACTTCGACTTCAAACAGTTTCTGAACTGCCGCTTTGATTTCTGCTTTAGTCGCAGTACCTGCAACTTTGAATACCATAGTGTTATGGTTTTCAGCAGATAAAGTTCCCTTTTCAGAGATATGCGGGGCTAGGATAACTTGCAGTAAACGTGCTTCACTGATCATGCTAGGCTCTCCTCAATCTTTTTCACTGCATCTGCAGTTACTAAAACTTTATCAAATGCGATTAGGCTAACTGGATCAATACCTTGAACATCACGAACGTCTACTTTGTAGAGGTTACGTGCTGCTAAGAATAGATTTTCATCTAATTCTTCAGTAATGATTAGAACATCTTTAAGATCCAGTTCTTTTAATTTAGCTTTTAGTTCCTGAGTTTTAGGAGCTTCAACACTAAATTGTTCAACAACGATTAGACGATCCTGACGAACTAATTCAGACAGAATGCTTTTCACTGCGCCGCGATACATTTTTTTGTTTACTTTCTGGCTGTGGTCCTGTGGACGCGCAGCAAAAGTAACACCACCACCAACCCAGATAGGGCTGCGGATTGTACCTGAACGAGCTCGGCCAGTACCTTTTTGACGCCATGGCTTCTTACCGCCACCACGAACATCACTACGGTTTTTCTGAGCACGAGTACCTTGACGAGCACCAGCTGCATATGCAACGACTACCTGATGAACTAGGGCCTCGTTGAATTCACGTCCAAAGGTAGCGTCAGAAACTTCAAGTGCACTTTGTGCATCTTTCAATACCAATTCCATTACTAAATCCTTGGTTATGCTTTAACAGCAGGTTTAATGAACACATCGCCGTTTTTCGCACCTGGTACTGCACCTTTAATGAGCAGTAAGTTGCGTTCAACGTCTACGCGAACAACTTCAAGGTTTTGAGTCGTAACACGCTCAGCACCCATGTGGCCAGACATTTTTTTGCCTTTGAAAACACGACCCGGAGTTTGACACATACCAATCGAACCATTTGAACGATGTGATAATGAGTTACCGTGAGTTGCGTCTTGCATAGAAAAGTTCCAGCGCTTAACGCCGCCTTGGAAACCTTTACCTTTAGACTGACCTGTGACATCTACTTTCGTATTTTCGTTGAAAAGCTCAACACTTAGCTCAGCGCCAACTTTGATATCTGCACCTTCGTTGTCAGCAAGAGTAAACTCCCACAGACCACGGCCAGCTTCTACACCTGCTTTCGCAAAGTGACCAGCTTCCGGCTTGTTTACACGGCTAGCTTTTTTTGAGCCAGCTGTTACTTGAATAGCTTGGTAGCCATCAGTATCAAGTGTTTTAACTTGAGTAACACGGTTTGGTGAACATTCAAGAACTGTAACTGGGATAGAAACACCATCTTCAGTGAAGATGCGAGTCATGCCAACTTTACGACCTACTAGACCGATTGTCATTGTTATAACTCCTTCTAACCCAAGCTGATTTGAACATCAACGCCGGCAGCTAAATCTAGCTTCATCAGTGCGTCAACAGTCTTTTCAGTTGGTTCTACGATATCAATCAAGCGCTTGTGAGTGCGAATCTCATACTGGTCACGTGCATCTTTATTTACATGCGGTGATACCAGAATAGTGAATCGCTCTTTACGAGTTGGTAGTGGGATAGGACCACGTACCTGAGCACCTGTGCGCTTTGCAGTTTCAACGATCTCCGCCGTTGATTGATCGATCAATTTATGATCAAAAGCTTTAAGGCGGATACGGATTCTTTGGTTCTGCATGGACCAAAACTCCAATAGTTAAAAATACAACATACAAACAAACACCTGACAACCTATACAAGATAGATCTCAAGTGCTTATTCAAACTAGTCGCTCCCCAATCGGGAGTCATTTTGATAACCTAATAACATGGTTATGGGCTTATTGCCCGCTTACCATATCGGTAAGAGCGGTGCATATTATAGTATTTGTGCACCAATGCAAGTTTTTATTACAGTTTTGTTTAAAATATACACATAAGGATCTCCTGTATGGTATTTTCAGTCGAGCTTATCTTTCTCTGCCTGCTGGGCGCACCTCTAAAGTTTGTTTTACGGTGGTATACTGCCCTTATTGATGCTTCATTGAACAGGATCTGCTGTGCTCTCACTTCTTTCATTTGCAAATAAACTCCAGCACCTTGCGGCGGCTGATAACCACCGACGCTTAGTGCGCTTACAGGGTGAGCCCGACTGGTGTTTATCACAAGCACAGCTGTTAGTTAAGCAGCTGTCACAGCCCTACTTCTGGTGCGGCACTGCTCCAGATACAATCTGCAGCACCTCTTTTAAGCAGATACTTGGACGAGAGACATCATTACTGATCATTAATGCCCTTGACCACTTTGATGCCAACGCTTTTGCTGCTTGCGAAGGGACACTGCGCGGCGGTGGTTTATTAATTCTACTTTGTCCGACTACAATAGGATCTGATGATCTTTTCTATCAGTACATAAACTCGCAGCTGTCTGAACATAATTTTATAACAATCCGACAGGATCACCCCTTTCCCGCTCTCGGCAGTGATATCTCTGATCGCAAAATAAACAACCCGCTTAATCTGGTACAGCAGCGGACGGCAGTCAAAGCCGCCATTAAAACAGTAACCGGCCATCGGCGACGCCCTCTTGTATTAACTGCAAACAGGGGGCGTGGTAAGTCAGCTTCACTCGGTATAGCAGCAGCAGAATTATTAAAAAGCGGCAGTAAACGTATTTTAGTCTGCGCACCAAACAAACAGGCAACCGCCACGCTTTTTAAACACGCAGGTATAATATTAACCAGCAGCGAGAATAACTTCTTCGCCATAATTGAGGATGATAAATCTATCGAATTTATCGCTCCCGACAGCCTGCTGGCGGATAGACCCAAATGTGATCTGCTGATAATTGATGAAGCGGCGGCTTTACCGGTACCGACACTCGAGACACTAGTAAAGCATTATTCACGGGTAGTTTTCGCCACAACTCAACATGGCTATGAAGGATCCGGACGGGGTTTTGCGCTGCGCTTTCAGAAGCGGTTAAATGAAATTGCACCGCAGTGGCGTCAGCTTCACTTAGACCAGCCTATACGCTGGGCAGACAACGATCCTGTGGAAAACTTCACCCTGAACAGCTTATGTTTAACAAAAAGCCCCTGCGAAAAACCGCTATATAACTATAAACATAGTATCCAATTTAATAAATTAAGCGCTTTGCAGCTGGCTGCAGATAAAATGCTTCTACGCGAAGTTTTTTCTTTATTAGTACTGGCGCATTACCAGACTAAACCTTCAGATTTAGAAAAACTGCTTAATGATCCCTCATTGCATATATTTATTATTAAACAGAATGAGCAGCTCCTCGCGGTAACGCTTATCAATGAAGAAGGTGGTTTTGATAAACAGATTTCAGCTAAAATATGGCAGGGAACTCGTCGTGTACAAGGTAATCTAATCGCTCAATCCCTGACTTTTCACTGCGCATTTAAAGAAGCAGCCTGCGAGTCTTACGCACGTATCCAGCGAATTGCAGTTCATCCTGACTGTCAGCACCAGGGGTTAGGTAAACGGTTCATAAGTAGCTTAATTAACTGGGCAGAAAACAGTCACTATGATCACATCTGTGCCAGTTTTGGGGCAACAGCTGATTTACTGACATTCTGGCAGCGTCAGTCATTTACCGTTTTACGTATAGGCTCTACCCGGGACAGCAGCAGCGGCACGCATTCAGTGATTGTTAACCTGCCTCTGTCCGCAAAGGGAAAAACATTACATAGGGCTGTGCAGAAACAGTTTCAATTACAGTTTCCAGTCCAGTTGAGTCGACACCTGCAGCATATAGAAGCCGAACTTGTTTTAGGTCTATTAGATGAATTTTCAAAAACAACTTCATCATACAGGCAGCTACTTAGTTACATTGAGGGTAACCGTCCTTACGAATATGTTGAGCAGGCGCTTATAGAACTGCTTTTTAATACCCCACTGCATAACTTGAGTAAAGAGCAGCAGTCTCTTGCGGTACAAAAAATATTACAAAACAACAGCTGGTCAGAAGTATGTAAAAAACACAACTACAGCGGTAAAAAACAGGCACAGGTTCAGTTAAAAGAAACGATTAAACAGTTACAGTTAAGGGCAATTCCATGACACTTAAAAATATATTATGCATATCCCTGTTAACTCTTTTTCTCAGCGCATGCAGTGATACGCAAAACCGCGCCTATAACAATAGCGACTGGTGGTATGATGATTATTACTATTACTGGTCTCACCATCATCACGACTGCTGTTATTCTGACCAACAATGGGACCTGGTGCTAAAAGAGTGGTGGAGCTCTCTTGACGGAGATAAACAGAAAAAGATTGCCGAACATATCAAAAACAACATACCGGGTGATAAGCAGCCAGACTCAGCTCTTGCACTTTCAGCTTTAAAGCACAGTTTAAATAATCACTGGCAGAATTTGCCGGAAGAAAAACGTGAATCAATTACTGCTGAACGTGAAACCTACATGCAGACAATCCAGAAACAACAAGCTCCAGAAGCAGTCAAGCAGCCTAAATCTATTTCACCGCCGAATATGAATATTGATAGAGAGTGGCCCGAAAGAAAACGTCCGGTTATTAATCGAAAGCGTCGTTGAACAGCTGGTCTAATTAAGCTTATATATAATAAACTGCTCGACAGTTAGTTAAATACGCAATCGGCTATTTAGTGTTAAACTCTATTTCAACCGGCATATAGAGCCTGCCAGTCGAACTTGAAAATGATCACCATACAATTAACTTTTGCCAGTTAATCTCAAATAAGAAGAAATTAATGCGATTAGATAAATACATTTGCCAGTCAACCGCTTTAACTAGAAGCCAGGCTAAAAAAGCGATTTCCCAAGGCCGCGTCAGCAGTTTAGAAGATACGATCCGCAGCACTGCTTATAAAGTATCTAAAAATGAACAGATCAGTTTTGATGGAAAAGTAATTAATGTACGCGGCATACGTTACATCATGCTTAATAAGCCAGCTGACTTTATCTGTTCAACGGTCGATGAACAGCTTCCAAGTATCTTAAATCTAATTGATGTAGAAAAACGCGAACAGTTGTTTATTGCCGGCAGACTAGATGCAGACACGACAGGATTAACACTGATTACAGATGACGGTCAATGGTCACATAAAGTAACCAGCCCGAGAAATAAATGCCCTAAACGCTATCGTGTCGGTCTTGATGCGCCAATTAGTGAAGATGCAGTCGCTTTATTTAAACAAGGCATCCAGCTGAAAAGCGAAAGCAAACCTTGCTTACCTGCTGAACTGCAGATCATCTCTGAAACAGAAGTACTACTGACTATCAGTGAAGGTAAATACCATCAGGTGAAGCGCATGTTTGCTGCAATCGGTAACCATGTAGTGGAGTTACATCGTGAGAAAATCGGCGGGATAGAGCTTGACAGTTCACTTGACTTGGGTGAATGGCGCTACCTGACCGATGCCGAAGCACAGAGCATTGCTTAAAATGAAAACTTTTAATGAGTTATGTTATGACTTATTAAAGCAGATCCCCGAAGGTAAAGTTGTTACCTACGGGGATATTGCCCATGCGCTTAACTGCAAGGCTTATCAGGCGGTAGGCAATGCGATGGCTAATAATCCAAATCTGATAATTGTTCCCTGTCACCGGGTGGTGAAAAGCACAGGTGAAATAGGCCAGTATGCTTTGGGTGTAACCAGAAAAGTAGAATTATTAAAATCGGAGGGGATTGAAATCGATCAGCGAAAAGTTAAGAACCTGGATAAATACCGTTTTCAATTTTTAAACAGTTTCTAAAAATTTCTTAATAAGCTTAAATACTTCCAGGCTTGCCTTGCCCCGTACAATGACATGTCGTTTAAAAACAATCTCCTCAAGCTTTTTACGAGGCGATCTCACCTTATCCAGAATTTCCACTGCACCGGACGGATCCACAACAGGATCTTCACTTCCCTGCACTATCAGCAGAGGAGCACAAACCTCAGGCAGTTTCTCCCGGCAAAGATCCTGCAGCTCCAGCAGACGGCGCAGACCGCCGATATATATCTGCTGATAGTTGCAGTCTGGGCTTTCAGAATCATTATCAACAAACTTCAAGGTCCCGTCAGCAAAGGAAACACTTTCCATCATCTTATTCCAGCTGTGTAAAAGAGGAGAGAACTGTGCGGACTTCTGACGTAAATTTAACGCCGGGTTAATAGCCACAACTCCCGCCACTTTTTTCGCATCTCCGCAGCTTTTTAGAATAGCAAGCAGAGCCCCGGCCGAAAAACCGCCAAGCACCACTTTAATGTGGTAATGAGAGAGAACGGCATATCCCCGTTTAAATGATTCTAACCAGGATTTAACTGTCGCAGTATCTAGTTCCTTCGGATGAGTGCCATGACCAGCTAAGCGTACCAGATAAACCCCGTAACCTAACCGGTTCAGATAGCCACCTAGCTCAAGCATCTCACCAGGAGAAGCAAGAAAACCATGTGCCAATACAATTCCTGGTTTAGCTGCGTCACCTTTAAGATGCAGTGGCTTACCCACTTCTCTGCTTTTTGTGCAGTTTTGTTCAAAAGAACGCATTCTTTCCGCTTCATAAATAGAGCGGTCTCTTTCTGCAGCCGTTTCCGCCACCTGTTTAGAAAGCTTGAGCCCTGAACTTCTGGTCAGCTTTTTAATAGCGCTGACATACTTCCTCATCACCTCAAATTCATTAGCTAATACACTGGTGGTATTCTCAATGCGCATGCGGTGAAAATGGGAAGGTTTGGCTATTTTATTCTGTTCAACAAACAAACTGCCGTTCTCCCTTACCGCGGCGCCTTCTGCCTCCACCAGTTTCATCATTTTGTCATAGGGCAGGTAAGGCTCATCACAGACAAGACTGACAATGCCCTCGCGAAGGCTTAGATGAACCCGACGGTTATTCCTGTTTTTGATCAGAATAATCGCCAGATATATCACTTTCTTAAAATCTTCTTCCGCCATGCCGTTATCCGGCACATAACGTAAAGCGGTGGCGATCAGGTGATCCATATTAATGGCCAGACGGTTATAAACTCGATACATAAAAATGCGGGTAAGGCGATGACGCATAATCACCATCAGCCAGTCCATCGTTTTGGATGCAGATAAAAACGGCAGACAATACCTGAAAAAACGCCGATAAGGCCGGGTAAAACTGCGGACATCAATAGGATGACCAAAAGAGATTGAGATATCACACTCTTCTAATATTATTCTTCCTTCAACCAGCAGCTCTTCTTCAACCTCCGGCGGAATATCTTTAAGCAGCAGCTGCACCCCGGTTGACAACAAATTTTTACCCGGACGAAGCGGGTAATAACTGATATTAACCGGAACAATACATAAATCCTGCGGAGCAAGATCTCCCGGTCCATAAAGATTATAGGTTTCCTGATAATAGTTAATCAGCTCTTCATTATTATCTGCAATCGCTCTTTTGTACTCCTGCTTCATCAAAAATGTTTTCAGCGCTAAAATAGCGGCGCCGGTATGAGGAGCACGTACAGAATTCGGCAGACGCAGCTGCAGACGACGACCTTCGACGACTTTCTTATTTTTTATCATCGAACCTTCCGGATAAATAACCCAGTTATAGGTACCACTCATCAGTTCCGATATTATTTTCTCATCCCGCCCTTCTAGATTTAATGGATGCGCTCCCACAGACTCAAGGAAACGACCAAAGGGGCCGACAAAAAGTGAGCTGTCCGCCAAAGAATGCACCATCTGGCCGTTAAATTTATACAAGGCCTGAGGCATTAATGCCGTTTCCATACGGGTGAAATGATTAACCACAAACAAGGTAGGGTTAGTACGCAGGTTTTCCAGTCCTTCAGCCGAAATCGTTGAGCCTGTAAATTTTTCAATAATTCTAATTAACAGGCTCGATAAGCGAAATGAGCGGTTCGGTTTTGCCAGGGTCGGCTTATGCGGCATCGCGGCTACTCCTCAGGAGCTACAGGGTAGATCCCTTCTTCAAGCCAGGAAAAGTCTTTTCTTAGTACAGCGGTACTAATCTGCTTCGCGGTTTTCCGCTGACTGGAGAAAACTGCCTTAAACTCCGCTTTAATACGCACTCGAGCTTGTCGACAGTGGTGATCAGCCAACGTTAACGCATTGTTATGACCTTTTAAAACCTGACTTTCTGCATAGGAACAGACAGCAGCCATAGCAAACAATTCTGATCCTATCGTCATTAGGTGCCCAAGAATTTCCTGACGCAGCTCTAACTTCTCACGGTGCAGCCCCATTTGTAAAAAAAGTGTTCTTGCCAGTCTGTGAGCCGTTCGCTGACAATAATTAACATGTCCGGCTAATTTCCCTTTATGGGAAAAACGAGTGAACAGAGTTAGATTAATAAACTGCTTTGGATACCAGACAGCATATTCTTTTAACAATTTAATAACTGCAGATTTTTTACAGGCAAAGTCTGCCCCGGGTTTAATCAGATCGGCGGCTAATTTAAGATGAGTGTCTAAAGCCTCGCGGCTTAAAAACAGCTCCATAATATCAGTGGTCCCTTCAATGATACGGTTAATTCGACAATCACGAAGCATACGCTCTACAGGAAATGGTAACTCGCCGCGCGCTTTTAAAGAAGATGCTTTTTCATAACCCCGCCCGCCGAACATCTGTACCGTTTCATCCATTACCTGCCAGGCCATTTCACTGCAGAACATCTTGGCCATAGCGGCTTCCATACGAATATCTACATTACCCTTATCAGCCAGATGACTGGTCAGCCAGGTCACCGCTTCCATTGCAAAAGCCGTGGAAGCAATAAAAGCTAAACGGTTAGATCCTTTCTCATGTTCTGCAACTGCAGATCCCCACTGTACACGCGTTCCACCCCATCGCCGTGCCATATTGACACACTGCTTAGCCATACCGGCACTTGCCGCCGGCAGAGTGAGGCGCCCGGTATTAAGTGTCGCTAAGGCTATTTTTAAACCACGACCCTCTTCTAAAAGCAGGTTTTCAAGCGGCACCAGCACATCGGTAAAACGCATCAGTCCGTTTTGAATACCACGTATGCCCATAAAATCACAACGGTGAACCAACTCAATGCCCGGACTATTTCCCTCAACAATAAAGGCCGAGATCTGTTTAACCTCTTTACCGCGGACCATTTTCGGTGCTGTACAAGCCATCACTACCAGATAATCAGCAATCAGGCCGTTGGTACACCATAATTTTTCACCATTAATAAGGTAATGCGTACCCTGCTCATTAAGAGTGGCAGTGGTTTTCATATGCGCAGGATCTGAACCAACACTCGGCTCAGTTAAAGCAAAAGCAGAAATAGCTCCCTCTCTAAAACGAGGAAGGAAACGTTGTTTCTGCTCTTCGCTGCCGAATAACTTAAGCGGCTGCGGCACACCGATACTCTGGTGGGCCGATATCAGTACCGCGGTTGAACCGCAGTGACTTGCTATCGCCATCATGACGCGATTGTAATTCACCTGCGTTAAACCAAGACCGCCGTATTCTTTAGGCACCTTCATGGCAAATATACCGATTTCAGCCAGTGCCCGGATCGCCTGCTCAGGAATGGTGCGGCTTTCATCAACTAAATCAGCATCAAGCAGTTCGCTAAGAATCAAGCCGACCTGCTTAACTAACTGATCACCGATTTTTTTATCATCATCACTCTGCACAGGAAAGGGGAAAAGTATCTCTTTTTTAAACTCTCCCATAAATAACGACTTACCAAAGCTAGGATGCTGCCAGACCGATTCCCGAGCGCTCTCGGTAATATGTAATGACGAGGCTTTGGCATCACTCATCTTCGAAGTATCAATGACTACTTCATTCTCTTCCTTATCTGGTAAGCTCATAACAACTCCTTTTACTACGAATAAAATCCCCGTCCGGCATCTGCTAATTCACGCAGGTATGGACTCACTTGGTAACGCGGATCGGCCTGCGCATTGAAAACTTCACATTTCTTCACAATTATGTCTAATCCGACAGAATCTGCCCAGCGGCATAACCCTCCTCTCCAGGGAGGAAACCCGGTTCCCATTACCATCGCTAGATCTAACTGCCCGGCATCAGCAACTACACCTTCCTGCAGACAATAAGCGGCTTCATTGACCATAATAATCATCAGACGGTCTATCATTTCCTGATGATCGTGCTCTTTAGGGGCGGTCCTTGAGGGAGCCTGATATATCAATGAATTTACTTCAGTGCTTTTCTTCTGATAATGATAAAAACCCGTCCCGCCTTTTTTACCAAGCAGCTTATAATCTTCATAAACTGTTTTTAATAAGCGGCAGACAGCCATGCGCGGTCCAAATCCCTGCTCAAGAATCTGCGCCACTTTATAACCGACATCAATACCCACCTCATCGGCAAGCTGAAACGGTCCCATCGGCATACCAAAATCTGTAACGGCCTGGTCAATGCCGTCAATCGATCCGCCCTCTTCAAGCAGATAAGCGGCCTCGTTCATATAAGGCAGTAAAATCCGATTGACCAGAAAGCCCGGACAGTTGCCGACCACGACAGGTACTTTTCCCCAGCCTTTAACCGCAGCCGTCGCCCTGGCGATAGTTTCTTCGCTGCTTTTCTCCCCGCGAATAATCTCAACTAGCGGCATACGGTTAACAGGATTAAAGAAATGCATACCGCAGAAATTTTCCGGCCTTTTTAATACCTCGGCCATTTCAGAAACCGACAGTGCCGATGTATTAGTACACAGTAAAGCAGATTCACAAAGGTGCTCTTCAGCCTCTGCAAGCACCTGTTTTTTGACTTCCATGTTTTCAACAACGGCTTCCACCACTACATCAGCCTTGGAAAACCCCTGATAATCGATATCGGCACCAATACGATTCATCGCTCTGTCAATTTCGCTTTGTTTAATACGACGGCGTTTTTTTAACTGTGCAAAATATCTAGCGGCCTCTGTATAGCCCAGAGAAATAGCTTCCCAGCTGATATCCTTCATCCTGACCGATAAACCACGATGACTCATCAGCCAGGCGATCCCGCCTCCCATTACACCTGAGCCTAAAACAACACCCGATAACGGCGCAGTGATATCTCCAGTAAAGTCTGAACCTGACTCTTTTTTCACCCGTTCATTTAAAAAATACAAACTAATAAGGTTTTTACTGATGTCTCCAACGGCAAGTTTTGCAAAAGCCTCTAATTCACGCTCGATACCTTGTTCAAAACTGCAGGACTCAGACAATACATCCAGAGCCGCCAACGGTGCCGGGTACATACCTTTGGTTGTTTTTAAAACATTTTTAGTTGCCTGCTTAATAACAAAGGAGCGCCCGATGGATGTCTTCAGCAGACGGCGGGTCAGGGACTGCATCTTTCTTTGCGGTTTTCTATTTTTCTTAAGTGAAGTGCAGAAAGCGCTGTCGCGTAACTGCTGAAAGAAGTTCTGCTGTTCCACTTCTAAAAGCGAGGCCGTTACCACCTTATCCACCAGTTTAATTTTACTCGCCTTTCTTGCATCAACCGTTTTTCCCGGCAGTATAATTTTCAGTGCTTCGGGTAAGCCGATTAAGCGAGGCAGCCTTTGTGTGCCTCCCCACCCGGGAATAATGCCGAGCTGCACTTCAGGAAGACCGATTTTAGTTTTTGGGTTATCGGTTGCCAGGCGGAAATCACAGGCAAGCGCTAATTCACAACCGCCTCCGACACATGCACCGTTGATAACAGCAACCGTCGTCTGCGGCAGATCAGCAATACGTGAAAACATCAGCTGTCCCGCCTGCGCTTTGTCTCGTGCGATAGTGACCGTCCGGATCGTCTGCAGTTCTTCGATATCCGCACCGGCAATAAATATATTCTTTTTCGCGCTCTCAAAACTCACCACTTGATAAGAAGACTCCTGTGCAACATCTGCCAGCACCTGATCTAACTCAGCCATCACGCTGCTTGAAAGTTTATTAACCTTCTCTCCGGGAAGATCAAAAATAACTCTTATCAGCCAGTCGTCTTTTTCAACTCGAATAGTTTCCATTATTCAACCTCCAGCGCCAGTGCAGCACCCTGCCCGCCGCCTATACAAAGAGTGGCAAGCCCGCGTTGTAAACCTCTACGCCGCAGTTCATGGAGCAGAGTTAAAATCAGCCGCCCGCCTGTTGCACCAACCGGATGACCAAGTGCAATTGCACCTCCGTTAACATTTAATTTTTCTCGATCAATGGCGCCAAGCGCCTTTTCTCTGCCCAGATACTGCTTAGCAAACAAATCACTGGCAAAGGCGCGTTCGTTAGCAATAACCTGTACCGCAAAAGCCTCATTCAGCTCAATCAGGTCAAAGTCACTCATCTGCAGGCTACTCTTGCGCATCAGGTTAGATGTCGCATAAACCGGTCCTAATCCCATGCGCGCCCCTTCAAGTCCGGCATAACTATAGTCTCTAAGATAACCTAAGGGTTTCAGTCCGCGCTCCTTCGCTTCAGATTCCGCCATCACGGTAAAAGCAACTGCCCCGTCGGTTATCGGACAGGCATTACCCACGGTAATACTACCGGCAACTCTATCAAAATAGGGGCGCAGCTTAGCCAGTGCTTCAATCGTCTGCTCCTCGCGGGGGCCGTTATCTTCATGCTGCACGGTTTTATAATGCGGCATCACTGGAACAGCAATAATCTCATCTGCAAGGCGGCCCGCAGACAATGCGGCAGATGCACGCTGATGACTGAGAAGCGCAAAGGCATCCTGCTCCTGCCGGCTGATAGCAAACTCTCGGGCAAGCACCTCCGCAGTTTCCCCCATATTCAGTCCGCAGACGGGATCTGTTAATCCCAGCTCAATACCAATAACTGGTTTTAAAAACCCGGGACGGAAAGTGGAAAGTACCCGCAGCATGGCTAAGGGAGTTCTTGCCCCCATCAATTTAATAAACAGTCCGGTCATCTTCGGGCCGAAAAGCAGCGGGATCTGCGACATAGACTCAGCCCCGCCCACCACAGCAGTCTTTATTTCGCCGGCAAAAATCTTATTGGCAGCCGTAGTCATCGCCTCCATCCCGGAAGCACAATTACGGTTAACGGTAAAAGCCACCGTTTCGGCAGGAAAACCGCCCTGCATAGCGATAACTCTGGCGATATTAGCCGCGTGTCCGGGCTGGGCAACGTTTCCCATTATCACTTCATCTATATCGCTATAATTCAGTACCGAACGAGCCATCAGCTCGCGCACAATCACTCCTCCAAGCAGGTCTGCCTTGCTGTCTTTAAAGACAGTTCCGGCCTTACAAAAAGGGGTTCGATAGCCTTCAATTATTGCCAGCCGCTCTTTCATAGCTCCTCCTCCGTCTCCAAACTGTCATTAACCTGCGTATTGACTGCATACATAGATTCAATCAGATCTCCATAAAGCTCGGCGGCTTTACCGCGGCAAAGTTTCATAGTAGGGGTAAGCAGCCCCGACTCAATTGTCGCTTCCTCGGTAATAAACCTGAAAGCTCTAATTTTTTCCCACTCATTAAGCGGTTCATTTACCTTATCGATATGCTCCTGCAGTGACTTCATGATGCAGCAGTTAGCATCCAGCGGATCGGTACAGCCGCGCAGTTTCTTACTGCAGTTCATACAGGACTTTAATGCCTGTGCTTCTGCAAAAAGCAGCACTCCAACAAATGATTTACCTTCTGCAATAACCGCAGCCGCGTCAATCAAGGGATGTTTAATCAAGGCCTGCTCTAAAGGAATGGGGCAGACAAATTTGCCCGTTGAGCTTTTAAACATTTCCGTCAGGCGTCCGGTTATCTGCAGATTGCCCTGACCGTCAAACTCCCCACGGTCTCCAGTATGAAACCAGCCCTGCTCATCAAAGCGCTCCGCAGACTTATCAGGAAGTTTGTGATAACCCGCCATAACATTAGGGCCTTTACAGCAGATCTCTTTTTCGGCGCCGCGAATGTCCACCTCGACTCCGGGAAAGGCCGGCCCGACGGTTCCTGGAACATTATGTCCGGGATAATTTGCCGTTAATACCGGAGAGGTTTCCGTCAGGCCATATCCCTGGTAAACCGGAATACCGGCATTAATAAAAAAACGACAGAGCTGCTCATCAAGCGGCGCCCCTCCCACTATCACTGAAGTCAACTCCCCCCCAAGGCCTGCACGAATTTTTTTAAAAAACAGCGCATCAGCGAGCACCTTGCTGACACCATGCGGGCAGTCCTCATGCGCGACCCGCCATCCCCATTCGCCGATCATTTTTGTCAGTGCATTTGAGGTACCAATTTTCTCCTGCAGTCTCGCAAACAGCTTTTCCAGAATACGCGGCACCATAGTCATCACAGTCGGTTTAACCTGCGGTAGATACTCTCTGAGTTTTTGTACATCATCAGCAAAATAAACGGGAATGCCCTGACAGAAGTAGGTATATACCACAATGCGTTCAAAACAGTGAGCAAGAGGAAGTGCGCTTAAAGCGCGATCTTTACCGGGATCCAGTGGATAGCGTTCGACTGCTCCTATGATCTGACTGCAGATATTACGATGAGTAAGAATAACGCCTTTCGGATCTCCGGTACTGCCGGAGGTATAGATAATCGTAGCTGCATCACCGCAGTTAACTTCATCACGCAGACGAGTGTATAACTCAGGATCGGCAAGGGAGAGCTGATCACCTTTTTTAAGCGCTTCATTAAAGGTAATACTGTTTTTGTAGTTTTGTTCTACATCACGCAGAATGACCGCCTTTAAAGAGCGGCAGCCTTCCTTAGCGGCTTCCCACAATAACGGGTCATCAATATAAGCAAAACGGGCATCGCTGTCTTTAAGCTGGTATAACAGGTTTTTTTTGCTTATTTTCGGGAACACTGCCGTACTGATCCCGCCTGCGGCCATAATGGCAATATCAACCATCAGCCACCAGGGACTTGACGGAGCGATCACCGCAACCACATCTCCACGTTTTAAACCAAGCGCACGAAAACCCAAAGCCAGGCGTCGCACTGTTTCTAAAAAATGCTCTGACGAAACGGGCTCAAACCCGTCTGCCCTCCTATAGAAAAATGCGCCGCTGCTGCGAAAAGTGCTTAAACACTGTTGTACTGCCGAGGGTAAGTCTGAATCTTCGCTGATCATAAAGTACTCTCCACAAAAATTTACTACACATAAGAGTATAGGGCTGCTTTGCTATTGGGCAAACTTGAAAGAGCTTATAAGTATTTAAAAGTAATAAATAAATAGCGCTTCAGAAAACAGAAGGAGCAGAGTCAGGCAGATAGGAATAACTGGAATTAGAGGAGGTTTAACGGCTAATACAACAAAGTCCCGTTATTAAAGCAATAACAGGACTTGGTCGCACTTTGCAGTGCAGCTGTTATTTACAGCACCATGCTCGCAAATAGAAAACCATATGCAATACTAAACACCATGCTTAGCAGGCCGGGAGCCATAAAACTGTGATTGAAAATATACTTGCCTATTTTAGTCGTCCCGGTCTGATCAAAATCGATCGACGCAATAATAGGCCCGTAATTAGGAATAAAGAAATAACCATTAACCGCAACAAAAGTTGCGATGATAACCAGCGGCGGTAAACCCAGGGCAATAGAAACAGGCACCAGCACAGCAGTTGTTGCACCTTGACTGTTAACCATAACTGACAGTGCGAACATAGCAAATGCAATCGTCCACGGCGCAACTTCCACTAAACCAGATACTACCTCTTTAACCATTTCCCCATGACCGGCAATTAGCGTATCTCCCAGCCAGGCAATACCAAAAATTGCCACCACTGCACGTGTTCCTGCATGGAAAACAGATCCCTGAGTAACAGCATTACCATCCGGTTTGCAAACCAGGATAATCACAGCAGCTACAGATAACATAACTATCTCAATAGTGTGTGCCATACCCATGGCAACACCGTCAAACTGCGGACGAAGCGACGGAAATGCGCCCATAATAACCACAGCAAACGCACCAAATAAAAACAGCCCAACCGCTTTCCCTGCACCTGCTTTAATTGTTATCTCCTTATGGTCCACGTCCATTTCCATTTCTCTACGGAATTCAGGATCCTGCAGGCGGCGCTGGTATTCCGGATCATCCTTAAGCTCTTTACCTAATTTATTAACAATAATACAGGCACAGGCTAAGCCGAGAAAAGTAGAAGGAATGGTGACTAATAAGACATCTGCCAGAGTAATACCCTGCGGCTCTAAAAATGCAACTAAAGCAACAACAGCGGCGGCAATAGGACTGGCAACAATCGCAAACTGTGAGGCAATTACCGCCATACCCAGCGGACGCTCCGGGCGCACGCCGCTGCGTCGGCTCACTTCTGCAATAACCGGAAGTACCGAATAAGCTACATGTCCGGTTCCCGCCAGCATAGTAAAGATGTAAGTAACCAGAGGAGCAATAAAAGTAATCTGTTTCGGGTTTTTCCGTAGAATACTAGAAGCTATTTTAATTAACAGCTCAAGCCCGCCGGCGGCCTGCATGGATGCAGCGGCTGCAACTACGGATAAAATCATTAACATCACATCAATCGGCGGACTGGTCGGGTGCATGCCAAACACAAAACTTAGTATCGCAAGACCGACGCCCCCCATGACACCAAGACCAATCCCTCCTATTCGTGCGCCTACCAAAATACAAACCAAAACAACCGACAGCTCAATAATGAACATACTAACCCCTTTTTTACTGCATATGACTATAAAATAAATACTCGAGTACAGGTCTGCAGTTCCACAGACCCAAATGGTTAACATTTACTCAAATAGAGGCACAGCTAGATTGTTCAGCTAAAATCAATCTCAATTCAAATAATGGCAACTGGTGGATTGTATCGGATAGTTTGAGAAAAAATTCAGCTTTAGATCAAAGAAAATAATGCGCAGACACTCAAACTTTGGTAAATGATAAGCTAATGATTTTAAAGGGAGCAATATAATGGATTGGTCTTTGTTATGTACCCATTAACGGCTCATCCTGAGCAGTCGGACTAACCTGAAAAAACGGTTTAAAATACAGCAGACAAAAAACGATAAGCAGGCACTGCTTGAAACAAAAAAGCCTGCAACAGCAGGCCTTTAGGGATATATAAAAACAATGACGAACAGGTTAAAACACTACTCGATGTTCTGAACCTAAATACAGATAATGACACATAAGCCCAATATAGCAAAGGAAAAAACAACAACCAAAATGCAACACCCACCACAACACCCACCACAATATAAATAATCTAATTTAAAGCATGTTGGCAGCTCATAAACAAGGAAATCAGATCAAATCACTAGTAATTCATTATCTGCTTCTTAAATATTATTGAATTCTTGGTTAATAATTTGTTCAAGATACTCATTTTTCTTTAATCCATTGGCTTTAGCCAGTTTATCTAACTTTTCTTTAACCTCATTCTTAAGAACAAAATTATAAGCTTTTTTTCCTTCCATGCTGTCACGGTGTTTTTTCTGGCTCCACGCTTTTTTCATTTTAATCATGAACATTTTTTTCGTATCTATATGGGCGGAGAAAGTATCAAAAGCAGTTATCGTCGCATCATACATCTGCTGGGCAGTAGTGGGGACAGGAATGAACCAATGCGGAATATTCAAGTCTTTATTCTTACTCAGATAATCCCAAGCCCATTCACATTGCTTTGCATTTTTGTTATCTAACCAAATAAACCTTTCTGTTCCATAAATACTTCCCCATGTCTCTTTCCAATATTTCAATAAGCTCCTCTTTTGGCTTATTTCTAATCCACATAGATCAAGAAATTTAATTATCAGACCATAACGTTCGCTTGCACTTAACGGTGTTTTATTTAGTTGTAAACTCTCGTAGATATTGTCTTGAAAAGATAGATTTTGATCTAAATTAATATCAATCTCTCCCTCCCAACGGCGAGGCTTATTCATATCAGCTAAACGACAATAACTCCAAATCCAATAACATAATCTTTCTTGATGTTTTCCTATCCACTTGAGTTCATCATCACCAAGGAGAGAGTAAGCTGCAGTTTGTTTCATTATGTTTATGTTGTTTTCAATATCTTCTGATACAGCCAGGCGACTACTTATAAACACATTAATTTGTTCACGATATCCAGCTGCTGTAGTGGGTTCCTCTGAATGGTTTGGATTGTCCTTTTTTATGTACCACCAATAGAAACGGCACTCTCGGAGTTTGTTAGTTTCTATGTGAAGTTTATTAGTCTTTATATGAAGTTTGTTAGTTTGCGTATCTTGAGTATCAATTATCATTAAATCACTGCCATCCATTGGTTACTGCGTAGCATTTTAACTGACATTTAAAGTGTTTTATGTGACGCTTTTATCGTTATTTATTCAAGGTTTCATCGTTCCACAATATAAAAAACATTCAGCCTAAGATATTGTTTTTTATAGAACCTTACTTACTTCAACGTGCGATCTTATTTGTCACATATACTTATGAGTTGCAATTTATTTATTATCAGAGTGATTCGTAATGTTTTATTTACGCCTATGCTTGTCATTTTTGGTTATACGGATAGATATGCTGGATTACTTTATAATAAGAATTCGTCGGTTATGTTATTACTCTAAACTCTAAGCTTTAGCCATTCAAATATATTAACTAATTAGACAGTTTCAAACTGTTTATGATTAACCCTACCTAAGTTAAAAAATACGTAAGTGATTCCACCTATAGACACACTACCTATGGAACTGAATCATGAAATCTTTTATTCAAAACAGAAACCTTACTATTTTTAATCAATCTCAATTTAATGGTTGGGACTTATTGCCCAACCTCCGTATGATCACCCAATATTTACAGTCAATTGAATCAGTTTTAGACAAAGCGTTGACAGAGCACCCGAGAACGTTGGTAGTTAGGTTTGATTTACATTTACCTTCTGTGGTGGATTGTCCTGATTACCCTAGGGAATTTGATACAACAGTTATAACCCGTTTTATTGAATCCTTTAAAGCTCAAGTAAATGCGGATTTAATAAAAAAAAGAAGAGAGGGTAACCGGGTTCATTCTTGCACTGTTAGGTATGCCTGGTGTAAGGAAACGGCCAATGCAGCTCAGCACCATTATCATGTTGCTTTATTACTTAACAAAGACACTTATTATGGTTTCGGGGATTACAGAGCAGTTAACAATAATTTGGCTGGGAAGATTTATCGAGCTTGGGCAAGTGCATTGATGTTTTCACCAGAAGATATTTTGACGCTAATTCACTTCCCTAAAGATACCCCTTGTTATCACTTGAATGTTAATTCAAGTGAATATAATACAGAATGCAATAAAGTGTTTCGTCGTTTGAGCTACTTAGCTAAAGCTGAGACTAAAGAGTATGGCAATCGTAGTAATAATTTTGGCTGTAGTCGCAAGTGAGGATAGACAACTATAACACCTCAAGTTAGTTTAATGCTTTGTTGATACTAGGCTTACTGACCTAAAGACAAGCCCGTTAGAGATGAGGAGCATTTAGCTCCTCAATGATGTGATAGAAATCAACGCCTCCTCGCTACAGGGCTATCCCTTTCTAGCAATGCATTGGCCCCCCAGCCAATGGCTTCTGTAATAGCAAAAGCAGTTGAAGCGTTAATAACATTACCTAAGCCAGGTATCCAGCCCACAAGCACTTGAGATACTGCACGGCCAACATAACCCGCTGATACAGCCGATAGTGTTGATGTAGCAGCTGTGAAGCTGAGCTCTTGCTGATGTACTTTACCGATAGATACAATCATCGCTATTTGAATCGGTGTAATCAGCGCACTGTCAGAACCTGGTGCCTGGGCAAGTCCTGCGCCAGCTGTAGCGGCCGCTGTTGCTGAACTGTGAATAATAGTTTTAATTCTTTGGTGTTTAGTTACATTCATAATTACTCCTTTCTGTAACCATTGAATTCCGCCTCAATAGGTTGAGAAATACAACGCTATTTGGTTTAGTTAAGTAGACAGCAGTATTTATATCTCCAGCTCAACAAAGTCTTTATCAACATCATCTTGAGTAATACCGATATATCGTAGGGTGACAGCTTCACTACCATGCCTAAGCATCTTCATTACTCGCGCAATGTCTTTGGTGTTTTGATAAAGATGATAACCACGCGTTTTACGCATCGAGTGAGTACCTAAATCAATATTGACCTCTTCACCTATCATCGAGAACGCTTTGGTCACTGCTCTACGTGATAATGGTTTAGGCGGAGAGTTTTTAGCTTGTTGGTTACGGTAAGACTGAAACAAATAAATATGCTCAGGGTGCTCAGATTGAATTACCTTAATGGTGTCTATCGTTTTCTTATTTAACTTTATATTAGCCAGCTTGCCAGTTTTGGATTCTTTCACCACTAGCCGATCACCATTAATATCTTCAAATTTAATGGATAGTAAATCGGATATGCGTAGAGCAAGGTTTAACCCTATATTCCACACATCAGACATTTGCTTGCTACAGGTTCTTTCTAATAGGTGACTAATTAGCTTAACCGTATCAAGACTTTTCACTGCTTGGACTTCAGGCATAGTCAGCTTCCTTTTTTGCTGTGAGACGAGTTTTTGGGAACTTCAGGGGGAATTGGAAAGACAAAGCCCAATTTCATAGGCTTTACTGGTTCCCAAAATGCTAAATTGAGAACTTGAAATAACCCTTACCATGAACTCACCTTTATTTGGTCAAAAGCACCATATTCCAGATAGCTTAAAAAGTTGTGTTGCCACAATGTGAAAATATCTTTGACGCTTGCATGTGTTATTGCCCTTGGTTGTGAATAGGTCGTAGAGAACGTTGCTAAACTAAAATCAAAATCGAGCTCTTTAGTTAGCTCAGCGTATGGATGCCCGTAATAACAGAAGTCTGTTATATACAGCACACTCCATCGGCCATCCGTTACATCTTTTTGCAGGGATATTTCCACTGGGTGATAACCGCCCTGCTCACTTGAATAACTGCTATCACGATAATTAAAGGTAATTTGCGAAACATCACCTTTAATACCTTGTTGTTTAATCGATTGCTTTAAAGCCACAAACAACTTGCTAGAGATCTTAATAACGCTTTGATTGAATTTAATATCCATTAGATTAACCCTCGTTCAGCAAATGACACAGGCTCACGACCAACCACGATATGATCCAACATGCGCACATCAATCAATGCTAATGCCTCAGTTAGGCGTTTAGTGATATTAATATCCGCTTGTGATGGCTCTGCAATGCCAGATGGGTGGTTATGCGCTAATATCACCGCATTACCGTTTACCTCTAATACCTGACCTGGTCAACTTAATTCAGTCACCCTAGTTAAGTTCTTTAAGCTACTTCTTTTAATGGTTTAGCCATACGCTCAAATTCATTGGGACTTTGATAATTCAGGTATGAATGCATCCGTTGGCTGTTGTACCACATTGTGATGTAATTCAGTACATCTTGCTGAGCTGCATAGCGCGTTCGATAATTGCGCCAGTGAACTCTTTCCTGTTTCAAGCTGCCGAAAAAGCTTTCTGCTACTGCATTATCCCAGCAACATCCTTTTTTGCTCATACTACCTACAAACTTATGCAACCTCAGT
>NZ_KB906972.1 GCF_000381745.1 Psychromonas ossibalaenae ATCC BAA-1528 | reverse complement strand
TTCTGGGTTAAAGGTTCTCTAAAATGAAAAAACCCGCTTAGTTCTATGAACTAAGCGGGTTAATCAAATGTGGTCGGTGATAAAGGATTCGAACCTTTGACCCCCTGGTCCCAAACCAGGTGCGCTACCAAGCTGCGCTAATCACCGAGTATTTCTTTTTATTTAAATGGTGCTGAAAGATAGGCTTGAACTATCACATCTTACGCTTACTTTAATGAACAGCTGAACCTAATCCGATGTCCTCATTACCATTCTTCGTTTAAATGGTGCGGAAGGAGAGACTTGAACTCTCACACCTTACGATACTAGAACCTAAATCTAGCGCGTCTACCAATTCCGCCACTTCCGCAACTATTTAAACTTATTATCTTTATCTGTTTAGCAGATAAAAATGGGGCGAATGACGGGGATTGAACCCGCGACAACCGGAATCACAATCCGGGGCTCTACCAACTGAGCTACATCCGCCGCTAAACTGTGCTTAATTAAAAGCAAAACCTGCAGCACCTTAATACTACAGGCTTAAAAATGTGGTCGGTGATAAAGGATTCGAACCTTTGACCCCCTGGTCCCAAACCAGGTGCGCTACCAAGCTGCGCTAATCACCGAAAGTTTTTCTTTTTGTAATTGGAAATTGACGGGGGTTCCCCTGGTCCAACTTTTATCCAACTACTGGAGGTGCCCTATCAAACTGGACTATCCACCGAGAATCTGTTTTTACATCTAGAAAAGATGGGGCGAATGACGGGGATTGAACCCGCGACAACCGGAATCACAATCCGGGGCTCTACCAACTGAGCTACATCCGCCACTATACTTCTTTACGCCATCGAACTGAATTATTGACTTCCGAAGAATGGCGCACCCGACAGGAGTCGAACCTGTGACCTTTGCCTCCGGAGGGCAACGCTCTATCCAGCTGAGCTACGGGTGCTCACGTCTTTAGCGTGGCGCGGATAATACTTATTGTTGGAGATTCTGTCTAGTGTTTTTTCATGTTTTTTTAAAAACCCGCCACAACTGCCTATTATGTGAGCAAACCTTTTCATTAACAATAATTAATTGAATTTATTATTAATACGCTGCTTTTCTTATTTTCAGATATACTTTCATTAATTACTTTATTAAAGAGCACCAAGCTATGACCCTAGATCCCTTCTTAGATCGCGAATCACAAACTTACGAGCATCCAGTCCCAAGTCGTGAATTCATTTTAGAATACATGGAAAAACAAGCGAAGCCGGTTAGCCGTGACGCATTATTCAGCGCATTTTCATTAAACAGTGAAGAAGAAGCGGAAGGTTTACGACGTCGTTTAAAAGCGATGGAACGTGACGGTCAGCTTGTCTGGTGCCGTAATGCAACTTATGCCCTGCCCGATAAACTAGATCTTATTAAAGGTAAGGTCATCGGTCATAAAGATGGTTTTGGCTTTTTAAAGAGTCTCGATCAGGAAAAAGACCTGTTTTTACCTGCCCATCAAATGCGTTTTCTTTTCCATGGTGATGAAATTTTAGCGCAGCCTGTGAAAGTAGATTCTCGCGGTCGTACTGAAGCACGATTTGTACGTCTATTAGAAGCTCGCGAGGGTACTATCGTAGGTCGTTATTTTGTTGAAGATGGATTGGCAATGGTGATTCCTGATGATTCACGCATTAACCAGCAAATCCTGATCAACAAAGAGAATAACTGTGGTGCACGCCATGGTCAGATTGTTGTAGTTGAAGTGATAAACAGACCTAAAGCACGCTTTAGCGCACTCGGTAAAATCACCGAAGTATTAGGTCAAGAGATGGAACCGGGCATGGAAGTTGAAATTGCCCTGCGTGCCCATGATATTCCCCATGAATGGCCGCAGGGATTAGATAAAGAGTTAAAAGTCTTTGGTGAGTTTGTACCTGAACACGCCATGGAAGGCCGTGTAGATCTGCGCGAACTGCCGCTGGTAACCATTGACGGTGAAGATGCTCGTGATTTTGATGATGCGGTTTTCTGTCAAAAAGAACCTAGCGGTGGATGGCGATTATGGGTTGCTATTGCCGATGTAAGTTATTACGTTCGCCACGGCACTATTTTAGATAAAGAAGCAATTAACCGTGGTAACTCAGTGTATTTCCCGGACCAAGTTATTCCAATGCTGCCTGAAGTATTATCTAACGGCCTCTGTTCACTTAACCCGCAGGTTAACCGTTTATGTATGGTTAGTGAAATGGTGATTGGTAAAGACGGGCATTTAAAAGATTACAAATTCTACGAAGCGGTGATGAATTCACACGCACGTTTCACCTATACAAAAGTAGCTAAGATTCTTGAAGGTGATGAAGCCCTGCGTGAACAGTACAATCCATTAGTACCTCACCTAGAAGAGCTTGAACACCTTTATAAAGCATTTAAAAAAGCACGCCATATCCGCGGCGGTATGGAGTTTGAAACACTGGAAGTACGTTTCTTATTTAATGAAGCACGTAAAATAGAATCAATTGAACCCTTAGTACGTAACGACGCACACAAGATCATCGAAGAATGTATGATCGCTGCCAATGTGGCTTCTGCACGATTAATTGAGGAAGCACACGCGGCTGCACTATACCGCGTACATGAAACACCAAGCGAAGAGAAATTAAGCAACTTCCGTTCATTCCTTTCTGAACTGGGTTTAAGTCTTGGCGGCGGTGATAAACCGGCACCACGTGATTACGCCGATCTGGCTGAAACATTTGCCGGTCGTGAAGATCAAGAACTGCTGCAGACCATGTTATTACGCTCTATGAAACAAGCAGTTTATCAAGATGAAAACTTAGGCCACTTTGGTTTAGCGTTGGGTGAATACTCACATTTTACTTCGCCGATTCGTCGTTACCCGGACCTAATCCTGCATCGTGCGATTAAATATCTGACAGCACACCAGGAAAAAGGTCAGCAGAAATCCAAATGGACCAGTACCGGCGGCTACCATTACCAGCATGATGAGATGGGCTACTTAGGCGAGCACTGTTCAATGACAGAGCGCCGTGCTGATGATGCGACCCGTGATGTTGCAGATGCACTGAAATGTGAATATATGCAGGATCACATTGGTGATGTCATGACAGGAACTATTGCAGCTGTAACCAACTTCGGTTTTTTTGTGCGTCTTAATGATATTCATATTGACGGTTTGGTACATGTTACCAGCCTGCTTTCCGATTATTATATTTTTGATGCAGGAAAACAGACTCTAAAGGGTGAACGTACCGGCCGTACTTACCGTATTGGCGATGTATTAGAAGTAAAAGTATTATCGGTAAACTTAGATGATAAAAAAATTGACTTCGAATTAAATGATGAAGCACTTGCCGGCCAACGTAAACGTGGTTTAAAAACGGGTGATAAGTCAGATAAAAACAAAAAAGATCGCCCGCTGGATAAACGCGCACGCAATAAAAAAGACCACAAAGACAGTAACAAACATAACGAACAGCCGCTGATAAAAGCAGTTGATAAAGAAACTGAAGCGCAGCTGCTGGCACAGAAAAAAGCTGCTAACAAAAAGAAAAGAAAGCCAAAAAACAAAGTTGCACAAGGCGAGAAGAACACAACTTCTTCAAAAAAGAAAAAAACAACAGCTAAAAAGAAACGCCCGGGCCGTGCAGCACGCGCCAAAGCAAAAGCGAGTAATACTAAAGCTTAGGGTTAGTCCCCTAAGCGCAACCAGCAATTAAAAACACAACAAATTAGAGAAATACAATGAGCAAAAGTGAATTACTTTACGGCATCCACGCAGTTGATGCCCTGCTGGAAAAGCAGCCTGAACGTTTTATCGAAGTATATGCCCTGAAAGGCCGTGATGATGAACGTTTAAACAGCATCATTGCTAAATTAAATGAATGGGGAATTTCTGTTCAATTAATGCACCGTAAATCCATGGATGAAAAATCACAAGGTGAACAGCACCAGGGTATTATTGCCCGTGTAAAAGCAGCTAAAGTTTTAACCGACAATGATTTAGATCCAATTCTGAATGAATTAGACGAGCCGCCGTTTTTATTGATTTTAGACGGCGTAACGGATCCGCATAATTTAGGTGCCTGCCTGCGTAGTGCTGATGCTGCCGGTGTACATGCAGTAATAATCCCTAAAGACAACTCAGCAAGCTTGACCCCTGTAGTACGCAAGGTAGCCTGCGGCGCAGCTGAATCAATGCCGTTAATTCATGTCACCAACCTGGCGCGTACGATGCGTGCACTGCAGGATAAAGGCATCTGGATTTACGGCACGGCAGGCGAAGCGACACAAAACATTTACGACTGCAAATTAGAAAGCGGCATGGCGTTAGCAATGGGCGCCGAAGGTAAAGGTTTACGCCGTTTAACCCGCGAACATTGTGATGAGTTAATTAAACTGCCGATGGCCGGTGCGGTTTCAAGTTTGAATGTGTCGGTAGCCACCGGTATATGTCTGTTTGAAGTTGTTCGTCAGCGCCGCTAGACCCGACTCTACACAACTAAAAAAGGGAGCGGCTGCGCTCCCTTTTTTATGAAAAACTGTTTGTCTAAAATGCATACAGCAGATTCATGCCGGACTTAACTTCTTTATTTACCGTATCAGCAGGTACCGTTTCGGTAAACTTATAACCAAAATCAAATACTAAATACAGAGAATTATAAATACGGTTTTGCGCTTTAAAGGTTGCTTCATAAATACTATTTTGAGCTCCCATTTCCAGTACTACATCCATTTGAAACTGCAGTGTTTCTGACATGATACGCTCATAATTAACACGGGTACGGATAATAAACTCATCAAAAGATATCGCATCTTCATCTTCTTGAAGGTTAGGAACAGAAAAACGATAACCCGGGCCAATCTCAACATTCAGTTTGTGGTTATTAGCATTAAAAAGAATTCGTCCGTAACCAACGGTATAAATATCTTCCTTTTTATAACTCGCATATTCACTACGCAGAAGATCACTACGCACAAAAACTAAATTTTGCGGATCTAGATTGTAATCAGCCTGTAATTGCCAGCGATATTCTTCTTCCTCATCTTCGCCGTCTTCAGTCTCAAATTCAAAATCTAAATCACTGTTTATATTATATTTATCACGTTCTGCATAATCTAGCACCAAACGCCCTTCCAGCGTTTTGGTTTTTTCATTATCCTGTTCATAATTAAACCCGAACTCCACCGAACCGCTCAGTTTATCCCAAGTCGGTCCGGTACCTACCTTATCGTCATTGTCTTCCTTATTTTCCTCACCGTTAGTTTCAATTTCAGGTTCAGGTTCAGGTTCAGGTTCACCGACAGGGCTCTCTTCATCAATCGGCGGCCCCGGATTAATCTTTAGATTAAGCATATCCGGCTTTTGATTAATGGTCTGCTTAACCCGTTCAATTTCTGGACTCAATACAACCGGCTGTGATTTCTGCTGCGCCAGCAGCAGTGACCTTTCATGCTCTTCTAAATAAAAAGCCTGCATGGCAATGGTCTGATCCTGCGAAGTGACTTTCTGCTGCAGTTTTTTATTCTCAGCAAGTAAAAGCGCGATACGTTCGGCCTGATTCCTATTTGCCTGTTTAGTGCTGGTTAACTGTTTTTTACTTTCGCTGTCTTCATTAATCGACACCTGTAGTTTTTCAACTGGAGAAAACTGAAATTCAGCACTCTGCAGTTCAGATAGTAAGCGCTTGTTTTCAAGCAGCGCCTGCTCTGCTATTTTTTCATTTTGCTCAACTTCACTATCTAAAGAGATAACCGCGTTAGCAGTCAGCACTGAAGCAATAGTCGTAGCGGCAAGTAGAATGTATAACAAACGAGAATTCAAAAAGACGGCCTCAAGTTAAGGTGCAAAAAAGCCATTTTAATTTGTTGACAAGCAGATGCAATGCTTAATATGTGTATATTTATGATTAACCGCACAGGCAGTCAAAATAATATAAACCACTTAAAAGGCAAGGGTGGCAGAGGTATTTGTTCCATATGACATTCATCTTATTTTGGCTGTCGGCGCATCAACATAAGGTAAAACATTAAAACCAACACAGATCAGCGTCGGCAATAAATGAATACAGGCACGAACGCTCCCTGGCTGCATTTAGTGAAGATAATTAAATATATTGTTTAACAGAGTAAACTTAACTTGCACCCCTGCATACTAAACTGTACACTTTGTCGCCTTAAATCAGCCACCCTTTTTGTTCCTTGCTTCTATTTGGTACGGCTGAGCCAACTTAAGAAGCTACTAACCCGTAAGGAGCGATTTTTATATGCGTCATTATGAAATCGTATTTATGGTTCACCCAGATCAGAGTGAACAAGTTAATGGTATGATCGAACGTTACACAGCATCTATCACAGAAGCTGGCGGTACAGTTCATCGTCTAGAAGACTGGGGCCGTCGTCAACTGGCTTACCCAATCAACAAACTACACAAAGCACACTATGTTCTTATGAATATTGAAGCTGAACAGAACGTAATCGATGATCTGGAAACTGCTTTCCGTTTCAACGATGCAGTGATCCGCAACATGATCATGCGTACTAAAGCAGCTGTGACTGAAGTTTCTGTAGTTGCAAAAGCAAAAGAAGAACGTGTTGAACGTGCTCCTCGTGCTCCGCGTCCAGAAGTTGAAGCACCTGCAGAAGCTCCTGCTGAAGCATAAGCTACTTAGTGACTGATAACTTTTTGCGACTTGCCGGTGTGGTGACTGAAAAGCCAACACATAAGAAAAGTCCTAGCGGTGTTGAACACTGTAATTTTCAGATTGAACATAGTTCAATGCAAGAAGAAGCTGGATCTCCACGCAGCACGTTTTGTTATATGCCTGTTGCAGTAAGTGGACCATTAGCTAGTCAGTTGAAAAATAAATTATCGAAAGGTATGCAGATTAGAGTAAGTGGTTTTATCACTTATCACCAGAGCAAAACTAAGCCTGGTAAACTCGTATTGCATGCTCAGTACATAGAACAAATTTGAGGAAATACCATGGCTCGTTACTTCCGCCGTCGTAAATTCTGTCGCTTCACTGCTGAAGGTGTTAGCGAAATTGATTACAAAGACGTTGTTACGTTAAAAAATTACATCACTGAAAGTGGTAAAATCGTACCTAGCCGTATTACTGGCACAAGTGCTAAATACCAACGTCAACTAGCGCGCGCTATCAAACGTGCACGTTACTTGTCACTTTTACCTTACACAGATTTACACAAGTAAATAGGAGCTATAGATTATGGAAATTATCCTACAAGATACAGTTGCTAACCTTGGTAAACTTGGCGATAAAGTTAATGTTAAAGCAGGTTACGCACGTAACTTCCTTTTCCCACAGCAAAAAGCTGTACCAGCAAACAAAGCAAACTTAGAAGCTTTTGAAGCACGTCGTGCTGATCTAGAAGCTAAACAAGCTGCTAACCTTGCTGCTGCACAAGAACGTGGTACTGCACTAGAATCTCTAGAAGCAGTTGTTATCACTTCTAAAGCTGGTGACGAAGGTAAACTATTCGGTTCAATCGGTACACGTGATATTGCTAATGCAATCACTGCTGCTGGTGTAGCTGTAGTTAAAAGTGAAGTACGTCTTCCTGAAGGCGCTTTACGTAACACTGGTACTTACGAGATTGCTGTTTCAGTACACTCTGACGTATCTGCTGTTGTTAACGTTGAAGTTGTTGGCGAAGAGTAATTCTTCCCTTACAATTTAAACGATAAAAAATACCTGCTTTCGAGCGGGTATTTTTTTGCCTGTAATTTGTATAAATATAAATTCAGAGTAATCTCAAACAGACAATTTAAATATTAAAAATACCTGCTTTCGAGCGCCCTTCTTTCATTACAGAAAGTTTTTTGCCTGCAATTTAACGATTGCGGCTTCACTTTTTATGAACACTGGCTCTGACGTACCTGCTGTTGTTAACGTTGAAGTTGCTGGCGAAGAGTAATTCTTCCCTTACAATTTAAACTTACCCTTTTTATTAAATATCCTGCTTGTATTAAATCAAAATCCCCTTATTGTTTACTACTTAATAAGTAACTCTCAGATAAGGTTATAAATATGAAAACATTAGAGCAGTACCAGTTATTAGCAAAACAAGCGATGGCTTTAATTGAGGGGGAGAACGATCTGACGGCTAATCTTGCCAATATCAGTGCCCTGCTAAATATGAATTTAGATAATATTAACTGGGTAGGATTTTATCTTTTAAAAGACAATCAGTTAGTATTAGGCCCCTTTCAAGGCAATGTAGCCTGTGTACGCATTCCGCTAGGCAAAGGGGTATGTGGAACAGCATTCAGCAGTAATACAATTCAACGTATTGCTGATGTACATCAGTTTGCCGGTCATATCGCCTGTGATGCGGCCAGCCAGTCTGAAATAGTACTACCGATTAATATTAACGGTAGAACAGTCGGTGTACTAGACATCGACAGCCCGATTACAGAGCGATTTAATGAAGTAGATGAGCAAGGACTGACATTACTTGTTGAGGAGCTTCAGAAGCATCTTGTGTGCCCTTCATTTGAGAGTAACTGATATCGGTTTACCTCGTTCCTCACGCTCCGCGTGGGAACGCATACCCTGCTCAGCATTTTTGCACGTAGCTTTACATACATCATAACCAAACAGATCTATTGACGGACTTTTACTTTGTCGCGTTTCGTGTAACTTTCACAGCACTTATTCCGCCCTTTACGGCGTGTTACTTTTCTTTGAACAGCCAAAGAAAAGTAACCAAAAGAAAAGCTGCCCGAACCATTTTTTAATATTGAAATACCCAACTACTTTTTAACACACCACCTCAGACATTACATCCCTGTACTGACTGAGGTTAGAGAAAACATCCATGTTTTCTCTTGCTAAAGCAGTCGTTTATTTCAATAAAAATGGACGGGGAGTCACCTAGCTGCATTGGTTGGGTGGTGTGTTCAACATTTGCATATCCGAATTATTTGACCCAACTCCCTTCTCAATAAATGTATAGAAAACTGGGATGCGATTAATATAAGAGAATTCGATATGGTATTAGGTGAGCGATATAAAGCACTTAGCAACAATCGCTATATTAAAGAAATTGATAATTTAAACGGTATTATAAAAATGCTCGAAGAACAATTATCAACTATGGAAAGTGGCTTGAAAAAAGGCGAGTTAACCTACTTACTCAACACTTGCGGTAAAACCCTTAAACGATTAATAGATGATCAAGCCAAAAAAGGTATATCAACTAATGCTCCCTAACGGCTAATGAAACAAACCAATTCGGCTACGAAATTCCCGTTTGCATTTTTCTTACACGACAAATCGCTTTAGCAACAGAAATCATGGATGATTTCTGTAAGTTCGGCTCCACACATGGATGTGCGGTCCGAACTGGTGCGTTAAAAAGGGATTTTTCGAGTGAGAATAAAAAATGCACGGGCAGCACTCTTTTGCTTACTTTTCTCTTGCTGTTGAGAGAAAAGTAAAGTCGCCGTCAGGGCGAAACCACCAGCGATGAATCTACACCAAACACCTGCAAGCGAAAACCTACAATCCAACCTAAGCAGCTTCACTAAACTAGCTATGCATTCCCACGCAGAGCGTGAGGAACGAGGAATTAACCACAAGGCGAAAGCCTATAAACCAGCCTAGGTGATTTCACGAAAAATCTATTCATTCCCATGCGGAGCGTGAGGAACGAGGTATATCTCCGCTCGGAGCAGGAGAAATCACAGACAAAAAAAAAGCCCCACTGTTAAGTGAGGCTCGATAACAAAATTAAGCTTTTCATCGGCGGGGATAAATCCCCACTTCCAAATTAACTATTTTGCCTGCGGACGCATATGCGGGAACAGTAAAACATCACGGATTGTATGGCTGTCAGTAAATAACATAACCAGACGGTCGATACCGATACCTTCACCAGCTGTCGGCGGTAAACCGTGCTCTAGAGCCGTAATGTAGTCTGCATCGTAGTACATAGCCTCATCATCACCAGCATCTTTCTGCTCTACCTGATCCATGAAACGCTGCGCCTGATCCTGTGCATCGTTAAGCTCAGAGAAACCATTGGCAATTTCACGGCCGCCAACGAAGAATTCAAAACGATCTGTTACCGCCGGATCTTCATCATTACGACGAGCTAATGGTGAAACTTCCGCCGGGTATGCCGTAATAAAGGTCGGCTGGATTAACTTATGCTCAGCTGTTTCTTCAAAGATTTCAGTTAGAACTTTACCTTCTCCCCAGCCGTCTTTCAGATTCACATGCAGACGTTTAGCCAATGCTTTCAAGCCTTCCATTGAATCTAATTCAGCAGCCTCAATACCTTCATTGTATGCAAGTACTGATTCTTTCATGGTCATACGAATAAATGGTGCGCCGAAATCAAATTCCTGGTCGCCATATTTAACAACACTTGAACCTAGAACATCTTCAGTAATGGTGCGCAGCATATCTTCTGTTAAATTCATCAGGTCGATGTAATCAGAATAAGCCTGGTAGAATTCAATCATAGTGAATTCAGGGTTATGACGAGTAGACACGCCTTCATTACGGAAGTTACGGTTGATTTCGTAAACACGTTCAAAACCGCCAACAACTAAACGTTTAAGATTTAACTCTGGTGCTACACGTAAAAACATTGGCAAATCTAATGCGTTATGAAACGTTTCAAACGGTTTAGCTGTTGCACCACCGGGAATCGCCTGCAGCATTGGCGTTTCAACTTCCATAAACTCACGTGCATCCAAGTAATTGCGGATTGCAGACACTATCTTATTACGTAAAATAAATGTCTTACGAGATTCGTCATTAGCAATTAAATCAAGGTAACGCTGACGGTAACAAGCTTCTGTATCTGAAAGGCCATGAAATTTATCAGGTAACGGACGTAATGCTTTAGTTAAGATACGGATTTCACTTACTTTAATACTTAACTCACCGGTTTGTGTTTTGAATAAAACACCTCTAGCACCAAGGATATCGCCTAAATCCCATTTTTTAAATTCAGTATTGTAAAAACCTTCAGCCAGATTATCACGAGCAACATAAACCTGTACACGACCGCCCATATCCTGGATTGTCGCAAAGCTTGCTTTACCCATAATACGGCGAGTCATCATACGACCGGCAATACTCACTTCAACAGCTAACTCTTCCAGCTCTTCTTTAGTCTTGTCGTCATACAGCTTATGTAAATCATCAGAGATATTTTCACGACGGAAGTCGTTTGGAAATGCCTGTCCCTTTTCACGCATTGCATCTAACTTAGATAGACGCTGCGCTAGGATTTCATTTAACTCTTCTTGTGGTGCTTCTGCTTGATTTAACTCTGACATGGTTTTTCCTATTGGTTTTCTTACACTATTATTTGTTTTATTAATTCGGTAACTAAATTTTATAAACCGGACTTTAAACTGGCTTCTATAAACCGGTCCAGGCCGCCGTCAAGTACCGCCTGAGTATTACGGCTTTCAACACCGGTTCTTAAATCTTTAATCCGCGCGTCATCCAATACATATGACCGAATCTGACTACCCCAGCCGATATCCGATTTGTTATCTTCGCTGATCTGTTTTTCGGCATTCTGTTTCTGCAGCTCGTGCTCATACAACTTAGCTTTCATCTGCTTCATTGCCTGATCTTTATTCTTATGCTGTGAGCGGTCATTCTGGCACTGCACAACAATATTGGTCGGCACGTGAGTAATACGGACCGCAGATTCGGTTGTATTTACATGCTGTCCACCCGCGCCGGAGGCTCGATACACATCGATACGTAAATCAGCCGGGTTAATCTGAATATCGATATTATCTTCGATCTCAGGATAAATAAATGCTGACGCAAACGAGGTATGACGACGCCCGGTTGAGTCAAATGGAGATTTGCGCACTAAACGGTGTACACCTGTTTCTGTGCGCAGCCAGCCGAAAGCATATTCACCGCTGAAACGGATCGTTGCGCCTTTAATACCGGCAACATCACCCGGCGAAACTTCCATTAATTCAGTTTTATAACCATGCGCTTCACCCCAGCGTAAATACATACGCAGCAGCATATTCGCCCAGTCCTGTGCTTCAGTTCCACCTGAGCCTGACTGAATATCCAGATAACATGAACATTCATCATGGTTACCTGAGAACATACGGCGGAATTCCAACACTTCTAATTTTGTTTCCAGCTCAGCAGCTTCATTTTCTGCTTCATCAAAGCTGTCCTGATCCTGCTCTTCCACCGCCATTTCCACCAGCATCTGAATTTCTTCAGCCCCCGCGTCCAATGCATCAATGGTATCAACCACTAATTCTAATGCACTGCGCTCTTTGCCTAATGCCTGAGCCCGTTCGGGTTCATTCCAGACTTCCGGCGATTCCAGCTCGCGGCTTACTTCTTCTAAACGTTCAGATTTAGCATCGTAGTCAAAGATACCCCCTAAGCAGTTCAGCACGCTCAGTCAGGTCTTTTACTTTATTTAAAATGGGGTTTACTTCAAACATCAAGGATCTCTATTGCTTAATCGACAAAAAGAGACGAATTTTAACCAATAACAGTGAAAATAAACAGTGCAGATAGAAAATAAACTCCCATCTCAGGACTTTTCTAACGATGAAAAGAAACTAGAAACAGATCCGCAGCTTTATCAGCAGCTGTTTTTAGGAAAACAGTCCGACTTACAGAACTAAATTGGGGTTGAAAGAGACTATTTCCCGCTTAACTCTTAAATAACGTTCTAACCAGGCTTTAAATTCCTGCTCGGTTAACTCTCCCGAAAGGCGGTGATATTCTTTGCCCTCTTTAAACAAAATAAAGGTCGGTATATCCTGCAGATCGTAACGCCCTGCAAGCACCTGTTCACTTTCACTGTTTATTTTGATAAAAACCGCATCGCCTTTAAAAGTCTGCGTCATTGTAATAAAAGCTGACACCATCGCATGGCTGTCCGTTGACCATGCCCCCCAAAAGTCAGCGACAACCGGCAGGGAGGACTCGACAATTAAATGCTGAAATAATTCAAGGTCCGCATCAACGGGGCGCTCAGGCAGCAAAGTAGCCCCGCAGGATGCACATAGAGGAGAATTCGAAAAATGATCTCTGGCAGCGCGATTAACTGCTAAACAGTGTGTACAGACAAGCATTTCATATTCCATCATCGCCTCCTTAAAATAAGCATATATATAAAATAGACCAGCAGATAAAAATCGTTATAATTCCTTACATAATATGCGCTTATTAAACGACCTGCGTCTCGTTTTCCCGAATTGTGCTTTTTTACGAAAAAAAACAATATTTATGCACTTTTTTACCGTCTTTATTCGTGCATTTTTTTTTGATTGCAGTACAGTAAACAGCCGTTTAGTTATAAACGGAATTCACTTCCGCCCGATACAGGTGGAAAGTGGCACAATTTTTTATAAAACAAGGTTCACTCCCACCCGATACAGGTGGAAAGTGACGCAATTTACCAATTGTATAAAGGAGAATTTTATGGAAATGTTATCTGGCGCCGAAATGGTTGTCCGCTCGCTGCAGGATGAAGGTATAGAACATATTTTCGGTTATCCCGGCGGGTCAGTATTAGATATTTACGATGCTATTTTTCAAAGTAGCGATATTGAGCATTTCTTAGTTCGACATGAGCAGGCAGCCGTGCATATGGCCGATGCTTATTCTCGAACCACGGGCAAAGTAGGCACGGTCCTTGTTACCGCCGGTCCTGGTGCAACTAACTGCATTACTGGTATCGCCACCGCCTACATGGACTCTATTCCTTTAGTTGTTTTATCCGGGCAGGTACCAACCAACTGGATTGGTGATGATGCTTTTCAGGAAACGGATATGATCGGTGTATCTCGACCAGTCGTGAAACACAGCTTTTTATGCCGCACAGCAGAAGAAATTCCAATCGCAATTAAAAAAGCCTTTTACCTGGCTTCAACCGGGCGCCCCGGTCCTGTTGTGGTTGATCTGCCGAAAGACGTACAGAACCCGCTTCTTAAGTTCCCTTATGAGTATCCTGAAAGTGTGGAATTACGCTCATATAGTCCGACACTTAGAGGCCATAAAGGACAAATTAAACGTGCCCTGGCAGCCCTGTTAGGTGCAAAAAAACCGGTACTTTATGTCGGCGGCGGCGCAGTTATTGCCAATGCATCCAAGCAGGTTACCGAACTGGCTGAGAAATTAAATCTGCCGGTTACTAATACACTGATGGGGTTAGGTGCTTTTTCCGGCACACATAAACAGAATATCGGTATGCTAGGCATGCACGGCACCTATGAAGCAAACCTAACTATGCATAACGCGGATCTTATTTTTGCAGTCGGTGCACGCTTTGATGACCGCGTAACCAATAATGTAGAGAAATTCTGCCCTAACGCAAAAGTCATGCATATCGATATTGATCCGACATCAATCTCTAAAAATATCCATGTTGATTTACCTATTGTCGGCTCAGTAGAAGTTGTACTGCAGCAGATGTTAGATCTTATTGCCGAAACACAAGCCAGCAATGACGGTGAAAAAATTGCACAGTGGTGGAAACAGATAAACGAATGGCGCGCCAAAGAGTGCCTGGCTTACCAGCCGTCAAACAGCCACATTAAACCGCAGCAGGTTATTGAAGAATTATATAAAGTAACCAATGGTGATGCGATTATTGCTTCTGATGTAGGTCAGCACCAGATGTTTGCGGCTAACTATTATCCGTTCAAAGAGCCCCGTCAATGGATTAATTCCGGCGGTCTGGGCACCATGGGGTTTGGTCTGCCGGCAGCTATCGGCTGTAAAATCGCCCGCCCAGATAAACCGGTCTGCTGTGTTACTGGTGACGGTTCAATTCAAATGAATATTCAGGAACTGTCCACCTGTATGCAGTACAACATTCCAATTGTGATTGTACTGCTGAATAACCGCTCCCTAGGTATGGTTAAACAGTGGCAGAAAATGTTCTACGGCGGCCGTCAGTCACACTCCTATATGGACAGTGTGCCTGATTTTGTAAAACTTGCAGAAGCTTACAATCATATCGGCATTAAGGTCGATAAAATTGAACAGCTGCAGCCGGCACTAGAGCGTGCTTTTGAACTAAAAGACCGCGTGGTATTTTTAGATGTTGCGATTGACCCGGAAGAACATGTTTACCCGATGCAGATAAAGTTCGGCAGCATGGAAGATATGTATTTAAGCAAGACGGAGAAGACTGATGCGTAGTATTATTTCTGTATTATTAGAAAATGAATCCGGTGCTTTATCCCGCGTAGTAGGTTTATTCTCACAACGCGGCTACAACATTGAATCACTAACGGTCTCTCCGACAAACGATAAAACATTATCACGCATGACCATCACCACTGAGGTAACGGATCTTGCACGCTTAGAGCAGATGATGAAGCAGCTTCATAAGCTGGTTGATGTGTTACGCGTTTCTGAATTAACAGAAGGCGCACATGTTGAGCGTGAATTAATGCTTATTAAAGTGCGCACTCTCACCAATGAAGCCCGCGAAGAAGTGAAACGCTGTTCGGATATTTACCGGGGACAGATTGTTGATATCACCCAGAACCTGTATACCATTCAGCTAAGTGGTATCTGCTCTAAATTAGATGCCTTTATTACTACAATAGAAGATACCAGCGAAATTGTTGAAGTCGTTCGCTCTGGTGTTTGTGGTATTGCGCGCGGTGAAAAAGCATTACGCGGTTAATAACACAATACAGTTAACTTGTCGGAAGACACTGAAATTAACTATATTGACGGCTTAATTAAACGTTAAAATGTAAATTACAAAATGCAAAGCTGTATTCAGTCTTTGCATTTTTTCTTTTATAAAGGACAGTTATGTTTGAGTTAGGCGCATTATTACTGTCGGCATTTATTATATTTATGTTTGGTGTTTCAGCACTCAGCTTAACTATTATTGCCGCCATTCTACTTTTAAGTTTTGTTCTATTAACCACATTATCATTCATCTTTAAATTCGGCTTTTGGATATTACTGGCCGTTATTATTTATTATTACTTTTTTGTACAAAATAAGGATCGTTCATGAAGTTTGTTAGATCACTGTTTATCAGCGCCGCCCTGCTCTGCTGCGGCATAGCTTCTGCGAGCCCGTTAACGATTGATAACGCCTACGTACGCGCGACACCTCCGCATGCTAAAAACAGTGCGGCTTTCATGGTTATCAACAATACAGAGGTCCGAGAGGTACAGCTGATTGCCGTAAATAGTGATATCGCGGAACGTGTTGAACTGCATAACCATATTATGCAGGATGGTTTAATGAAGATGCGTGAAGTTGAACAGATCAACATTGCACCGCAAGGCAAAGCCGAACTGCAGCCGGGCGGCCTGCATGTGATGTTTTTAGGTTTAAAACAGGAACTGCGCGAAGGCCAGTCCGTCAGACTTTCGTTGTATTTTGATAACGGTGAACAGATTATTATTGACGCACCGGTTAAAAAAATTAAGATGCACAAAAAATAAATATATTAACTAATCGAATTAGGAATAATCATGAAGAAAAAAATCTGCGCGGCTATTGTCGCAAGTGTGATCAGCATGCCGTCAATGGCTGATTTTTTAGGTGTGTATGCTGGTCTAGATTACCGCACAATGTCAACCAGCCACACTGCAGACGGTACGTCTGGTGACTTGAAAGACAGCAATAACTTATCTGGTTATGTTGCCCTAGAACATTTTATCCCGCTGATACCGAATGCAAAACTTAAATACTCAGATTTAGGTTCTGAATATAATGATGGTTCCGTTAAAAATGACAGCTCAGCAATGAATGCTATTTTGTATTATCAGCTATTTGATAACGGCCTGTTTGAAATTGATTTTGGTATCGCTTATACGAAGGTGGAGACTGATTTTAATAATTTAAGCACTGAATTAGGTCAGGCTTACGGAGCGGCAAAAGTACATATACCAGGTGTTAATATGCATGCCTTCACTGAAGTGACTACCGGCTCACTGTCTGATGATGACGCAACAGATGCTGAAATTGGTCTGGCTTATACCTTCAACCCTGATTCCAATCTATTAAACTTTGCAGTCCGTGCCGGTTACCGCTATCAAGATGCAGAGATCAATCACTTCAAACAAGAAAATAAAGGGGTATTTGCAGGCTTAGAAGCTCACTTCTAACAGCTGTACTTTATCTATTCAAAAGCGTCTGCAGAGAAATCTACAGGCGCTTTTTTATTAGTGCTCTGAACGCAGAAGAAGACTGGCAGGGCCGGACAACACCTTGGCAACCAGTTCATTCTGTCGATTGGTCTGTGTTTTTTTCATTATCCGTTTGATATAAGTACGCACAGTTTCATAAGATAAATATTGTGCCTGTGCAATTTCAGCCGGTGACCGCCCGTTTACCAGTCCGCAGCACACCAGCCCTTCTTTCTTTGATAAATCATATAATTCACACAGCACTTGAATATTTAATTCAACTTCATTTTGTGTATAAATAAATACTGCTATGCCGCTGTCAATTCTGTTTTCAACATGCACTAAAGGAACAAAGCTTAACGTGACTGACGTACCGCAGGGAGATTTTAAATGCAGATGCCGGGTACTGTGATCTTTTAAACATTCATTAGTTACTTTTTGAATCTGCTGATCATTCCTGGCGTTAGCCCAATGCAGCGATGCATTAATTTTTTTTAAATAACGATGCTGCGTTAAAAAAAGTTCTGCCTGTTTATTACAATGACAAACATAACCGGATTCATCCAATAAAATAACCGGCTGCTGAATCTGGTCAAACAAAAGGTCTGTTAAAATGTATTGTTTATCCTGCTGTAATTTTAAATGGTAAAGCTGCATTGCATGCTGAATATGCGGGATCAGCTTCTCTAATAATATACATTCATCAAAAGAAAACTCTCCCTGATTTTTGCTACGGTGGAAGAAAAGCAGACTGCTCCACAACTTATCGTCTGCTAATACAACACCGGCGGCATAATAGATATCCAAGTCATTATTTAAATGCAGGAAAAATTCAGGATGTGACATTTGCGTCTGCTGCGCTTCATAATCCCCCATGGTGATCAGTTCACCCGGCGGTTTCTTCTGCAGGCGGGCCATCAGAGGATCCTGCTTTTCATGATCACTGATGAATAACGATGCCCCGCTGATATCCAAACCTTCAACCCAGATGATATTAGCCGTTTCAAGCGGCTTGTTTACCATCACAATAGAGCCGGACAATAAGTTTAAAGACTTAATTAATTTACTTAAGAATTCATTAAAACCAGTGGGACGCACTAGAGCACTGTATAGGGATTTTATTAGATTATCGAAGTGACTTTCGTCCATAAACAATTCCTTTTGCTTAAGTAACCCCAGGCTGAAACTGCGCTATATCAAGCATAGCTTAGGAACATTTAAATTGTACCCAAATGGGAGTCGATTAAAGCTGCGATTTATCATACTTTCTCACTAATCTGCGCTTTAGATACAAGCCGTTTTTAAGATAATAAAAGGAATTAATCATGAAACTTCACCCTATTGTCCTTGCCTTAGGTTTAATACCATTAACCGGCTGCGGCGGAGGCTCTTCCTCCGAAACCACTACAGATCCGGTCATTCCAGAAAAACAAGATACTTATACTGTACGCGCCGTTGACGGTTACCTGCGAAATGCACAGGTCTGGCTGGATCTTAATGGAAATTTTGCACTAGATGATGGAGAACCAAGCAGCCGCTCCGGCATTGACGGTATAACAATATTAGATGTCGGCGATATCGAAAATCCACAAGACTACCAGGTAATCGTAAAAGCAATTGCCTCTGAAACTGTTGATCAGGATACTATCTCCAGCGCTAACCCTGATGGTATCGCAACCACAGTACCTTTTATATTATCGGCTCCTGCCGGGCAAACCGTGGTCACACCACTTTCCACCCTAGTGAACATCAAAATAATAAACGGAACCGATCCAAAACAAGCAGCAGCTGAAGTCGCAGCGGATTTAGGTATTGATGAAACGGATTTATTAGGCGATTACATTGCACAGGAGCAAGGGGATATAGCAGCTAAAGCAAACGCCATTGTTGAATTAGCCGTGCTTCCAGAATCTGAGCAGGCGATGCAGGATATCAAAGAAAGCAGCAGTGATTTTGATGCGTTACTTTCTGCTGATATTGCCGTCGTTCAAGAACTCAAAGAAGATCAGCGTCTGGTAAAAGAGGAAGACGGCAGCCTTACTGTCGCGACTAATGTTGATACTGATGATGATGGTGTTATTGATGCAAAGGATGCTTTCCCGGAAGATAAAACTGAATGGTTAGATACAGATAAAGACGGTACTGGTAACAATGCCGACCTTGACGATGACGGCGATAAGGTTAATGACGATCAAGATGCATTTCCGTTAAACGCTGAAGAAACCACCGATACTGATGGCGACGGCACGGGTAATAATGCTGACCTTGATGATGACGGCGATAAAGTTTTAGACAAAGATGATGCTTTCCCGTTAGATAAAACTGAAACGCTGGATACTGATGGAGATGATATTGGTAATAATGCTGATACAGACGATGACGGTGATAAAGTTTTAGACCAAGACGATGCCTTCCCGTTAGATAAAACTGAAACAGTCGACACAGATGGTGACGGTACAGGTAATAACGCAGACACTGATGATGACGGCGATAACGTTTTGGACGCTGATGACGCTTTCCCGTTAGACAAAACTGAAACGCTGGATACAGATGGCGATGATATTGGTAATAATACTGATACAGACGATGATGGTGATAAGGTTTTAGACAAGGATGATGCACTGCCTCTTGATAAAACAGAAACAATTGATACCGATGGTGACGGTATCGGTAACAATGCCGACCTCGATGATGACGGCGATAAAGTTTTAGACAGCGATGACGCTTTCCCGTTAGACAACAGTGAAAGTCTTGACAGTGATAAAGACGGTGTTGGTGATAACGCAGATGCCTATAAAGACGATGCACAGAAATCTGTATTAGACAGTACCAGCAGCACAAGTTACAGAGCCCCTGTGATCAGACACCTTTACCAGGATGCGATCATTCTTGATGTGGAAAAAATAGAAACTGTTGCAGCATTCAATAACGGTGATATTCAGACCACGAGTACAACTACTTATATCTCCCTAGATTCAGTGATTTACGGCGTGGAGATAAATTCAGACTTATTAAGTGAAAACGGTTCATTCAGCCGTATCAAGCAGTGGTCATATGACTACAACCTTGATGGTGAAACCCAATTCTTCGGTCAAGCCCTGGATATTGGTAATAGAACAGCAGACGGCGAAACATTCTTGAGTTACGTAGATGAAGGTGATGCAAGTGCTGAAGATCCAACAATCAAAAATGGGAATGGACGAATCTTTGATGATATTGATTTCACTTCCCGCAGCCATCCTGCAGATCTGTCAAAGGTAGATACTATTCAAAGCTTTACCATATCATGGTCAGAAGGTGCTGAAACGAAAACAATCACTACGGATTTTAATCAGTATCCTGTTAGCGGCTTTGATCGTACCAAGCTTGAAACGTTAACGCCTGAATATGCATTCCACAGTATCGAAGAAGCTGCAGAAGACGGGCTTAAAAAACTTTCTGATCAAAGAGACTGGCAAGCCGACGGTACAATCAATCAAAGCTTCGAGTTTACCGCGAACGCTGATAACGCTTACATATATACATTCCGACGTCCGGTATGGGCAGACCCGACAGACGGCATGGATGAAGAATATGCTGACTACAACCATAACGCCGGTAAAGCCGACATGTTAACCTCTTACTGGTTTGAAAGCACCGAAAGTCTAGACTCGCAGGGTATACAAGTATTAGCTGGTAAACGTTATGTACTTAATACAGATAATGAAGCCAACATTAAACTGGTTAATGCAGATAACCCTGAGGGCTTGTTATTCCATGAGTACAGCTCGACTAGAACTTCGGTTAGTGATACAGAAAGTAATGAACTCGTTTCCTGGACACATCACCCTCTTAGCAATTACGATTTTACAGCTGACACAATAGATCCCGGTCAAGCCTACAAAGTGTACCAAAAGCAAAATAACGGCATCTGGGTTGGTTACAGTTTCCCGGAGTGGGGATCGCAGTCTGTTGTTGATCTAGCTGAAAAAATAGAAGATGTACGTTCCGGCGGAACACCGCTTGCTGATATTAATGAACAGATTATTGCAGGTTTAAGTCGATATAATCTACCGATTACCTCATCATCGTTTATCTATGATGAGCAAGGAAGCGCCAGAACCTGGTACTTTGTCAGTAACAACTCAATCGTTACTAACGGCCAATATTCGCTCAACACAGTTACCCTTGCCGATAACGGTTTCAAAGACGGCTGGCTGGTGCTAAATAGCGCGGATCAATTTTTCCTTTTACAGCCTAATGTCGAAGAACCATGGAACTGGTTTGATGCATACCAGCGCCACTGGTTAGGTATCAGCTCAATCAACACAGAAACAAACAGCTTTATGTGGAGCAACTGGCTTGGAGAATTTTACTTAAATGAAAGCCAGGCTGAAACGCGTCTTGCAGAGCTTCAAGCATCGGAGTCTAATTATTTTGTTTGTTACGACGGCGATAGCGGCTGGGATGAAATAAACCAGCGACCAGACAGCTCACCAAGCTATCAAGATTTCTTAACACTTGCAGAGGACTGTAATTACACAGCTTTTAATACGGCTGAAATTGCAGGTTTAGAATTGGACTTCGTGGCACCGGACGATGCAAGAAGTTATTCATTTGATGCAGACAACAGCGGTATCTTTCAAATAGATGGTAATGCCAGTGATACATTTTCATGGGAAATTAATAGTGACGGCATTTTAGAGGTAACCTTCTCTGACGGTATTACTCGCGACAGCTTTGCATTAACCGCAGCTGAAGGTAATAAATACAGCGTTAAAGGTTTTTTCCAATGGCAGGATGACAGCCAGCAGCCGCTATCTGGAGTTTATGCAAAAGAGTTCTATGTAGCACCAGAGAAATTTTCAATTGATTATCTAACAGGTAAAACACTGTACGTTGTCTGGTTTGGAGACGGTGATCTTGTCGATGAAAATGGCAATGCAGTTGATGAAAATGGTGATCTCATTCCCGAAGGAGGTGATGAATTCGGCTTAACTGACGTAGCAGTCGTTCAAGAGGTTACCTATAACAGTGACGGAAAATTAAGCGTTAAGGGGCTAAAAAATTCAACAAGTATGCCCGATAGTGTTGCCTATCATTATGTTGTCGATGATGCAGGTATTCTACGTATTCCCGAAGAACAGGATGAGGCAACTGAAGGTAACATCATCTGTGATAACAGCCATCCAGATTATCTTAAAACACATTTTATACTAAGCGATAATAATGGTGTGGAGCAGTTTGATAATGTGGATCTGTTCTTCTTTGATAAACAGACAGCATTAGATTATGCGAATGGATTAAACTCTTCTATTGCGCAGTGCACACAGTAAAACAAAAGATTTAAAATCTGAACTTTAAAGGCTGAACCGCTATGCGGCTCAGCCTTTCTATTTTTTTATAAGCTAAAAATGCCACTGTAGATAAACCGTATTATAATTACTGCCGCCTTTAATACGTCCAAATAATGAGCTTGTTTCGAAAATAGCCGAACGATGATGAATCGCGTAACCTAACCATAATTTATCCATCGCCGGTTCATTAAACAGATCACCAAGATTTACATCCAAAGAAAAGTCTAGATAATTGAGCAGCTGACTGCCGTTATACTCCTTATTTTCCATCTCTGTTTTTTCTATATAAGTCAGATCAGACACATAGGATAAACCTTCCGCAAAACCAAAACGCCAGCGCGTCGGCCAGGTAAAGGTATAATAAGCTTTTATCGCGACGACATATTCACTAATCGGATCCTGGACCTCAGATTCAAGATGAAAAGCGTAGCCGCCGGTCAGATACAGTTCAATGGGTAAAGAGAATAAAGTTTCACTTAATGGAAAACCATAAAAAAGAGAAGTCAGACGATTATTATATTCATCTTTTTCACTGTTAAAGCGAATAATCTCACCTATATTTGAAGGCGTTGCCCAGCCGAATGACCAGCGCAGATAATGATTGTCCGGCAATGTTAACGGCTGAGGATTGCTTTTATCATTAAAAAAACCAAAACCTAGAAACAGATCCGCCTGAGTTGGCGAAGCGATTAACGGATTATGATAAGTATTATGACCTAAGCGGGTCAGATTCGCTTCGCCCATTAAATACAAATTACTGACAACATGATAACGAAGCTGTGTTCCTACTTTTAGATCATAATCACTTCCTATATCTTCAAGGCCCAGGCCGTAATAGGTATTATTAAATTCAGTGCTTTTATAACGAAAAGTAGTGCCTAAATCGATATCCCAGGATCCCGCTTTTAGCGCATAACGTAAATGATTGTTAAGATAAGTTCGTCCGTCATTGTCCGACATCAGTTCAATCTGCAGAGGAAAATTGGGGGCAAATAAATATTCAAACTGCAGCCCGAAATCAATTTTTGTGCCCTGAAATTCATTCTGATACTGTGCCGGAAAATCAAAATAACGATACCGCCCGAGAACACTAAAGTTATAATCATCCTGTTGATAAAAACGTAGGCCGCCGTACTCCCCGCGTAGATAAAGATGCTCACCTTCATAGAAAAGTTTCGGTACAAAGTCAGTAACCACATCATCATCAGTAACAAAAGGGATATGCGCATTACGCAGGCCGACAGCAATTCCCCATTCGTGGACGGGCAGCTGGTCAGCAGAGTTCACCTTCTTTACAAACTCCTGGCCGCCGGTTGTTTGCTCTTGAGCGCTGGATAACGATGAAAAAATGAATAAGAGCAGAAATAAGCTCTTCATAAAAGATCCTTTGTAGTAATAGTTATGAACCAGGGGTCAAAGATAGCACAACACCAGAAATAACGTGTTACGGCTGCCTTCTGCACATCTGCTTAAATTCCATTTGGTTATAAAGAAGCTAATTTTATTATTATCTTGTGATTTTCACAGCGCGTAATATCTAAGCATCTTTATGAAATAATGGAAAATACCTTTATGGCACTAAATAATCTTACGGCTTTAACCTCGCCTTTATCAGAGCTGCAGTTATCGCAGCTGCAGCAGGCGATGGCTGATTTTACTCCGGTGCAAACTGCGTGGGTTAGCGGTTATTTAGCAGGGGTAAGTCAGGCGCCGGCGACCGCACAAACAAGCGCAGGGCAAAGCCTGACAATATTATACGGCACGCAGACGGGTAACTGTAAAGGTGTTGCTGAGCAGCTGAGCACTGCTGCGGATGCTAAAGGCATTGCACACCGTGTTGTTTCTATGGCTGATTACAAAGTTAAAAGCATTAAAGATGAAAGTCATCTTATTATCGTTGCAAGTACCAATGGCGAAGGTGAAGCACCTGATGATGCCATTGATCTACATGAGTTTTTAGCAACGAAAAAAGCACCAAAATTAGAATCGTTACAGTTTGCGGTATTAGGCTTAGGCGATTCAAGCTACGAGTTTTTCTGCCAGACAGGTAAAGACTTTGAGCAGCGGATCAGCGCACTAGGAGCAACGATTGCCTTTGAGCGTTTAGACGCTGATGTCGATTACGATCAAGTCACCGGCCCTTGGATTGAAAGCGCGTTAATTGAAATTGAAAAAACATTAGAGACAGGTGGCGTTACAAACGCACCAGCAGTTTCTGCAGCAGCAACTGTTTCTGCAAACAAATATGATAAGCATAACCCATTCTCTGCAAGCCTGCTGGTTAGCCAAAAAATAACCGGAGACCACTCTGCTAAAGATGTACGTCATATCGAAATCGATTTAGAAGGTTCAGAGCTAACCTACACAGCGGGTGATGCACTGGGCGTCTGGTTTAAAAATGATGATCTTCTGGTTGCTCAAATCATCACTAAATTAAACCTTGATGCAGACGCTGAAGTAACAGTTGATGATAAAAAACTAACGTTAACCGATGCCTTAATTGAATGTTATGAATTAACGGGCACACACCCTGCATTTATTGAAGGTTATGCAAAATTAACTAACAATGCTGAATTATTAAAACTCAGCGAAGATAAAAACGCACTACGTGACTTTGCTAATAACAATCAAATTGTTGATGTGATTAGTGAAGCCGGTAATGATGCTGTAACTGTTGAAAACTTCCTTACGTTACTGCGTCGAATCAGCCCGCGTTTATACTCTATTGCTTCTAGCCAGACAGAAGTTGAGGAAGAGGTTCACCTCACAATTGGCTCTGTTTTGTTCGAAAGTGACCAGGGTGAAAAACGATCGGGTGGTGCATCTGGTTTCTTAAACCACCGACTGGCAGAAGGCGCTGAGGTAAAAGTATTTATCGAAGATAACCACAATTTCCGCTTACCTGCTAACTCAGAAACACCAATCATCATGGTTGGTCCAGGTACAGGTATCGCCCCGTTCCGTTCATTTATGCAGGAGCGTGAAGCGGCTGATGCTGCAGGCAAGAACTGGTTGTTATTTGGCGATCAGACTTTCAATGAAGATTTCTTATACCAGACAGAGTGGCAGTCACACCTAAAATCAGGCCTGTTAACCAAACTCGACCTTGCATTCTCACGTGACCAGGCACAAAAAATCTACGTGCAGGATCGTTTGAAAGAGAATGCAAATGAGGTTTACCAGTGGTTAGAAGATGGTGCACATTTCTATGTCTGTGGTGACGCAAACCGCATGGCAAAAGATGTACACACGGCACTAATTGAAATTATCAGCGAACAGGGTAACAAAAGCCTTGAAGACGCTGAACAAAAATTGAATGAACTGCGTAAAGCAAAACGCTACCAAAGGGATGTTTACTAATGAGCCAGAAATTACACGATAACGAACGCATTAAAATTAAAAGTAATTTTCTTCGCGGTAAATTAGTTGAAGGTATTAACGACACGACGACAGGTTCGTTTCCGCCCGATGAAGTGCAGCTGGTTAAATTCCATGGTTTATACCAGCAGGATGACCGTGACCGCCGTGCAGAACGTAAGAAACAGAAATTAGAGCCGTTATACTCTTTTCTTTTACGAGCACGTTTGCCGGGTGGAGTAGTAACACCACAGCAATGGTTAGAGATTGACCGGGTGGCTGAAGAGTTAACTGACGCAGGCAGCATTCGTATAACCACACGTCAAACGTTCCAATACCACGGTATTTTTAAACGTAACTTAAAATCAGTGTTCCAAGAGCTGAAATTTAAAGCCGACATCGATGCTATCTTCACCGCCGGTGACGTTAACCGTAATACCATTTGTACTTCAAACCCAGAGCAGTCAGAGTTACATACAGAGGTGTATGAGTTATCTAAACAGATCAGTGAGCACTTTTTACCAAAAAGCAATGCTTATGCTGAAATCTGGTTAGACGGTGAAAAAGTATTAGATACCGAAGAAGAGCCGATTTACCAGAATATTTTCTTACCGCGTAAATTTAAAATTGCTGTGGCATTGCCGCCGTACAATGATGTGGACATTCATGCGAACGATCTTAACTTTATTGCCATCATTGAAGATGACAAGATCATCGGTTACAACGTAGTAGTTGGTGCAGGTCTTGGCATGACGCACGGTGATAAAACTACTTTTCCGCGTTTAGGTGACGATTTTGGTTTTATTCCAGCAGACAAAGTAATTGAAGTGGCTGAAGCAGTAGTAACAACGCAACGTGACTTAGGCGGCCGTGTTAGCCGCTCACATGCTCGTACTAAATACACCTTAGAGACTCACGGTATTGAAACCTTTAAAAACGAGGTTGAAAAACGTTCAGGCATCACATTCGCAGCACCAGGTGCTTACGAATTTACTGAACGCGGCGACCGTATCGGCTGGGTTAAAGGTATCGATAACAAATGGCACTTAACTGTATTCATTGAAAATGGTCGTATCTTAGACTTTGAGAACAAACCGTTAAAGTCAGGTTTAAACAAAATTGCTAAAGTACACACAGGTACTTTCCGTATGACCGCTAACCAGAATTTAGTGATTGCAGAAATCGAAGAGTCTCAAAAAGAGACTATCGAAAAAATGGCGCGTGAGTGTGGTTTGATCGATGATGGAACAACTGACCAGCGTAAATACTCAATGGCCTGTGTAGCATTACCAACCTGCCCGTTAGCGATGGCTGAAGCAGAGCGCTACCTGCCGGCTTTAACCGATGATGTTGAAAGCTTATTAACTAAACACGGCATTGCTAAAGATAAGATTATCTTGCGTATTACCGGCTGTCCAAACGGCTGCGGCCGCTCAATGCTGGCTGAAATTGGTTTAATCGGTAAAGCACCAGGTCGATATAATCTGTATTTAGGCGGTAACACTAACGGTACACGTCTGCCTAAGATGTATAAAGAAAATATCGATGAAGTTACGATTGTTGAAACATTAGACGAGTTAATCGGCCGCTGGGCACTCGAGCGTAATCAAGATGAATGTTTTGGTGATTTCGCAATCCGTGCAGGTATTGTCTCTGAAGTGGTTATCGCTTCTAAGGATTTTCATGACTAAACCATTAGATCTGGAGCATCTGCTCACCCTGGATAAAGCGCAGCGTACAGAAGCTTTAGCAGAAGTTAATGCCCTGCTCGAGAAGAAAACAGCTTATGAACGGGTAGTCTGGGCTGTTGATAATCTTGAAAGTGAATTCGTTTTATCTTCAAGTTTTGGTATTCAAGCAGCAGTATGCCTGCATCTGATTACTCAGGTAAAGGCAGATACGCCGATTATCTTAACGGATACCGGTTACCTGTTTCCTGAAACCTATCAGTTTATTGATGATTTAACGGGGCAGTTAAACTTAAATCTTAAGATATACAGCGCACAGCAAAGTGCCTCGTGGCAGGAAGCCCGTTATGGAAAACTATGGGAGCAGGGAGTTGAAGGTTTAACACAATATAACCTGATCAATAAAGTTGAACCAATGAAACGCGCATTAAAAGAACTCAATGCAAAAACCTGGTTCTCCGGACTGCGCCGCTCACAGGCATCCAGCCGCGGTCAACTGCCGGTGCTGAGTATTCAAAACGGCTGTTTTAAATTTTTACCCATTATCGACTGGAGTAATAAAGAAGTTCACTATTACCTGAAAGACAACGGCCTTGAATATCATCCGTTGTGGGAGCAGGGTTATGTTTCCGTCGGAGATGTACAGACATCACGCCCGCTCGAAGTCGGTATGAGCGAAGAAGATACGCGTTTCTTTGGATTGAAACGTGAATGCGGGCTGCATGAAGATGAAACAGAAGATCAGGGCAGCGGTATTTAAAACAGCTTAAGGTTGAACAATCACTTTCCCGGCAAAGCCTTCATTTTATGAAGGCTTTTTTATTTGTAGTGAAACTAAACAATAAACATTAAGAATTTAACGCAGCTGCCGATAAGGGTTAAAGGACTTAATTTAACAGGTAATAAGACCATGAATAAGAGTATTATTATTCTACTGTTTTCACTGCTGCTCAGCACCAGCGCCGCGGCTGCTAATTTTGAAGTAATTCAGCTGTATTCTCAAGATGAGCTAAACAAGCTGATCAATATTAACCAGCATCTGCAGCGGGTCAAAGCAGATGAATGTCAGTTAGTCGAAGATATTGAAGCGCATGCAGTAAAAATTAAAGAGCCGTCATACACCTATTTATGGGGAGACATGCTTGCCTGGGGAGTTTGTGTAGACCGTAATGCATCACTGGGTATGCATTACATCAGGCTGGCCGCAAAACAAGGCCTGCTGGCGGCTATCGAACAGCTTGGCCGTTATTATGACAAGGGTATTCTAGTCGAAGAAGATAAATATCGTGCCGTCATTTATTACCGCGAGGCGGCGCTGCAGGGTTTTTTAAAAGCACAGCTTAACTACGTACGTCTGTTAATTAACGGCTACGGAAGCCCGATTGATTATGAAGATGCCTACCGAGTACTGTTTGTTAACATCATTCCCGACCCGAAAGTTCATCAACAGGCCAAAGACCTTCTTGCTCGCCTGGCTGAGAAGATGCCTGAGCATGTGGTCAAACGAGCTAGAAAAGAAGTTATTTAACGGCTTTAGTCCGCGTAAAATCGCGGACTGCAGCATCACACCTACTGTCAAAAATTACGCATGCTGTTTACCATATTCGACTAGCCTCTATGGGAATGACGCTTCATATTAATCTCAATCGTTTTTGGGTTTTGCCCGCTAAAAATGAGACGCACCTCTTATTTTAGAGGATAACTCTAGCAGCCCATCCCTGTAGATATGAAACTGAAATCTAATCATTTATAAATATTTTCTATACAGTTCGGCAACCAGAACAGACATAAGATCAGCAAGTACTGCGCAGCATAATAATACATTCCCGCTTATTTCTTCATATCAAAAAATAATGTGAGTTGATCAACTGTTTTAGCCGTTATCGTCTTTTAAACGGGTATTTTAAGGCTTATCCTGCGTTCTTTCGGCCAGACGAGACAGAATTATCCAGATGTTTATTAAAAAAGCAGCCAGTATTAGTGCCCTTCCGCGGTGTGTTCAGCACATTATATCCAATATTTTCCGCACAAAACAAAACGCTTTGTATTTTACAAAAAGATGACTAAAGACATCGTATTTGCCTGAACCAGCAGATCATAATGATATTGATAACTTCACACAAAACTTTATACTCAGTGAAAATAAAGCGGTATGGAAAAAACCGCAGGATGCTTAATTAATACCTTTTTAAAAAGGCTTCATGGAATTGAAACATCAATTAACAGCACCTCGCTAACATGGAGTAAGTGAAATTTATTGACAGGAATTTCTAAACTTTATTAAACAAGGTATAAAACTATGAAAAAACTTCCACTAGCTATCGCATGCGCAACTCTTCTAGCAGCTCCTTTAACAGCTTTTGCAGCAGGCTCATCTTATGTAACTGGTAACGTACAGTTCCACAGCACAGAAATGCACGGCTCTAGCGCGACTTCAACTTTAGAAGCGGGCCATACTTTCTCAACGGGAACAACTATTCTTACCGAGTTTGACGGCATTCAGGTTGGTGATTTAAAAACTGACGCCAACGCACCGACTTACATCACCTTAGGCCTTGAACAGTCTTACAGTGTTAATGACAACCTATGGGTTGCAGCAGGTTACCACCACCTGATTGCTAACGGCGAAAATGTACAATACCGTCCATTAGTTAAAATTGGCTACAACTTCGATAACGGTCTTTCTATCTCTAACCGTACACGCTGGCACTTAGATGCAACTGACGCTGTAGGTGCATCAGACGATACACGTATGGATAACGCCATTGCTTACGCATTCTCAGACTCGCCAGTTACCGTAAAATACAACAATGTCTACATGCTTGATGCAGAGTCTATGGATCACGAGTTCCGTGCAACTTGGACTCGCTCAGGTGTTCAACCATACATTGAGTACCGCAGCCAGGGTAACAATGTAGATAATCAAGATGCAAATAATGCACTAGTACTAGGTGCTTCTTACGGCTTCTAAGCTCGTTTAACAGCATTTAATTAAAAACCCTGAATGAGAGTTCATTTAGGGTTTTTTTTCGCCTGCAGAAAGCTGCAGAGCACTTACATCCAGTATTGCTTCGTTCTCAACACATATACCTTTTTGAACGACTTACAGTTATATACTTTCCTACAGGCATAAAAAAGAGAGCCTAAGCGATCGATTTTAATATTGTTTAACTATAAAGAGTAATTATTACTCGATGATAGTAGAAACAACACCAGCACCTACCCTGTTTACAGGTATAGCGCCACCTTCACGAATAGTGAAACATAAACCTTCACTTTCCTGCAGGCATAAAAAAAGAGAGCCTAAGCGCTCTTTTTTAATATTGTTTAACTATAAAGAGTAATTATTACTCGATGATAGTAAAAACTAGCACCTACGTCTTTACAGGTGTAACGCCACCTTCACTTTTTGCAAAGCAAAAAAAAGAGCGCCTAAGCGCTCTTTCTTGCATTGTTCTTATCTACGAATAATCTTATTCGATGATAGTAGAAACAACACCAGCACCTACAGTACGGCCACCTTCACGGATAGCGAAACGTAGACCTTCATCCATTGCGATTGGAGCGATTAGCTCAACAACGAATTTAAGGTTATCACCAGGCATTACCATTTCAACACCTTCTGGAAGCTCTACAGCACCAGTGATGTCAGTTGTACGGAAGTAGAACTGTGGACGGTAACCTTTGAAGAAAGGAGTGTGACGACCGCCTTCATCTTTGCTTAGTACGTATACTTCAGACTCAAATTTAGTATGAGGAGTAATTGAACCAGGCTTAGCTAGAACTTGACCACGTTCAACGTCTTCACGCTTAGTACCACGTAGAAGAACACCAACGTTCTCACCAGCACGACCTTCGTCAAGAAGTTTACGGAACATTTCTACACCAGTACATGTAGTTTTAACAGTTTCTTTAAGACCGATGATTTCGATTTCTTCACCAACTTTAATGATACCGCGCTCAACACGACCAGTTACAACAGTACCACGACCTGAAATTGAGAATACATCTTCAATTGGAAGGATGAATGGCTTGTCGATATCACGCTCTGGAAGCGGGATGTATGAATCTAGTGCATCAGCAAGTTCAACGATTTTCTCTTCCCACTCAGCTTCACCTTCAAGCGCTTTAAGAGCAGAACCCTGGATAACTGGTAGGTCATCACCTGGGAAATCATATTCAGAAAGAAGTTCACGAACTTCCATTTCTACTAGCTCAAGAAGCTCTTCATCATCAACCATGTCACATTTGTTCATGAACACAACTAAGTGTGGAACACCAACTTGGCGAGAAAGCAGGATGTGCTCACGAGTTTGAGGCATAGGGCCGTCTGTTGCAGCAACAACTAGGATACCACCATCCATTTGTGCAGCACCAGTGATCATGTTTTTAACGTAATCGGCGTGTCCTGGGCAATCTACGTGTGCGTAGTGACGAGTTTCTGTATCGTACTCAATGTGTGAAGTATTGATTGTGATACCACGATCACGTTCTTCAGGAGCGTTATCGATTTGTGCGAAATCTTTAACTTCACCACCGTGTACTTTAGTAAGTACAGCAGAGATTGCAGCTGTTAGAGTAGTTTTACCATGATCGACGTGGCCGATAGTACCAACGTTTACATGTGGTTTATTACGTTCAAATTTTTCTTTAGACACAGTGTGTACCTTCTTTATCAGTTAATACCTCTCCACATGCCATCACATGGAAAGGTGTAGTTTAATTTATTTTTTATTTAGCTTCAATAATTGCATTAGCAATTTTTTTCGGAGCATCAGCATATTCAGAGAATTCCATTGAATATGACGCGCGACCCTGTGTTGCAGAACGTAATGCGGTTGCATAACCGAACATTTCTGCAAGCGGTACTTTAGCATGCACGATTTTAACGCCGCCTGGGCCGTCGTCCATACCTTCAATCATACCGCGGCGACGGTTAAGGTCGCCGACAACATCACCCATCCAGTCTTCTGGAGTTGTCACTTCAACTTTCATCATCGGTTCAAGAATTGTCGCATCAGCTTTTAATGCGCCGTCTCTAAAACCTAACATCGCTGCAATTTTAAACGCCATTTCATTTGAGTCAACTTCATGGAATGAACCATCGAATAAAGTTGCTCTCACATCAAGCATCGGGTATCCGGCAAGCACACCCTGGTTCATTTGTTCCTCACAGCCTTTGCTAATCGCCGGGAAATATTCTTTGGGAATACGTCCGTCGCTAATTTGATTAACAAATTCAAAACCAGCACCTGCTTCAAGCGGCTCTAGTTTCAAGTGGACATGGCCGTACTGGCTTGGTCCTTCGCCTTGACGAATAAACTTACCTTCAATCTCAACCGTTTTACGGATGGTCTCGCGGTATGCTACCTGTGGGTTACCCACGTTACAGTTCACACTAAACTCACGACGCATGCGATCAACGATAATATCCAGGTGAAGTTCACCCATACCGGAAAGCAGTATCTGCCCGGACTCTTCATTCGTTTCAACACGGAATGAAGGATCTTCAGCAGCAAGTTTATCTAACGCGATAACCAGTTTATCTTGGTCGGCCTTAGTTCTAGGCTCAACCGCGATCTGGATCACCGGTTCAGGAAACTCCATGCGTTCAAGAATCACTTTATGATCAGGAGAACAAAGCGTATCACCCGTAGTAACATCTTTAAGGCCAATTGCAGCAGCGATATCGCCGGCGCGCACCTCTTTGATCTCTTTACGGTCATTGGCGTGCATCTGAACGATGCGGCCAAAACGTTCTTTCTTCATTTTCACTGAGTTATATACATGATCCCCTGAATTGACCACTCCTGAGTACACCCGCATAAATGTCAACGTACCAACAAACGGGTCCGTTGCAATTTTAAATGCAAGCGCTGCAAAGGGGGCGTCATCAGTAGCCGGACATTCAATCTCTTCTTCTTTTTCATTGATGCCTTTAATAGCAGCAACTTCAGTAGGAGAAGGAAGGAAGTCAATTACCGCATCCAGCACTGCCTGAACACCTTTATTTTTAAAGGCGCTGCCGCAGGTCGCTAATACGATTTCATTGTTTAACGTACGAATACGCAAACCAGCTTTGATTTCTTCTTCTGAAAGCTCACCTTCTTCAAGGTATTTTTCCATCAGTTCATCGTTTGCTTCAGCTGCTGTATCTACAAGTTCTTCGTGAAGTTCTTCAGCACGTTCCTGTAGGTCAGCCGGAATGTCGTAATATTCAAACGTCATCCCTTGATCTGTATCGTTCCAGTTGATCGCCTTCATTTTTATCAGGTCGATCACCCCTTTAAACTCTTCTTCTGCACCAATATTCAAATGAATCGGAACACAAGTCGCGCCTAAACGAGTATGGATCTGGTCAATCACAGCTTCAAAATCAGCACCTGTACGATCCATCTTATTAACAAAGACCAAACGCGGAACGTGGTACTTGTTAGCTTGACGCCATACAGTTTCTGATTGCGGTTCAACACCAGATGCGCCACAAAATACAACAACCGCACCATCTAATACACGCAGTGAACGTTCAACTTCAATAGTGAAGTCTACGTGTCCCGGTGTATCAATAATGTTAATGCGGTGCTGATCGTACTGACCCTGCATGCCTGACCAGAAAGTGGTAGTCGCAGCAGATGTGATAGTAATACCACGCTCCTGCTCCTGCTCCATCCAGTCCATTGTTGCTGCACCGTCATGCACCTCACCTATTTTGTGAGATAGACCTGTGTAGAACAATACACGCTCTGTCGTTGTTGTTTTACCCGCATCGACATGAGCAACAATACCGATATTACGGTAACGCTCAATGAGAGTTGTACGTGACAATTTGATGTCCTTTTAAATAAAGCCGAGCTTTATATCGAAACAAAAAAGCACAAGCACAAGCTTGTGCCAGAATTCTACCAGCGGTAGTGAGCAAACGCTTTGTTTGCGTCAGCCATACGGTGAACGTCTTCACGTTTCTTAACCGCAGAACCTTTATTATCTGCTGCATCAACTAGCTCACCAGCTAGACGTAATGCCATTGATTTTTCACCACGCTTACGTGATGCTTCAACTAACCAACGCATTGCTAAAGCATTACGACGAGAAGGACGAACTTCTACAGGAACCTGGTATGTTGAACCACCAACACGACGAGATTTAACTTCGACGCTTGGGCGTATGTTTTCAAGAGCTACTTCAAAAATGTCTAGTGCTTCTTTGTCGCTTTTTGCAGCGGCAACTTCAAGTGCACCATATACGATTTTTTCTGAAATAGATTTCTTACCGTCAACCATTACAACGTTAACGAATTTAGCTAGAATTTCCGATCCGAACTTAGGATCTGGAAGGATTTTACGAGTACCTACGACGCGTCTTCTTGGCATCTTATTTTCTCCGTGCGCTTCAGGAATTTACCCAAAACATATTAAATTAAAATAGTGTTTGTTTGGCCTTACTTACGGAAAAGCTTATGACTTAGGCTTTTTGGCACCGTATTTAGAACGACCTTTACGACGTTCTGTAACACCAGAAGTATCTAGTGCACCACGTACAGTATGGTAACGAACACCCGGTAAATCTTTTACACGACCGCCACGGATCAAGATTACACTGTGCTCTTGCAGGTTATGGCCTTCACCACCGATGTACGAAGTAACTTCGAAACCGTTAGTTAGACGAACACGAGCAACTTTACGCATTGCTGAGTTAGGTTTTTTTGGAGTAGTAGTATATACACGAGTACATACGCCACGTTTTTGAGGACACGCTTCTAACGCAGGAACATTAGTTTTTTGAACTTTGTCCTTACGCGGTTTGCGTACCAGTTGTGAAATTGTTGCCATTATTAAATAGCTCCTAAAATGTGTATGAAAAATCAACCCTTAAAATAAGGGTGGCGAGAGTTTACGCTGCTTGGAAAATGGAGTCAATAATTAAGCAATTGTGTTTTTGCTCACAAAAATAGATAAGGGGTTTAAGGCAGGCAGAATTAAACGCTAAACACGGGCCGTAAGCTGAATTTACCAGCTGAGCTGGCTTTTATGTTTAATGACCAGGTTGACAAAATCAGGGTAACTACATGTTTTTCCAATATTATTATTTACTGCGCGCGCTTCAAGATCTGCGCTTAACACCATTAGCCTGCCCTGCTGCGAAAGTTTCTGCAGTCGCTGGTAATTATTATGTTCGACACAACAGGCAATAACTGCATCTTCAATTAATAATAAAGTATCTGCTTCGGCCAGCAGATTCAGGCAGTTGTGCAGTGCAAGTGTTTGGAAAGGTGAAGATTTAACAGTATGTAATATCATATATCAGAAACTCAGTAGTTGATCTTGCAGTGCAAATTTCTGCTGCAGACCTTGTTTGTCCAATAAAGTCACATCAATCAGTAACATTTTACTGCTCAGACTTCGCTGCTTCAAAGAAGCCTCGCAGACATAAATATTTTCCACATCATACATTTCCAGCATTTTAAACAACGGCTGATAATGTTTCTGCAGTGTTTCTTCTGGAGAATGCCCGTCAAGCAGCTGATAAACACCGTCATTGATAAAAAACAATGATAATGATTCGTTAAAAGCTGACATCGCCAGAGTCAGATCTAACGACTCCCGCCCCTGAGCACTGCCATGCGGCAAACACCGGTTTATGATACCGACTTTTTTTTCTGTCATACTGCTCACCTAAAACTGTACCAAACGGTCACAACGAGCACTAAGCTCTGCCAGTTGTCCAAGTCCGCTTAAAACGAAGGGGGCTTTTAAATTAAACTGCTCAAGAGACAGCTGCTGTGCTTCCTGCGGATCAACAACGCCGCGGCGAAGTGATGCCGATACACACACCTCTAATGGAAAATTATATTGTACGGCCAGCGCGGCCCAGAAATCCGGGAGATTAATTTCATCAGTTGCAGGACTGACCAGTTGACTGGCATTGAGCACTCCTTCCTGATAAAAAAATACGCCGCTAATTTCATGTCCGGCCAGCAGTGCAGATGCGCAGAACTGATAAGCTGTGCTGGCGCTCTGTGAACCATAGGGTGCACCAGAAACGACAATGGAAAATTTAACTTTCTGCTCATCCATTAGACAACACTCCATCATTAATTTGCTAATAAGCCTGCATAATTTGTGGTTTATAGGTAACAGCTAACCATGAACTGCAAAGTTCACTACTAGAAACTAGCGACTAAAAGCTTTAAGTTAGCAGCTTACACTGTAAATTTCAATTATTAACCTTCGCTGACAGCAATCGCTTCAACTTCAACTAACACGTCTTTTGGTAAACGTGCTACTTCAACACAAGATCTTGCCGGTGCTGATTCAGGGAAATACTTAGCGTAAACCTCATTAAAGGCGCTAAAGTCATTCATATCTTTAATAAAACAGGTTGTTTTAATTACCGATGCTGCTGACGCTTTTGCTTCATGTAATACCGCAAATAAATTCTGCATCACCTGTTCAGTCTGCTCTGTAATACCACCTGCCACAATTTCCATGGTTTCAGGTACTAATGGGATCTGACCAGATGTAAAAACTAAGTTACCTAACTGATTAGCTTGTGAATATGGACCAATTGCAGCTGGTGCATGCGCGGTTGCGATTATTTTTTTCGTGCTCATAAAATACCTTTAATATATATTCATTTAATACAGACCTGCAGTCTGCAATAAATGTTATAAAAATCAATGAGAAACAATGTAAATTCATATTTAAATTAGTTTTACAAACAAAAAAAAAGGTGCCGAGGCACCTTTTTAGTTAAACGTCTGTTTGATTACTTAGGAATCGTTACAAAATAACTTTCTCTAAATTGTTTTCAAAAAACCTTAAAGACTGGTTATTTTGAAAACAAAAGTTCAAGTAGTTTTGAAGCCGAGCCTTACTCACCAAAATCAACTGCATTAAGTAAATCAGCTAAGTTTTGTTCAGCTGCATCTACATCTACAACCGGCTGTTCAACTTTAGGCTCAAGTGCTTTCGCTTTCTCAGCCGCGCGAGCTTTATGATGAGCAAAACCAGTACCTGCAGGAATCAGACGACCAACAATTACATTCTCTTTCAAGCCGTGTAACTGATCACATTTACCTGCAACAGCAGCTTCCGTAAGAACACGCGTAGTTTCCTGGAATGATGCAGCCGAGATAAATGATTCTGTAGCAAGTGATGCTTTAGTAATACCCAACAGCTGGTAATCAAACGTAGCAATTGCTTTACCTTCCGCTTCTAAGCGGCGGTTTTCAATGATAACGCGAGCTACTTCAGCCTGCTCACCTACTAGGAATGCAGAGTCACCAGCATCGGTGATAGTACCTTTACGCAGCATTTGGTTAACGATAACTTCGATATGCTTATCATTAATTTTTACGCCTTGTAAACGGTAAACTTCCTGTACTTCATTAGTAATGTAGTTAGCAACCGGGCTGATACCACGTAAACGAAGAATATCATGCGGAGATTCTGGTCCGTCTGAAATAACCTCACCTTTTTCAATCTTCTCACCTTCGAAGATGTTCAGGTGACGCCATTTAGGGATCATCTCTTCATAAGCTTCACCGTTCGCCTGAGTAATAACTAGACGACGTTTACCTTTAGTCTCTTTACCGAACGCTAACGTACCAGAAACTTCTGCAAGAATTGCAGCGTCTTTTGGAGTACGTGCTTCGAATAAGTCAGCAACTCGCGGCAGACCACCCGTGATATCACGAGTTTTCGAGCTTTCTTGTGGAATACGCGCAACCGCGTCACCAACTCGTACTTGTGCACCATCTTCCAGGCTCACAATTGCGTTTGCAGGCAGTGCATATTGCGCCGCAACTTCAGTACCAGGGATAAACAGGTCATTGCCTTTAGCATCAACCAGTTTCGCCATCGGACGCATCTCTTTACCTGCATTCGGACGTTGAGCCGGGTCGATAACAACAATACTAGATAAACCAGTCAGATCATCGGTTTGTTTAGTAATCGTTACGCCTTCAATAAAGTCTAAGAATTCAATCTTACCTTCCACTTCCGTGATGATTGGATGTGTATGCGGGTCCCAGTTAGCGATAATTTCACCAGCAGTGATATCAGCACCATCTTGTTTCTCAAGTACCGCACCATATGGCAGTTTGTGGTTCTCTTTAGTACGACCCAATTCATCGATAACTGTTAACTCAGTAGAACGAGAAGTCACAACAACTTTATCGTCAGAGTTAATAACAAACTTAGAATTGTGCAGTTTAACTTTACCAGTATTTTTTACTTGTACACTGTTCTCAGAAGCGGCACGCGATGCGGCACCACCGATGTGGAACGTACGCATTGTCAGCTGTGTTCCAGGCTCACCGATTGACTGTGCAGCCATAACACCGATTGCTTCACCCTGACCAACCATATGACCACGAGCAAGATCACGACCGTAACACTGTGCACAAGCACCGAAGTCAGTTTTACAAGTAATAACAGAACGAACCCATACCTGATCAACTGATGCTTCTTCAATAAGATCACATAGTTTTTCATCAAGCAGTGTATTACGTGCAAACAATACTTCGTTTTTAGTACCAGGTTTAATCACATCTTGTGCAACAACACGACCAAGAACACGTTCACGAAGCGGTTCAACAATATCACCACCTTGGATAAGCGGTGTTACTAACAGACCTTCTTCACTACCACAATCTTCTTCTGTGATAACTAAATCCTGCGCAATATCAACAAGACGACGAGTCAGGTAACCCGAGTTTGCTGTTTTAAGTGCTGTATCGGCAAGACCTTTACGCGCACCGTGCGTTGAGATGAAGTACTGAAGTACGTTCAGACCTTCACGGAAGTTAGCTACGATTGGTGTTTCGATGATTGAGCCGTCCGGCTTAGCCATCAGACCACGCATACCAGCCAGCTGACGAATCTGAGCGGCACTACCACGTGCGCCCGAATCGGCCATCATATATACGCTGTTAAACGAGTCCTGCTGAACTTCTTCACCTTTACTTGTAAGAACAGTGTCTTTAGAAAGGTTTTCCATCATCGCTTTAGCAACCTGCTCATTGGCACTTGCCCAGATATCGATTACTTTGTTGTAGCGCTCACCAGCGGTTACCAGACCAGCCTGGAACTGTTCAGAAATTTCAGAAACTTCAGCTTCAGCAGCTTCAACTAAGGTTTTCTTAGCATCCGGAATAACCATATCGTCGATGCCTACAGAAGCACCTGACAATGTTGCATATTCAAAACCTGTGTACATTAACTGGTCAGCGAAAACTACGGTATCTTTAATACCCAGTAGACGGTAACAAGCATTCAATGCATTTGAGATTGCCTTTTTGCCCATGTTTAAATCAACATGTTCAAACGGTAAACCTTCAGGCATGATCAGTGACAAGATTGCACGACCAACTGTTGTTTCAACAAGTTCAGTTGTAGAAGTACGGCTCTTATCATCAGCAATATGAACTTGAGTCATACGTACTTTAACAATTGCCTGCAGATCAACCGCACCGGCACGGTACGCTTTTTCTGCTTCTTTAGCATTCTGGAAATACATGCCTTCGCCTTTAGCATTGATCTTAGAGCGAGTCATGTAATAAAGGCCAAGTACAACATCTTGAGAAGGAACGATAATCGGCTCACCATTTGCAGGTGATAAGATATTGTTCGTAGACATCATCAGTGTACGGGCTTCAAGCTGTGCTTCGATTGTTAACGGTACGTGTACCGCCATTTGGTCACCATCGAAATCGGCGTTGTATGCCGCACATACCAGCGGGTGAAGCTGAATCGCTTTACCTTCGATTAGTACTGGTTCGAATGCCTGGATACCCAGTCTGTGCAGTGTTGGTGCACGGTTAAGCAGTACCGGATGTTCACGGATAACACCTTCAAGGATATCCCAAACTTCACCGCCTTCGCGGTCAACCAGTTTCTTAGCTGCTTTAATCGTAGTCGCAAGACCTAATGCTTCTAATTTTCCGTAAACAAACGGCTTGAATAGTTCAAGTGCCATTTTCTTAGGAAGACCACACTGGTGTAAACGCAGCGTTGGTCCAACTGTAATTACAGAACGACCAGAATAATCTACACGTTTACCTAGTAGATTCTGACGGAAACGCCCCTGCTTACCTTTGATCATATCTGCAAGAGATTTCAGAGGGCGCTTATTAGAACCGGTAATTGCGCGTCCACGACGGCCGTTATCTAATAATGCATCCACAGACTCTTGTAACATACGTTTTTCATTACGTACGATGATATCCGGTGCAGCTAAGTCTAATAGACGTTTTAGACGGTTATTACGGTTAATAACACGACGGTATAAATCATTTAGATCAGATGTCGCAAAACGTCCGCCGTCTAGTGGTACTAGAGGACGTAAATCCGGCGGCAGAACTGGTAATACAGTTAAGATCATCCACTCAGGTTTGTTTGATGACTGGTGGAAAGATTCAACCAGTTTCAGACGTTTAGTCAGTTTTTTACGTTTAGTTTCAGAATTAGTTGTACCTAACTCTTCACGCATAGCTGAAATTTCGTGATCAAGATCAAGCTGTTTTAATAGAGCAAATACCGCTTCAGCACCCATTAGTGCTTCAAACTCATCGCCCCACTGCTCAAGCATGTCTAAGTATTCTTCTTCAAGAAGAATCTGGCGGCGCTCAAGATCAGTCATTCCTGGTTCAACAACCACGAAAGATTCAAAATATAGGATACGTTCAATATCACGTAACGTCATATCCAGCATTAAGCCGATACGAGACGGAAGTGATTTAAGGAACCAGATGTGAGCAACAGGTGATGCTAATTCGATATGACCCATACGATCACGACGAACTTTAGATTGAGTTACCTCAACACCACATTTTTCACAAATAACACCACGATGTTTAAGGCGTTTGTATTTACCACATAAACATTCGTAATCTTTGATCGGGCCAAAGATACGCGCACAGAAAAGACCTTCACGTTCTGGTTTAAATGTACGGTAGTTAATTGTTTCAGGTTTTTTCACCTCACCAAATGACCATGAACGGATCATTTCAGGTGATGCTAAACCAATTTTGATACCATCAAATTCTTTGGTTTTATTTTGCTGCTTTAAAAACTTTAATAAGTCTTTCACGCTACTCTCCCATAGGAGTTAAAACTAGGCGTCCTGATATTCAGAACGCCACATATTCACTTCAGCTTAACGCTTAGTTATTTTCTTCATCTAGCTCGATGTTGATGCTTAATGAACGGATCTCTTTCAACAATACGTTGAATGATTCCGGCATGCCCGGCTCCATTCTATGGTCGCCGTCTACGATGTTTTTATACATCTTAGTACGACCGTTAACATCATCTGACTTAACAGTAAGCATTTCTTGAAGCGTGTAAGCAGCACCGTAAGCTTCTAGTGCCCATACTTCCATCTCACCGAAACGCTGTCCACCGAACTGAGCTTTACCACCAAGCGGCTGCTGTGTAACTAGACTGTAAGAACCCGTTGAACGAGCATGCATTTTGTCATCAACTAAGTGATTCAGTTTCAGCATGTACATGTAACCAACAGTTACTGGACGTTCAAACTGCAGACCTGTACGGCCGTCAGTTAACTGTAATTGACCAGATTCAGGCAGATCAGCTAAACGTAATAGTTCACGGATTTCAGACTCGTAAGCACCATCGAACGCAGGCGTTGCGATTGGTAAACCTTTGTAAAGGTTTTTAGCCAGACGTAATACAGCTTCATCATCAAAGTCATTTAAGTCAACATGACAAGGTGCATCACCGAATGAATACATTTTCTGTACAAATTCACGTACTTTTGGCAGTTCCACTTCACGCTGATCTTTGATCATACGTTCAAGTTTCTCACCAACACCTTTACAAGCAAGGCCTAGATGTGTTTCAAGAATCTGACCGATGTTCATACGTGACGGTACACCCAGCGGGTTAAGTACGATATCAACAGGAACACCAAATTCATCGTGAGGCATATCTTCAACAGGAACGATGTTAGAGATAACACCTTTGTTACCGTGACGACCGGCCATTTTATCACCAGGCTGCAGGCGACGACGAACAGCTAAATAAACTTTAACAATCTTCTGAACACCAGGAGCCAGATCATCACCTTGAGTGATTTTACGACGCTTAAGATCGAACTCTTTGTCGTAATCTGCTTTGATTTCATCATATTGCGCAACGATTTGGTCTAAATGAGACTGTTTAGTTTCATCATCGATGATCACTTCTAACCACTGTGCACGAGGCATCTGCAGTAGACGAGCTTCATCTTGACCAGCACCGATAAGAATATTCAACGCTTTTTCGTAAATTGCGTTTTCTAGGATCTGGAACTTCTCTGTCAGATCTTTCTTAGCGGCTTTAAGCTGCATCTCTTCGATTTCAAGTGCACGTTTATCTTTTTCTACGCCGTCACGAGTAAAGACTTGAACGTCAATTACCGTTGCGTAAGTAGAGTTAGATACACGTAGAGAGCTGTCTTTCACATCAGACGCTTTCTCACCGAAGATTGCACGTAATAGTTTTTCTTCTGGAGTCAGTTGTGTTTCACCTTTAGGTGTCACTTTACCAACTAGGATATCGCCAGGCTTAACTTCAGCACCAACGTAAACAATACCAGATTCATCTAGTTTGCTTAGCGCTGCTTCACCAACGTTAGGGATATCAGCAGAAATTTCTTCACTGCCCAGTTTAGTTTCTCGTGCTACACACGAGAACTCCTGGATATGGATCGTAGTGAAACGATCTTCCTGCGAAACACGCTCAGAAATAAGGATTGAATCCTCGAAGTTGTAACCATTCCAAGGCATGAAGGCAATCTTCATGTTTTGGCCTAGTGCCAGATCACCCATATCAGTTGACGGGCCGTCTGCCAGTACATCGCCTTTAACAATCGGCTCGCCTGGTTTACACGTAGGTTTCTGGTTAATACAAGTATTCTGATTTGAACGAGTGTATTTAGTTAAGTTGTAGATATCGATACCAGCTTCACCAGGAAGCAGCTCTGCATCATCAACTTTTACAACGATACGAGACGCATCTACGTAATCAATTACACCACCGCGCTTAGCGATAATTGTTACACCAGAATCGATTGCAAGACGACGTTCGATACCAGTACCAACAAGCGGTTTGTCAGCACGTAAAGTAGGAACTGCTTGACGCTGCATGTTCGCACCCATTAAGGCACGGTTAGCATCATCGTGTTCTAGGAACGGGATAAGTGACGCTGCAACAGAGATAATCTGCTGTGGAGACACATCCATGTAATCGATATCAGCCGGACTCATAAAGGTTGTTTCACCTTTATGACGACAAGGAATCATCTCTTCGTTTAGGAAACCATTTTCATCAACACTTGCAGATGCCTGTGCGATAACGAATGTACCTTCTTCGATTGCAGACAGATATTCAACTTGTTCAGTTGGTTTGCCATCTTCTACTTTACGGTAAGGTGTTTCTAAGAAACCGTAATCATTTGTACGAGAGAAAGTAGCCAGTGAGTTGATCAGACCGATGTTTGGTCCCTCTGGCGTTTCGATTGGACATAAACGACCATAGTGAGTTGCGTGAACATCTCGCACTTCAAAGCCTGCACGTTCACGTGTTAAACCACCCGGGCCTAACGCTGAGATACGACGTTTATGAGTAACTTCTGAAAGCGGGTTATTCTGATCCATAAACTGAGACAGTTGTGAAGAACCAAAGAACTCTTTAACAGCAGCTGAAATAGGTTTTGCATTGATCAGATCCTGAGGCATAGTTGCATCAAGATCACCAAGAGATAAACGCTCTTTAACAGCACGTTCTACACGTACTAAACCAACACGGAATTGGTTTTCAGCCATTTCACCAACACAACGGATACGACGGTTACCAAGATGATCGATATCATCAACGATACCGTTACCGTTACGAATATCGATCAGTGTTTTCATTACACTTAGGATATCATCGTTAGATAAGATACCAGGACCTTCGTCACCTTCGATATCTACACGACGGTTGAACTTCATACGACCTACTTTAGACAGGTCATAACGTTCTTCTGCGAAGAACAGGTTCTGGAATAAACCTTCTGCAGCATCTTTTGTCGGCGGCTCGCCCGGGCGCATCATGCGGTAGATTTCAACTAGTGCTTCAAGGCGGTTAGTTGATGAATCAACACGTAATGTATCAGAAATGAATGAACCACAATCAAGTTCATTGGTGTAAATAACTTCAAATTCTTTAATACCAGACTGTGAAAGTTCAGCTAAAAGCTCAAGCGTTAACTGATCATTTGCGTTAACGATGATTTCACCAGTTTCTTCACTGATGTAATCTTTCGCAATAACTTTACCTTCAAGGTATTCAAGCGGCACTTCAAGCGAAGTAACACCGTCTTTTTCAAGCTGGCGAATATGGCGGGCTGTCACACGACGTCCCTGCTCAACATACACTTTACCATTGCCGGCGATATCGAATGACGCAGTTTCACCACGTAAACGATCGGCAATCAGCGCCATTGAAATAGTACCGTCTTTGATTTCAAACTTAGTTGTATCAAAGAAGATCTCTAGAATTTCTTGTGTCGTGTATTCTAGCGCGCGCAGCATGATAGTTGCCGGCAGTTTACGACGACGGTCAATACGAACAAACAGGTTATCTTTAGGATCAAACTCAAAGTCTAACCAAGAACCACGGTACGGAATTACACGTGCGTTATAAAGAACTTTACCTGAACTATGCGTTTTACCTTTATCGTGATCGAAGAAAACACCAGGTGAACGGTGTAATTGAGAAACGATAACACGCTCAGTACCATTGATTACAAAAGTACCGTTTTCAGTCATGAGCGGCATTTCACCCATGTATACTTCTTGTTCGCGAATATCTTTCACCGTGCCTGCTGGTGCATCACGATCATAAATAACAAGACGTAATTTAACGCGTAATGAAGCAGAGTATGTTACTCCACGGATTTGGCATTCTTTTACATCAAACACCGGCTCACCTAGGCGGTAGCTGACATATTGTAATTCTGATGTGCCTGAATAACTGGCGATAGGGAAGATACTACGGAACGCAGCTTCTAGACCAACTTCTCCAGTTAAATCGATTTCAATGAATCGTTTGAATGAATCTAGCTGAATCGACAGCAAGTATGGTTTTTCCATTACTTGCGGACGTTTCCCAAAATCCTTACGAATACGTTTTTTCTCAGTATAAGAGTAACCCATGTGGTTCCTTTGCTCGCTGATAAGTGATCATAGCTGTCTGACCTATTATTAGGTCTTCATTGTTCGACAACGGCGAACATTATTTTGGTGTTAATGATGCGTTATATAACATCACCTTTAGTGTCCGATACCGTAAAAAATAATGAAAAATTACGGAATCCTATAGCGCAAAAAGGCCGGTGATTAAATAATCACCAGCCGATGCCATTTACATGGCTAATAAGTTATAGATTATAACTTATTTAAGTTCAACAGTAGCGCCGATTTCTTCTAGTTCAGCTTTAAGAGCTTCTGCTTCTTCTTTAGAAGCAGCTTCTTTGATTACTGTTGGGCAAGCTTCAACTGCAGCTTTAGCTTCTTTAAGGCCTAGACCTGTAGCGCCACGAACAGCTTTGATAGCTTTAACTTTGTTGTCACCGAATGCAGTCATTACAACGTCAAATTCAGTTTGCTCTTCAGCAGCTTCGCCAGCAGCTGGGCCAGCAGCTACAGCAGCAGCTGCAGATACGCCGAATTTTTCTTCCATTGCTTCGATTAGTTCAACAACTTCCATTACTGATAATTCAGCAACTGCTTCAATGATTTGGTCTTTAGTAAGAGACATGAGTCAATTCCTATTAATAAAATTAAATAGTATTACAGCGATTATGCTGCAGATTCTTCTTTCTGGTCGCGAATTGCAGCCAGAGTACGTACAAGTTTGCCAGCTGCAGCTTCTTTCATAGTAGCCATCAGTTTCGCAATTGCTTCGTCGTATGTCGGTAGTGTCGCTAGACGGTCAACTTGAGCGGCTTCAATGAATTCACCCTCAAATGCTAGTCCTTTGATTTCAAACGTTTCATTTGCTTTAGCGAAGTCTTTTAAAAGACGCGCAGCAGCACCTGGATGTTCGTTTGAAAATGCAAGGATAGTAGGACCGGTAAACGTCTCTGTTAGACATGCAAAGTCAGTACCTTCAAGTGCACGACGCGCTAATGTATTACGTACAACACGTAGGTAAACATTGTTAGCACGTGCTTGCGCACGAAGTTCAGTCATTGCACCAACTGTTACGCCGCGTGAATCGGCTACAACAGCAGACAGAGCAGCTGTAGCAGCTACATTGACTTCAGCGACAATTGCTTGCTTGTCTTCGAGTCTTAATGCCATTTGGTTTTACTCCTGGATTACACTAGGTTTTACCCTAGATAAACACCCTCATCTATAATGATGAGGCACTATTTCGGTAATCGGATCCAGGTAGAATAATTCTGTCTGGGGTCCGGCACCATCTACGTAGGAAATTAAGCAAATACAAATGTACCGCACCTACGGTCTCGGAAGGGACCTAAGGCCCTCCAAAGTAAGGCCGCAAATTATACAGAAAATTTACGACCTTGTATACTCAAACTGTTCGATATATATTCAATCAGTCTGGGTATCGCTAAGCGTTTAACGCTTAACTAAAAATTACGCTACTACAGTGTTTAAAGATGCCTGGTCGATTTTAACACCAGCACCCATAGTTGTAGATAGAGAAACTTTTTTCAAAAATACGCCTTTAGCGCCTGATGGTTTTGCTTTTTTAAGCGCAACTAAAAGTGCTTCTAGGTTTTCTTGGATTTGCTCAGCAGAGAATGATGCTTTGCCGATTGTAGAATGGATAATACCATTCTTGTCGTTACGGTAACGTACTTGACCTGCTTTAGCATTTTTAACTGCTGTTGCTACGTCAGGTGTTACAGTTCCAACTTTCGGGTTAGGCATTAGGCCGCGTGGACCTAAGATTTGACCTAATTGACCAACAACACGCATAGCGTCTGGTGATGCAATTACAACGTCAAAGTTCATTTCGCCCGCTTTAACTTGTGCAGCAAGATCGTCCATACCTACGATATCCGCACCAGCTTCTTTCGCTTTTTCAGCGTTAGCGCCTTGTGTGAATACAGCAACACGAACTTCACGACCAGTACCGTGTGGTAATACAGTCGCACCACGTACGTTTTGATCACTACGACGAGAATCAACACCTAGGTTAACTGAAACATCAACACTTTCGTTGAATTTAGCAGTTGCTAGTTTTTGAAGAAGAGCAACAGCTTCGTTGATTTCGTATTCTTTAGTAGCGTCTACAGTGTCACGTACCGCTTTCATGCGTTTAGATAATTTAGCCATTGTATTAACCCTCTACTTCCAGACCCATAGAACGAGCAGAACCCGCAATACAACGTACCATCGCATCAAGATCGGCACCTGTTAAATCAACTTCTTTCGTTTTAGCGATTTCTTCAAGTTGAGCAACAGTAACTTTACCAACTTTATCTTTATTAGGAACGCCAGAACCAGACTTGATACCAGCAGCTTTCTTAAGTAAGTAAGATGCAGGTGGAGTCTTAGTTTCGAAAGTGAAAGAACGATCAGAATAAACTGTAATTACTACAGGTACTGGAGCGCCTTTTTCAACTGAATCTGTTTTTGCATTGAATGCTTTACAGAATTCCATGATGTTAACACCGTGTTGACCAAGAGCTGGACCAACTGGTGGTGACGGGTTTGCCATACCAGCTGAAACTTGCAGCTTGATATATGCTTGTACTTTTTTAGCCATGATATTACTACCTATGTTTGGGTGTAGCGCTAATTCAAAATGAATTTAGCTTCCCGATTAAAATATTTGTCTCTCATTTACACGGTATCCCGTGAACAAGATCACAATTAATAACCCTATTAAACCTAACTACAGATTTAATGAATTAATTCTGTAAATAAAAGGGCGGCAAATTATAACTATAATTCACCGCCCTTCACAAGATCTTTTGCTGTTTTTTTAACCTTTTCATATTTCACAGCTCATTAATAATGATTGCGACTATAAATCAGGTTGTTAGTAAATCGTTTACACGCTTAAAGCGGTAAAAAAATTACCCTTTCTCCACTTGAGAGAACTCTAAATCAACAGGCGTTGCACGACCGAAGATAGAAACCGATACTTTCAGGCGGCTTTTATCGTAGTCAACTTCTTCAACTGTACCGCTGAAGTCGGCAAACGGACCGTCACTAACACGTACCACTTCACCCGCTTCGAACAGTGTTCTTGGACGAGGAGAATCGTGAGATTCCTGCAGACGGTTTAGAATGTTATCCACTTCTTTTTGTGAAATAGGTGCAGGACGCTCGGCAGTTCCGCCGATAAAGCCCATTACACGGTCAATGCTTTTCACTAAATGCCAGCTGTCGTCATTCATTGCCATTTCAACTAACACGTAACCTGGAAAGAATTTACGTTCACTTTTACGTTTCTGCCCGGCACGCATCTCTACAACTTCTTCAGTCGGGACTAAAATCTGGCCGAAATGCTCTTCCATTTCATTTAATCTAATATGTTCGGTCAATGTTTTTTGAACACGACCTTCATAACCTGAGAAGGCCTGAACAACATACCATCTCTTTTTTTGTACTTCTTCTGACATATTAAACCCTTAAATTGCCGTTGTAATAAATGCAACAACACGAACAAAAATACCATCAAGACCCCAAAGAACCAGACCAACAATAGTTGATACAGCTAGGATAATTAATGTCGTCTGAACTGTTTCCTGACGTGTCGGCCAAACTACTTTACGTACTTCTAAACGAGAATCTTTAGCAAAACCAACGAAAGTTTTACCTTTTTCAGTCATTGCGGCCGAGAAAACAGCAAGTGCGGCCATAACTAGAAGCACCATTACACGTGCTACTACATGTACACTTTCACCATAGATGTAATTACCAACAATAATGGCTGCTAGTAATAAAATTGTTACACCCCATTTAAGCCCGTCTAGTGAGCTCTTGGTGTTTTCAGTATTTGTTGTGCTCATAACTCATTGTATCCACTGTTGAATATTAGATAGTACCGGCCACACTTTTTTGTTGTGGATAGTAAAACGATCTCGCTCGTATTAAGGAGAAAGTAAAAATTGAAGGTGGAATTGTCTTTTCAACAACAACACCTAAAAATAAAGCACGTCAGTATAAGGATTTTTAAGCGCTTTGTAACGTGATAAAAACGAATTTTTCATAAAAAGTACAATGAACAGCCCACGCTTTGCACTTTATTTAACTCGAAGCCTGCTGAAAAATTCTATTACTGATGAGATAAAGTGATACGGAAAATTAACGGCAGGCAGATAATCCACATATCAATAGTGTTAGTGCTGGTGTTAACGCAGGACAAAAAAATGGAAGAAGTAAATTACAGGCATAAAAAAACCGTTACTAAGTAACGGTTTCTCTAATTGGAGCGGGCAGCGGGAATCGAACCCGCATTATCAGCTTGGAAGGCTGGAGTAATAGCCATTATACGATGCCCGCATAACTCTTGTTTAAATAGCAGAAAACAATGTACCAGGACATTGCAAACTGCTTTGCCAAAGCTTAACACTTTGACTATCACAGTGTGACACTGCAACAAAAATATGGTGGAGGGAGGTGGATTCGAACCACCGAAGCTTACGCGGCAGATTTACAATCTGCTCCCTTTGGCCACTCGGGAACCCCTCCAGGACTTAAATGGTGCCGACTACCGGAATCGAACTGGTGACCTACTGATTACAAGTCAGTTGCTCTACCGACTGAGCTAAGTCGGCGCCGTCTAAGTGGTGCGAATAATAGAGAACTTAATGAAACCTTGCAAGCCTTTCTAGCAATTAATCTACATTTTTTAACTGTTTGCTTAAAAACAAAACAACTAAGCTTTATTTCGTTTATTAATTGGACACAATCATTGCAGTTACGCAAAACTCTCTGATTACATTTCTCGATAAAAGAGCATTTCTACATTACCATTTAACGCGAATTTATATAATTACTACAGATTAAAGCGTTATTTAACCAGGCGTAGAGAAATTTCACCGCCGATATAGGCTTCGACCAGCCCGTCACTCTCTAGTAATAAAGCACCCGCTTCATTAATTCCACGGCAGATACCTGTTTTGACCTGATCAGCAATTAACAAGTTAACCTGTTTATTCAAAAAACAATCCAGCTCAAACCAGCGCTGTAAATGCGGGCCTAACCCAGTCTGTTCATATTCGCCTAATAATATATTCAATTCTTTAATTAAAGCAGCAGTTAATACATTACGGTCAATCGTTTCACTGCTTAAAGCCGTTAAATCAGTCCAGGGCTGATCGATAAGCTTCGCCTGTTCCGGCGGCATTCTCACATTAATACCGATACCGATAACCGCATGACAAGCTTCGGTTGCCTGGGCATTTAGTTCTATCAGAATGCCAGCAAGTTTTTTACCCTGATAATAAATATCATTGGGCCATTTTAGTGAAACACCTTCAATGCCGGTTTTTTGTAATGCGTTTACAGCGGCAATGCCCACTAATAAGCTCAGCCCGGATATTTTGTCGATGCCGGAGTCAAAGCGCCAGTAAAGAGAGAAGTAAAGATGTGAAGCAAACGGTGATACCCAGCTTCGTCCACGGCGCCCTCTTCCAGCTAACTGATATTCAGCAATACAACTCTGCCCGTTATTTAAATCGGGAATACGATCTAATAACCACTGATTTGTTGAATCGACGATCTGTTCAACATGAACAAAATTATTAGCTGCAAGCAGCGCTATTTTTTGCTCATCGAGCAGTTCAAGCGCAGCCGCACTCTGATAACCACGTCCCGGCACTTTATAGATATCTAACCCGATCTCCTGCAGCGCTTTGATATAGTTATTTACAGAAGTGCGCGACACACCTAATAAAGCCCCGATTTTTTCACCGGAATGAAACTCACCATCCGCAAGTAATCGTAACAACTTATTGCCCTGTTCATTTAGCTCTGACATTTTTAATCACCTCGCTCAGATTTGTTTCCCCTTGGCCGCCCATAAAGCGCACCTCATGCTCCAGAGCAACGCTAAACTTTTCTTTCACTGTTGTTCTCACTAACTCAGCTAACTGCACAATATCTAATGCACTGGCATGGTTTTCATTGATAAGGACTAATGCCTGATCCTGATGCACAGCAGCACCGCCAAGTTTTGTGCCTTTAAGACCAGCCTGGTCAATTAACCAGCCGGCGGCTAGTTTTACAGACTTGTCAGCCTGCGGATAACTGGGCATCTGCGGGTAGACAGCTGATAATTCAGCAGCCTGTTCAGCAGAAACCACAGGATTTTTAAAAAAACTTCCTGCATTTCCTAATACAGCTGGGTCAGGCAGCTTCTCACTGCGGATTTTGCAGACTGACTGATAAACCTGCTTAGCCGTAATCTTAGCGGATGAATCTAACTCTTTTAACAAACCATAACGACTATGCGCCTGCCATTGTTTACTCAGCTTCATTGTTACTTTGGTAATTAATGCTGACTGCAGTGCTGCTGTTTTAAAGATACTGTCACGGTAAGCAAATAAACACTGCTTCGCATTTAACTCAAAAAAACCACCGCTGTTTAAATCAAGATACTCAACCGATTCACAGTAATCTTTAAACTCCGTACCGTAAGCGCCAATATTCTGCACGGGAGCCGCACCGACTACACCGGGTATCAGGGCTAAATTCTCCAGACCGTCGATGCCTTTTTCGATACAGTTTGTAACTAACTGGTGCCAGTCTTCACCGGCGGCGGCCTGCACAATATACTCACTGTCAGTCTCTTCAATTTCAACACCAGATAATTCAACTTTTATCACCAGACCGCAGAAATCTTCGCAGAATAAAATATTACTGCCGCCGCCTAAAATAAGTACCGGTTTGCCGGCTGCCGACATCTCTTTTACCAGTGCAGTTAATTCAGCCGCCTGCTTAATATGAGTAAAATGAAATAAAGTCTGAGTTTTAGCTTCAATGGAAAAAGTATTAAAAGCCTTGAGCGAACTATTGGTTTCGATCATCATGGTGCCCTGTATAAATTGAATAAATAGTTTACCTGATCAGTAAGGTGAAACAAAAATTAATAAAGGTAAGGTTTTGCAGGAAACTCAATTACAGTTTATTGAACTTGAAAAAATTAAATACCCATTAGTAAACCAGTTTTACAAACGAGTTTACAAAAAAGGGCTGGCCGGTAAAAATGAAGCGGTATTCGCTCTTAAAGATAAACAGATAATCTGCTCAGCTAAGTTAAAAACTCTCGGTGAGCATCAGCTTCTAACAGGAGTCGCCTGCGACCCAGAGCACAGAGGCAAAGGTTATGCCTCACAGTTGATCACAAAAATACTGCTTTCACATAAACGAGTAATTTACTGTTTTCCCTATGCTCACCTGAAGTCCTTCTATTCTCAACTAGGTTTTGTGCCTGCTGAACAACACACGGTTCCTGAAGTTATCAGCAGCAGATATTCATCGTACAGTAATAACAGAGATCTACTGTTAATGATTTATTCACCGAATATCTGCAGCAGCTCTTGATAACCTTGTTCAGCCATATTTTCAACGGCAATAAAACGCACTGAAGCAGAGTTAATACAGTAGCGCAGTCCTTCTGGCGCAGGACCATCGCTAAACAGATGACCTAAATGTGAATCAGCAAGTTGACTGCGTACTTCGGTGCGGGCAGCAAATAACTTATTATCTGTTTTTTCAGTTAATTGTGTATTCTGCAGCGGCTGAGTAAAACTTGGCCAGCCGCAGTGGGAGTCGAATTTATCTAATGAGCTGAACAGTGCCTCACCGGAGACTATATCGACGTATATTCCAGCTTGTTTATTATCCCAGTATTCATTATCAAAGGGAGGCTCGGTCCCCTCTTCCTGAGTGACGCTAAACTGCAGCTCAGTAAGTGCTGCACGCAGCTCTTGTGAGCTTGGTTTTTTATAATCAGCCATATAACTCTCTTTTTATGATTCGCATTGTTTATTGATATTACGATTTTCTTCTCACAAGGCAAACTGTTTGCTCTAAGCCGCCTTTATTAATAAGAACAACTTGACGCAAATATCAAAACGCGGTATTTATTTATATACATACTAAATCTTTGAGATTAACTGATGAAAACTATTTCTACACTCCTGCTGACCTTACTGCTTACGCTTAATGCGTACGGGTCACGAGTGTCTGAATAAGATCAGTTAAAACTCCAGAAACCCGTGCCATGCGCGGGTTTTTTTATACCCGCGTATAAACCAAATACAATAAAAGGGATTCCATATGTCCGATCAAGTTATTATTTTCGATACGACCTTACGCGACGGCGAACAGGCATTAAGTGCAAGCCTTACAGTAAAAGAAAAACTACAGATCGCATTTGCTCTCGAGCGTTTAGGCGTAGATGTAATGGAAGTTGGTTTCCCGATTTCTTCTCCGGGGGACTTCGAGTCCGTACAGACAATTGCTCAAGAAATTAAAAACAGTCGAGTCTGTGCTTTGTCCCGTGCTTTGCCTAAAGATATTGATGCAGCGGCGCAGGCTTTAAAGGTCGCCGAGGCATTTCGTATCCACACCTTTATTTCAACTTCAACCATTCACGTTGAAAACAAATTAAAGCGCGGCTTTGAAGATGTTTTACAGATGGGTGTTAACGCAGTTAAATATGCGCGTAATTTTACTGATGATGTGGAATTTTCCTGTGAAGACGCCGGCCGTACGCCGATTGATAATTTATGCCGTATGGTTGAAGAGGCAATCAAAGCAGGTGCATCCACCATCAATATCCCCGATACCGTTGGTTATACTATTCCAAGCGAGTTCGGCGGCATTATTAAAACTTTATTTAATCGTGTACCTAATATCGATAAAGCGGTTATCTCAGTGCACTGCCACGATGATTTAGGCATGTCCGTCGCTAACTCCATTACCGCAGTTGAAAACGGTGCACGCCAAATCGAATGTACCATGAACGGGATTGGTGAGCGCGCCGGCAACTGTTCACTTGAAGAAGTCGCCATGATTTTACACACGCGTAAAAACAAAATGGGCTTCTCAACCAGTATTAATCCGGTTGAAATATCACGTACCAGCCAGTTAGTCAGTCAGCTTTGTAATATGCCGATTCAGGCTAACAAAGCAATTGTTGGCGCTAATGCATTTTCTCACTCATCGGGTATTCATCAGGATGGTGTTTTGAAATCACAGAATACCTATGAAATCATCACGCCGGAAAGTGTCGGTATTTCAACGAATAAGCTTAACCTTACCTCTCGTTCCGGGCGTCACGTTATTCAGCACCGTATGCAGGAATTAGGCTACCGTGACAGTGATTACGATCTTGAAGCACTGTACGCGAGCTTCTTAGAATTAGCGGATAAAAAAGGCCAGGTTTTTGATTACGACTTGGAAGCATTAATGTTTTTTAATCAGATCAACAGTGAGCCGGAATACTACAAACTAGAAAATATTAATGTGCAGTCCGGATCCGGTCTGGTCGCCACCGCAACTATCACCATGAGTATCGGTGATGAAAAGAAAGTTGTGGAAGCGGCTACAGGTAACGGCCCGATTGATGCGGCTTACCAGTGTTTAATGCGTATTTCCGGCTTAGATATCAGCATGGATGACTACCAGATCAGCGCTAAAGGTGAAGGTAAAGATGCACTAGGGCAAGTAGATATTGTTGCTACCTATAAAGATCAGAAATTCCACGGTTTGGGGCTGTCGACGGATATTATTGAATCTTCAGCAAAAGCGATGGTGCACGTTATGAATCATATTCATCTAGCCAAAGCGGTTGAGGTTCAAAAAAAGCAGCGTCTGCATACAGAACAAGTTTAATTAATAACAAGGCAGCTGTTAGCTGTCTTTGCTTTAACAAGAAGAAGTGATTATGAAAATTATCGTTATCCCAGTTACCCCGTTTGAACAAAACTGCAGTTTAATCATCTGTGAAGAAACTAATACAGCCGCGCTGGTTGATCCCGGCGGCGATCAGCTGCGTATATTAAGCATAGTTAAAGAGCAGGGTGTTAAGGTTGATAAAATTATCTTAACCCACGGCCATCTTGACCATGTAGGCGGCACAGAAGCCGTCGCTCAGGCTTTAAATATCCCTATTATCGGTCCGGAAAAGGAAGATCTGTTCTGGCTGGAACAGTTAGAAGTACAAAGCCAGCGTTTTGGATTTCCAACCACAGCCAGCTTTACACCGACAAAATGGTTAGAAGAGAATGAGATAGTGACTGTAGGTAATATCAAATTGAAAGTCTTACATATTCCGGGACACACACCGGGACATGTAGCACTGCTTGATCAGGCCAGCGGTCAGGTTATTGTAGGTGATATTCTGTTTAACGGCGGTATCGGACGTTTTGACTTCCCTCGTGGTAACCAGGCCCTGCTGATTAGAGGAATTAAAGAGAAGTTATTAACTTTACCGGCAGAAACCGTTGTTTACCCGGGTCACGGGCCGACAACAACCATCGGCAGAGAAAAAGCCGGCAACCCTTTCCTGCGTTAATCGGCTTGTGAAACAAACAACAAAAAAGGGCTTCATGCCCTTTTTTATCTTACAGCGGGATCACCCTGCCGTTGACGCTGAACTCACCCCGCTCTAAATAGGTTTCTAAACTCAATTGATTATTTTCGTGTTTTAAAAATCCCGTTCTCAGCCCCATCTGTAAAGACTCTGCAACAGCAGCCTCTTCAAGCAGAGATTCAGGTAATGCTAGTTTTGCTTTGCCGTTAACATAATCAAAAAGCATAAACGGATTGCTGAGCACCTGCATCAACGGAGCCCCCTGCTGCAGTGTCAGCTGTATATATCCATCTACTTCCCCCCAGGGAGTCTGCGAAGTTAATTTAGAAAGGTTTAATTCAGCCCCTTCCGCCAGCAGGTCGGTTAAAGCGTTTTCTACCAGCAGTTTGTTCTCACTGCTGTTCGCTAGAATGTCTAATGCAGGAGAATATAAACCTTTTATCTCAAGTCTGACCTGATTATCTGTGAATACTTTTTGCTGCCCGTCATTGACTGTGTAGCTGGCTATTTTCCATTCATTACTGGTATCAACCGTATCGGCTTTTTGCCCGGCCTGACTGCTGCCTTTTAATTCCAGCCCCTGTAATATCGACTGATAATTTTTCTGCTTAACAATGATTTTCCCTATTTGAGAAAAATATGTATAACTTCCGCTTAACGATGAAAAATCAGAGAACAACTGCACCGACTCAATAGAAAAATCAGTACCGCTGCTGATAACATCCGCACCAGCCCAGTTAATCTGTGCTGAGCCAGAGTAATCCTGAAGATCCACCTGATAATCCAGCTGCAGAGGCCTGCTGCTTATTTTGTCCTGAGCATTTTCATAACTGCCAGCTGTTAAGTTCAAGCTGCCGCTGAGGTTACCAAAAATGCTGACCTCTTCCTGTGATTTTAGCCATTTTTCACTGCCGAAGTACTTTTCGACTTTAGCGGCAAGCGCATTGTCTGACAGACTGATTTCATTATCGATCACCGCTTTGTACGGGTAGTGTTTTATCCTGCTGTGAATGGAAAATGTAACCGATTTTTCATCTTCTAAAGTAACAGTCACTTCACTGAGGACATCGGCAGTGAAGAAGTTTTTTTCATAACTTATCAGCCTGCTGGAAAATTCCTGAGACTGCTGTTTTAAAAAAAGCTTGTCCGTTTCACGGGCAGCCATTTCCCCGATAAAATAGGTACTGGCCAATAAAACAGCACCCAAAAAGGATAGTATACTCGAGGTTTTTTTCATTTTTTACCCAATCTGATGAAAATTAACTGAAAATACAATACAGTCTGAAAGCCTATTGCAACTGAGTTCGTGACCTAAAATGTCACGTTCTTGACCTAAAATGTCACAAACTTGCTTCATTATTGAATCAAAACATTGTAGATTACGATTATTAGAGCACAAAATGAGGTGCTCTAAAAATAAAGTATATACCATATTTTTCACGATTATTTTTAGGAGCATTAATGAGTTCACATAAATGGCACTGGCTACATAGCCCTATAACGGGTGGGGTTTTATTAGTTATTGCTGCAACAATTGCACTACTATGGGCTAATATTGCACCCGAACATTACTATGCTGTTTGGCACAACACCCTGTGGGAAGTTTCTTCAGGCTTCAGCGACAAAGTAAATCAAATCAATCTGCATAAAATTGCCAATGAATTTTTAATGGCGATCTTCTTCTTTTTCATTGGTTTGGAAATAAAAAGAGAATTATTAGACGGCGAGCTATCAAGTCCGCAAAAAGCAGCATTACCGCTGTTTGCCGCACTAGGTGGTGTTATCTTACCCGCAGGTATCTATTATGTATTGAATGCTGGATTACCGACCGCAAATGGTTGGGGCATTCCAATGGCAACGGACATCGCTTTCGCTCTTGGCGTACTTGCGATCGTCGGCAGTCGAGTTCCCGTTACACTGAAAGTATTCTTATCCGCTTTAGCGATTGGTGATGATTTAATGGCGGTTATTGTTATTGCCATTTTCTATACCGAACAGATTTTCGTTAATGAATTGATGGTTGGTTTAGCTGGTTTAGTTATTTTAGGTATTGCTAACCGCAGCGGTGTCCGCAGTCCGCTCTTTTATTACTCAATCGGTCTAGTCATTGTCTGGATTAGTTTCTTAGCATCGGGCGTACACGCAACAGTTGCTGGTGTAGCCGTCGCCTTCACAATCCCTTCACGCCGTGAAATATCCATGGACAGTTATCTTGATCAAACCAAGGCATTGTTAAATGACCTAGAGATTGACCGTCACTGTGAGAAGGATGTATTAACTAAGCATGCCATTAAAACATTGAAAAAAATCAAAGCAGTAAGCTTTCAGGCAGCCAATCCTCTACAACTAAAAGAAGAGGCTCTGCACCCAATCGCAACTCTATTTATTGTACCGGTTTTCGCGCTAGGTAATGCAGGTGTAATTATCGACAGCAGCATGCTTAATGAGTTAACTAACCCAATAGTGCTAGGTATCGCAGCAGGTTTAGTTATTGGTAAGCCACTTGGTATATTCCTGTTTACAAAACTACTAATAGCGCTTAAATGGGGCTCTTTACCGACAGGAGTCACTTGGTCACATGTTATTGGCGCAGGTTTCTTAGCAGGTATTGGTTTTACCATGTCGCTATTTATTACCGACCTTGCCTTTGCTGACCCACAACACCAAGTTATTGCAAAAGTGGCTGTATTTGTAGCGTCCCTCATCTCCGGTATTATCGGCTACATTATTTTAGTACGCACTAAGCCCATTGATGCATAATCATAAAGTAAGCTAATATGATATTTCAAAGCCTGCATTACGCAGGCTTTTTTATAGGGGCAGAAACAATGACAACAGATGAAAAGCATCTTAAAAAAATGAAAGCAGTCAAAGAGAAACAAGACCAGAAAATAGCAGCTGCAGATCAGGAACGCGGTGTCTCCATTTTACTAGCCGGACCGGGTAAAGGTAAAAGCAGTTCAGCATTTGGTATGTTAGCCCGCTCACTTGGTCATGGTCATAAAGTTGCCGTAGTACAATTTTTAAAGGGCTCTATGTCAACCGGTGAAGAACTGTTCTTCAGCAGCCATGAAAATGTTGACTGGTTTGCCATGGGGGATGGTTTCACCTGGGAAACACAAGATAAAGAACAGGATATTAAGAGCGCAGAAAAGGCATGGGCAAAAGCTCAAGCTCTATTAGCGGATGAACAGTACCAGTTAGTGATTCTTGACGAGATCACTTATATGTTCAAATATCAGTATTTAGATATTCAGCCGACTTTAGATGCTTTAAAAAATCGTCCGGAAAAAATGAATGTGGTGTTAACGGGACGCGGGCCTAAACAGGAGCTGATCGATGCAGTAGATACCTACAGCATGATTCTAAATGAAAAACATGCCTTTAAAGCCGGCGTAAAAGCGCAGGCCGGTATTGAATGGTAGCAAAAAAGTCAGATTAATCAGGAAGCGCTATAAGGCACTTCCTGACTATTAATAATAATTATTTATTGGATGCCGCAATGACGTAACAGGGCATCAATCTTTGGTTCACGCCCCATAAAGTCTTTAAACAAAACCATCGGCTCTTCACTGCCGCCTTTTTCAAGGATCGCCTGTAAAAATTCCTGCCCGGTTTCTGCATTAAAAATACCCAGCTCTTCAAAACGAGAAAAAGCATCCGCAGATAAAACTTCAGCCCATTTGTAACTATAATATCCGGCCGCATAACCGCCGGCAAAAATATGACTGAAGCTATGCTGAAAGCGGTTAAATTCCGGCGGTGTGATCACCGCGACTTTCGCACGAATATCACTTAATACAGACTGTACCTGTGAGCCCAGTTCCGGTTTGTATTGATGATGTAATACAAAATCAAACAATGAAAACTCTAACTGACGCACCATCATTAATGCGCTGTTATAATTTTTGGCAGCCAGCATTTTTTCAAGTAATTCCGCGGGCAGTGTTTCACCGCTGTCCACGTGTCCGGAAATCAGTGCTAATGCCTGCGGCTCCCAGCACCAGTTTTCTAAAAACTGACTCGGCAGCTCCACTGCATCCCACGGCACACCGTTAATACCCGATACCGCCGAAGACTCAATTTTACTGAGCATATGGTGAAGACCATGACCAAATTCATGGAATAGAGTGATCACTTCATCATGACTGAATAATGCGGGTTTATCACCAACCGGTTTAGTGAAATTACAGGTTAAGTAAGCAACCGGCAGCTGTAGTTCTCCATTAACTAAACGACGACGTACCCGGCAGTCATTCATCCACGCCCCGCCGCGTTTGTGAGCACGGGCATAGAGATCCAGATAAAAACTACCAAGGTGAGTCTGCTTCTGATCATAAATATGGAAAAAACGTACATCTTCATGCCAGCGGTCAAAATCAAAAGACTCTTTAATAGTCAGACCAAACAGACGTTTAACCACAGCAAACAAGCCGCTGACAGCTTTATTTTCCGGGAAATACGGGCGCAGCGCTTCATCTGAAATTGCATAACGATGTTGTTTCAGCTGCTCCGAATAATAACTCAGATCCCAGGCCTGCAGCTCCTCAATATTATCCATCTGTTTAGCAAAAGCTAAAACCTGATCTCGTTCCTGCAGTGCCTGTGGACGGGATTTTTCAGCCAGCTCGGTTAAAAATGTAATCACCTGATCCGGATTTTCGGCCATCTTCGTCGCTAAGCTGTATTCACTAAAATCAGAAAAATCCAGCAGTAAAGCTAATTCATGACGTAATGCTAAAACCTGGTCAATAATATCGGAGTTATCAAACTCCCCTGCATTCGGCCCCTGATCCGATGCGCGTGTTGAAAACGCAGTATAGACCTCTTCGCGCAGGGAACGGTTTTTAGCGTAAGTAATAACCGGCAGGTAACTAGGAAACTCTAATGTTAACAAGTATCCCTGCAGCTCTTTTTCCTGAGCAGCCTGCTCGGCGGCGGCAACTGCATTCTCTGGTAAACCGGCTAATTCATTAACGTCAGTAATTAATTTACTCCACGCTAAGGTAGCATCCATCACGTTATTACTAAATTGTGACTGCAGCTGAGCAAGCTGCTGCTTAATTTCACCGTAGCGTTTTTTCTTTTCGTCAGATAAAGCAATGCCAGCTAATTTAAAATCACGCAGTGCATCATTAATCACTTTTTTCTGTTCTGTTTTTAAACAGGCAAACTGTTCACTTTCGGCTATGCTAAGGTAAGCTTGATACAAACCTTTATGCTGGCCGACAAAGGTTCCGTACTCAGCAAATAAAGATAGACAAGCATCGTGCGCTTCGCGAAGCGGATCATTACTAACAACTGCATTCATGTGCGAAACCGGAGACCATAATTTACCTAAATGATCATCAGCTTCATCTAAGACATTAATAAAATTATTCCAGGTAAAAGGAATATCCGTTGCGAGTGTTTTTTCAATCAGTGCCTTATTATTTTCAATTGCCTGTGTCACAGCAGGAACTATCTGCTCCGGCAGTATCTGGCTAAATAAAGGTAGACCATCGGTTTGGTTAATACTTAATTTTTCGGTGTTATTCATGGCAGCGGCCTGTTAAAAGAGAAAAATAGAGTTAAATAGAAATTCCACAAAAAATCAAGCTTACGCTAACATAGAATTAAGTGACGCTTTTCTCATGCAATTATTAGCTATTGATAGCATTTTAAGCGCACAGCGGTAGGGAGAGAGCTTTGCTTATGGCAAACTCCATCAATTATGTTTGTATACGACTCGGATTTTTAAGAATGAAAACAAAAAAAATTTTTTCACTTTTTAAACCATTAAAAATAAGGAATAGCCTCTCTAACCGCCTACTTTCTTATATCCTTCTATGTAGCAGCGCGCTGGCAATTATTATCACCCTTATTCAGTTAATGTGGGATTTCCAGCAGGATGTCGGCAAAATTGAGGCAAGCATAGATCAGATTGAATCCAGTTTCCTGCAGCCGATGGCGGCCAGTTTATGGAATCTTGATGAAGAACAGATTCAAATTCAGATTGAAGGTATTATGAATCTGTCCGACATGCAGTATGTATTGATTCATGAAGTTTTAGGTAATACCGAAGTACCGTTAATTGAGCAAGGCACATTAAAAGAAAAATTTGATATCAGTAAAAAGTTTGATCTGACTTATCAGGGCGAGGTTGTCGGCACTCTATTTGTTGCCGCATCATTAGAAAAAGTTTACGACCGCTTAATAGAAAAATCACTGCTTATCCTGGTCAGTCAAACCATCAAAACCATGGTGGTTTCGATCTGTATTCTGTTTATTATCTATTATATGGTGATCCGCCATGTTAATAAAATTGCTCTGTATACACGTAATATAAAACTCAGCACCCATAACAAAGATCTTATTTTAGACGGTCGTAATCATCATATATCTTCTTCCAGTGATGAACTTGATGAACTGGTCTATCTGCTTAATAAAATGCAGAAAAGAATCGTTGCCGAGCTTACCGATAAAGAGATTGCAATTGAAGAGCTGCAGCAGGAGCGTGATTTTTCTGCAACCATTATCAATTCATCAAGTACGGTTATCTGCTGTCTAGACAGCAATTTTAAAATATCAACGATCAACCCGGCGGCTGTTATTTTAACCGGTTACAGTCAGGAAGAACTGAATCAGAAAAACTGGCTGGATATCTTCGTTCTTGAAGACCGCAAGGAAGAACTGCTTAATAAACTCACTCAAAATGAAGCCATCCACGGTATCGAAATTGATATGCACGACCAGATGGGTGAAATTAATACACTTTTATGGACCTTCTCTGCATTTTATGAAGGTATGAATATCAAATACTTAATCGGCTTCGGGCACGATATTACCCCGCAGAAACAGGTTGAATTTGAGATTAAAGAGCTTAATGATCAGCTTGAAGAGAAAGTAAATATACGTACAGCCGCATTAACCCAGAGTAATCAGCAGATCACCCATACATTAGAGCAGTTGAAACGCACCCAGCAGACCCTGGTTGAGTCAGAAAAAATGGCATCATTAGGCGGACTGGTAGCGGGCGTTGCCCATGAAATTAATACACCGATCGGCATCAGTGTCACGGCAGCATCATTCCTGCAGGAAGAGATCGATACGCTGAAAAACAAACTCACCAGCAATAGTCTGTCACGTAGTTATGTTGAAGAGTTAATTGTCCGTTTAACCGAGTCTGGACGTTTATTAAACGGCAATCTGAAACGAGCAGCTGACTTAATCAGCAGTTTCAAACAGGTAGCAGTAGACCAGTCCAGTGAAGCTTGTTATACCTTTAAATTAGCAGAAAATGTTGATCAGGTAGTCACTTCACTTAAACATAAGCTTAAACAGTCCCGCTGCCAGGTATTTATCGAATGCCCGGAAGATCTTTCTATCTACAGCTTCCCGGGAAGTTTTGTACAGATATATTCCAACCTTATTCTCAATTCATTGATCCACGGTTTTGAAGACTGGGAAGGCCTACGTGAAATTTATATCGAACTGAAACTCGAAGAAAATATACTGCATCTGAATTATCGGGATACGGGTAAAGGTATTCCCGATGAAATTGCAGATCGTATTTTTGATCCCTTTGTCACCTCAAAACGCGGCTCAGGAGGCAGTGGTTTAGGTACGCATATTGTATATAATATCGTCAACCAACTCTTTAAAGGCGATATTCAATATATCTTAGGAGAACAGGGCTGCCACTTTGAAATAAGTATCCCTTATAAAGCGAATATGGATTCATAGGCTGTTTTTCTGACCGGCTGAAACAAAAAAACCTCCTTACGGAGGTTTTGTATCGCTTATAACATTTATTCGGTTTCTTCGTCCTGCTCTGCATCTAACAGGTTTTCATCGACCAGGTCATCCAGAGCATACCAGCCGGCTATTTTCCGCTCTAAGATATCAACACCGAAACCTTTTAAAGAAGAAAACAGCTCAACCTGTACATCACCTTCAAAATTTTTCGCCTCTTCACGCATCTTTAATAAAGTTGCTTTACGGGCGCCCTGTTTTAATTTATCCGCCTTGGTTAATAAAGCAAGTACCGGAATATCCGCATCAATCGCCCAGTAAATAAGCTGCTGATCCAGATCTTTAAAAGGGTGACGAATGTCCATCAATACCACCAGGCCTTTTAATGATTCACGCTCTTGTAAATATTCACCTAACGACTTCTGCCACTTTAATTTCATTGCAAGCGGTACTTTAGCAAAGCCATAACCCGGCAAGTCGATTAAACGTTTACCTTCTTCAATTTCAAAAACATTAATCAGCTGCGTACGACCAGGTGTTTTACTGGTTCTCGCTAAACTTTTTTGACGAGTTAAGCGGTTTAATGCACTAGATTTACCTGCATTTGAACGCCCTGCAAAAGCGATTTCGATACCGCTTTCAGGTGGTAAATGTTTATCCAAATGACGAATATCCGGTGCACTAATTAAAAAGTGCGCTTTTTGAAAATGTATTTTTTGAAATTCCAAGATATGCCTCGCTTTACTCATGTAGCAAAATTGTTACTTTTATTAAACTTGTGTAAACTACACCTGTTTTATTTGGCGCTCATTGTAGCATGCTTGAGTTAACATACTTTAAGAAATAAATGGATAGTTATGAATAAATTATTAGTGACATTATTTGCCGTATTTTGTTTTTCTTCTTCCGTACAAGCACAAGGTAATATTGAAGCAGGCAAAGCAAAATCAGTGACTTGTATTGCATGTCACGGCACCGATGGAAACAGCCCATCAGACCTTTATCCTAAAATAGCCGGGCAGCATACAAGCTACCTGGAAAAGCAGTTACAAGAATTCAAAAGCGGCACACGAAATGACCCGATTATGGCGGGTATGGTAATGGCATTTTCAGACCAGGATATCAAAGATCTTGCTGCTTTCTATTCAAGTCAGGCACCGACACCAGAAACAGTAAAACCGGAAATAGTAGAAGCTGGACAAAAACTTTATATGGGCGGTGATATCGAGCGTCAGATTCCAGCTTGCACAGCTTGCCACGGTCCGCGTGGTAACGGCCTGGAACTGGCTAAATTCCCTAAAATTTCTAATCAGCATCCGGCGTACTTAAAAACACAGCTGGAAAAATTCCGCAGTAAAGCACGTGATAATGATGTCAACGGCATGATGGTTGACGTAGCCGCTAAACTGACAGATAAAGATATTGAGCTGCTTTCTCACTACATCTCAGCTCTGCATTAACAGCGATTCTTACAGCAGACTTTAGAAAGGCGCTTTGTTAATTGAAGCGCCTTTTTTATACGCTTTTTAAACACTCTCAGATCTGCTATTGTGCGCACTTTATAAATTCACTAATTAACACTTAATAAAGAGTACAAATGCAGTTTTATTTTGCCTAGCAGCACTCAAAAGCACATTTGAATAAACAACAATGAAAGGTAATTGTTATGTCCCGTACCAAAAAGAGCCGCACCGCAGGTAATTCAGAAGAAAAATACACAGGCCCGCGTAAAGAATCATCTTCACAGGCGCAGGAAGCCCGCAACAAAAAGCGTAAAAGTAAATTAAAAGGCAATAAAGCGGGAGCCCGCAATGCCAATGAATCAAAACAGACACAGCAGAAGAACGCTAAACAGGCTGTTAATGAAAAACGTATAGGCAGCCAGAAAGCGGTACCGTTAGTTATTGCAGAAAAAGCACCTGCCGAAACACCAAAAGTACAGCATCAACCGAAAGTGAAGGTAGTTAAAAGCCAGGTAGAAGCAAAAATTTCTCCGGAAAAAGAACTGGCTTTAATTGAAAATGATGATCGCCTGAATGAGTTACTTGAGCAGCTTGATAATGATGAAATTATTTCTCAAATCGATCAGTCATGGGTTAATAAACAGATGCAGCGTCATCAGGAAATCATGAAAGAACTTGGCTGGTTAGATGAAGACGGCGAAGAAGATCTGCTGCAGCAGTTTGAAGATGCTGGTTCAGCATTAAATGAATTCAAAAAATAACGAGTAAAGCATGGATCTAAATATCGTATTAGCTGCAGTTTCTGTTGTTATCATTATTGCCCTGTCCTTTTATGCCGGCACCTTGATTAATAAAATCAAAGTGCACAAAGCCCGTAATCTGCAGCTTGAAGCTCAGAAAAAAGAACAACAGGCACTGAAGAAGCAGCAGCGTAACGATAATATCTGTGAAAGTATCCGCTTTATTGCCCGTGCGACTGCACAAAAACAGTGTAATGTATCTGAAGCGGCAATCCGTTTAACGGTTTTACTTGAAACTTTACTGATCAAGCAGCCGATTGATATACAAGAGCAGTACCCGGCACTGTCTGCTATGTTTGATAAAGTGAAAGATATGCCGACTCATGATGAGCGTAAAAAGTTTCCGGTCAAAGAGATAAAAATGCTGGATATGCGCCGTCAGATTGCTGAAGCGGAACTTGAAGATGCTGTAATCAAAGAAGCACTACAGTTAGAAACATTTTCAATATAAAACAAGAGAGAGATAAATGGAAAAGCTCGTGTGGGATCAAGCCTTAATTGAAAAATACAACTACAGCGGCCCGAGATACACTTCCTATCCCACGGCATTAGAATTTGATGAAAGCTTTAATTACCTGCAGCTGATTGATGCGAGCACTATCTATCCAGGACGCCCGCTTTCACTATATATCCATATTCCTTTCTGTCACAAACTTTGTTACTTCTGCGGCTGTAACAAAGTGATCACCCGCCATCAGAGTAAAGCAGACAAATATCTGGATTACCTTGAACGGGAAATTAAGATTCAAGCACCGCATTTCACCAATCGTCAAGTCAGCCAGTTACATTGGGGCGGTGGTACACCTACCTTTTTATTACCGGAGCAGATCACCCGTTTAATGAATGTACTTCGTGATAACTTCAATTTTAAAGAATCTGCAGAATTAAGTATCGAAGTTGATCCGCGCGAAATTGAACTGAGCACAATTGATCACCTAGCTGCTGAAGGTTTTAACCGCCTTAGTCTGGGGGTGCAGGATTTTAATAAAGAGGTTCAGAAAGCAGTCAACCGCGAGCAGGATGAAGAGTTTATTATCAAACTGCTCAACCGTGCTAAAGAGCAGGGCTTCAAGTCAACCAATTTAGATATGATTTACGGCCTTCCTCTGCAGACTAAAGACAGCTTTGCACACACCTTAGAAAAAATATTGGAATTAGATCCTGCTCGTTTATCGATCTTTAATTATGCGCATATGCCGTCTATATTTGCAGCGCAGCGGAAAATTAATGAAGATGACATGCCCAAACCTGCAGAGAAGCTGGAGATGCTCCAGTATACAATTGAATTTCTGACTCAGTCAGGCTATCAGTTTATCGGCATGGACCATTTTGCCAAACCGGATGATGAACTTGCTCGCGCACAGCAGCAGGGCATATTACATCGTAACTTCCAGGGGTATACCACACAGGAAGACGCAGATCTCCTTGGGATGGGGGTTTCCGCAATCAGTCAGATCGGCCATTGTTATTCACAGAACCAGAAAAAGCTGGCGGACTATTATAGTCAGATTGAGAACTCTGGTCATGCGCAATGGCGTGGTGTCGGGCTGAATCAGGATGACCTGATCCGCCGCGAAGTGATCAAAAAACTTATCTGTAACTTCAAACTAGATACTAAAGAGATTGAGCAGCATTTTGATTTAAACTTTGCGCAGTATTTTGCTGAAGATATTAAATTATTACAGTGCTTTATTGATGACCAGCTGGTCACGGTCAGCGCAGACGAAATTTGTGTAAAACCGAAGGGACGTTTATTAATTCGTAATATCTGCATGTGTTTTGATGTTTATTTACGCAATAAAGCACGTCAGCAGCAGTTCTCGCGGGTAATCTAAGTGACCCCCGGCAGTTACTACATAGGCATTATGTCTGGAACCAGTCTGGATGCAATAGATGTAGTCATCGCCCGGCGGACAAGCTCAGGTTTTGAACAGGTCGCAGGTTATGCCCAGGATCTTCCCGAAAACCTGCGCAGCCGCCTTTTACAGATATGCCGGGATAAACATGTTGATCTGCAGACACTAGGGGAAACGGATCAGCAGTTCGCTTTAGCCTGTGCCGATGCCGTTAATCAGCTGCTTACAGAAAGCGGCTTATCTGCCCCGCAAATCTTTGCGATAGGCAGTCACGGACAAACTATTTTTCATTCCCCCTGCGGTTTGTATCCCTTTACTCAGCAGATTGGTGATGCAGCTTTAATTGCCGCCAGAACAGGCATCCCCTGCGTTGCCGATTTCAGACGTATGGATATGGCCTACGGCGGACAGGGAGCACCATTAGTCCCGGCTTTTCATCAGGCACTATTTTCCGAAAAAGGGCAAAACCGCATTATTGTGAATATCGGCGGCATAGCCAATATCAGTGTATTAACGTCGGATAAAAATGTGCTCGGTTATGATACCGGCCCGGGCAATATGTTAATGGATGCCTGGATCAATGAAACTCAACAGAAAAGCTTTGATAAAAATGCGGCTTTTGCCGCACAGGGACAGGTCATTCAAGCCTTATTAACACAGCTGCTGACTGAACCATATTTTAAACAAGCGCCGCCTAAAAGTACCGGCCGGGAAAAATTCAATCTGCTCTGGCTTAAACAGCAGCTAAGCTTAGTCGATACAGAACAATATTCAGATGCAGATATTCAGCGGACATTATTGGAATTCAGCGCTGTCACCATCTCTGAGCAGATTCAAATACACAGCCGGGGCTGTGATGCTTTTGTCTGCGGAGGAGGTGCCCTAAATCCCCTGCTGATGGAACGCTTACAGATTTTATTACCAAAGCATGCTATTAATGATACTCACAGCTTACATATTGATCCTATGTATGTAGAAGCAGTTGCTTTTGCCTGGCTGGCAGAGCAGCGCTGCTTAGAAAAGCCGGTTCCTCTCAAGGCGGTAACCGGAGCAAAGCAAGATGCTATTCTGGGTTGTGTATATCTTCCGTAGGGTGAGCAACTCTCCGCAGACGATAATAAATATACGCACCAATATGTAAAAGCATTAACAGTGAACTGGCTAAAAATGTCAGCAGTAAAGCAATAGTCTCAACCTGCCTTGGTCCTGACTGCTGCAGGAAATACCAGCCGGCCGCCGAGCATATAAGTAGAGTCAGATTAAGCCACATGCAGCGTTTACAGCGCCCTAATTTTTCTTTAAATAAACTTTCCGTACAGAACTTACAGGTCACCTTGTTTTCCTCACATTTTTACATTTAACTTTAACGACTCCGCAAGGTTCAGCTTGCTGTTCGAAATTAGAGTTATTACCCTATGGATTAATTATTATCGAAGAGCAACGGACATGCCCTATTTTTTTACCTTATTAATGATTTTATCTTCTTTTTCCGTGACAGCAGAAATTTACACCTGGCAGGATGAAAAGGGAGTGACTCACTTTTCACAAACAGAAGCTGAAGAGCAGATAGAAGCGATGCAGGCCGATTCATCAGCAGCGGATAAATTTTCACAGCCCTTTTTAATCGGAAAATGGACTGGAAAAAGCGGGCAGACGAAACATGAGTGGGTATTTAAAAATCCTGGCTTCTTCTCCATTAAACAAACTTCAGACAGCAGCAGTGAAATCATATATACCGGCCAGTGGGAACTTGATGATCCGAAAGTTATGCTGTCAGTCATCTTTAAATCGATCAGTAATAAATCTTCGGGTTTTGTTACCTCTCAAAACAGCGCTGATATTATCGAACATGAAAAGCACCGGATTTTAATAAGCTATAATGAAGAAAAATTCTGGTTAGAACGTAATTAACAGATAATTTTTTAACAACTGATACAGCCTTTTATTAGATGTCGCATCCTTTACTGCAACACGAATAAAACGGCTGTCTAAACCGATGAAGTTACCCGCATCACGTACGATAACCCCCTCTGTTAATAAATATTCCCGACACTCGTGTGCAGTAAACGGCATACATAGACGCAGCAGAATAAAATTACAGTTTGTTTCAAAAACCTCTATACCATTTAAGCTTTTTAATAAGTCTCTGAAAACTCTCTTTTCATTCGTTATCCACGTTATGGAATCATTAATATAGCTCTGATCTTTTACCACGGTGATCCCGGCAAGCTCTGCAAAACAATTTACTGACCAGGGTTCACGGATCTGCCCTATCTTGGTATTCAGCACTTCATTAAATGAAATCGCCCAGCCTAAACGAATTCCCGGCACAGCAAAAAACTTAGTTAATGCCCTTACAATAAATACCGACGGTGACTGAAATATCACTGCACTTTTGTGAAAACCACTGTCAGCAAATTCAATAAAGGCTTCATCTAACAGCAGCTGCACCTGATTATCTTCACACAGGCTTATAATCTTCTTTAACGTCTGTAAATCTATCAGATTACCCGTCGGATTATTCGGATTACATAAAGTCAGTACTTGATATCCCCTCTTTATCTGCATTTCTAATAACTGCATATCGAGCTTAAAACCGTTGGACCAGTCTAAAATAAAATAATCTACCTGTGTCCCGGCAGATTCTGCAGCCCGGGCATATTCAGCAAAAGTCGGCCCGATAATCAGCGCCTTTGATGCGTTAAACGCCTTAAAAAAGAGAAAAATCATCTCAGTCGCACCGTTACCTACTAAAATATTCTCTATTTCAACATTGGAAAATTCAGCTAACGACTGACGTAAATCGACATAATCAGGATCAGGATAAACATCCAGCGTATACAGGTGCTCATTTAATGCATTTGTAAACGACTGCGGCACGCCCAGTGGATTGATATTCGCGCTATAATCTAACCACTGCTTTTTATCCTGCCGAGTACAGTCCCGCTGCAGACGGTGCACATTACCACCATGTAAATCCATGAATTATCCTGTGAAAATTAAAATTAAAATTATAACGCCCAGCATCAGCAGGGAACTCGACCATAACAGCTTGACCGCTTTGCCGATTAAACTTTCTGTAAACGGCTTATTTTTATCACCGATTGTCGGTTTATCCTGCCACTCACCAAAATACTGAGTGCGCCCGCCAAACTGAATATCTAAGGCCCCGGCAACAGCAGATTCAGGATGCCCGGAATTTGGGCTGGCATGATTACTGCGGTCCCGTTTAAAAATAAACCAGGCATTTTTCCAGTTTAAATTGAGCAGATATGCTGAAACAGGCAGTAAAACAGCCCCGGTCAGACGAGCGGGTAGATAATTTGCCCAGTCATCCAGGCGGGCACTAAACCAGCCTAAATCTTTATACTGCGCGGTTTTGTAACCCCACATGGAATCAAACGTATTAACCGCTTTATAAACCATAGCGCACGCGAGCATTGAACCTGCTATATAGGGTTCAAGCAGTGCACCAAGCAGCATATAAAACAACGGCGAAACAACTGCATCGACGGTATTTTCTGCAACAGTTTCCAGAGTGCTGCGGATAATCTGTTTTTTATCCATCTTTCCGGTATCACGGCTGACCAGATAACCTATTTCCTGACGCGCCAGACTAATATCATCCTGCTCAATAATACGTTTAACTTTAAGCGCCTCATCTGCTAAAGAGCGCGTCGCCAGACAAGTGTAAAGTAAATACACTTCAATTATCCAATGCAGCCTCGCCAGCCATAAACAAACAAAAAAAGTTGTACTTAAAACGACTAAATTAGCGGCAGTACCCCACTGTTTTTTAAAACCTGCCGGTGCCATTTTTTCCAGACGGCTGATAAACCAGCCGATAACCTGTACTGGATGTGGAATACGATAGGGATCGGCAAACAATATATCTAAACAATAAGCACTTAATAATTTGATAATTAACAAGAAAAATCCTTTTAAAAGACAACTGACGGTGCAGATCATAGCAGGCTGACAGGCTGCTAACGAGGCTATTATGCAGTTTCAGTTTAATTTCAGGAGACTAATAAACCTGCTTTTTACTGCTTAACTTAACTTCCCGGTAAAATTTTCCTCATTCTTTATAAGCCATACCGATAATTGATTTATTGCCCTGCAAAATTTACTTATACTTCACGGCTTATATAACTTTCGGATATTCAACTATGAAATACATCGGCGCACATGTAAGTGCTTCAGGCGGCGTATTCAACGCCCCAAAAAATGCGCATGAAATAGGTGCAACCGCCTTTGCATTATTTACCAAAAATCAACGCCGCTGGGAAGCTAAAGCGCTTGATAATGATACCATCCGTAAATTTAAAGCGGCCTGTATTCGTTATAATTACAGTCCGGAGCAGATATTACCCCACGACTCCTATTTAATTAACCTCGGGCACCCTGAGCAGGAAGCATTACAAAAATCTAGAAATGCTTTTTTAGATGAAATGCAGCGCTGCGAACAGCTGGGCTTAACCTTATTAAATTTCCATCCAGGCAGTCACCTAAAAAAAATCAGCGAACAGGACTGCCTGCTGCGTGTTGCCGAGTCAATAAACTGGGCTCTGCAGCAGACAACCACAGTCAAAGCCGTGATCGAAAACACCGCAGGACAAGGAACCAATTTAGGTTATTCTTTTGAACAGCTGGCTGTCATTATCGAGCATGTCGAAGATAAACAGCGTGTTGGAGTTTGCCTAGACACCTGCCATACTTTTGTTTCCGGTTACGATCTGCGCAGTGAAGAAGCCTGCCGCGAAACCTTTCAAGCATTCTCAGACATCGTCGGCTTTGAATATCTGGCGGCTATGCATATTAATGACAGCAAAGTGCCACTGGCAAGCAGAGTGGATCGTCACGCTTCATTAGGCGCAGGCGAGATCGGCTGGTCCTGCTTTAAATATATCATGCAGGACTCAAGATTTGATAATATCCCCATGGTATTAGAAACAACCAACCCGGAGATCTGGGCGCAGGAAATCCAGCAGTTAAAAGACTGGGCAGTAGAAAGCTGATTTAACAAAAATGACTTCTGCAGGCATAAGTTCGGATATTCCCGTAAAAGAAATCCGATAATTACAACAATCAACACAATAAAAATAGAAAAGTTAGTTTTTATACTTTGCAAGTATGCAAACTGGCTTTACTATTATTGACAGGTTATTAAAAATAAGGTCGCAAATGTTAATATTTCAAGCACTTAAAGATTTGACTCAATCTTACCTTGCCGCTGAGCAATGTCAGTTTATTGAGCGAGCTTATGAGTTTGCTTACGCTGCACATGACGGCGTTCAACGGGCAAGCGGCGAACCTTATATCACTCACCCCGTAGCAGTTGCTGAAATACTGGCGGAGATGAAACTAGATCATGAAGCAATTGCTGCGGCTCTACTGCATGATGTCCTTGAAGATACAGAGGTAACCTACCAGGAACTTTCAGATACATTCAATCCAAGTGTTGCCGAGTTAGTGGAAGGTGTTACTAAATTAGATAAAGTTAACTTTAAAGACCGCGAGCAGGCGCAGGCAGAAAATATCCGCAAAATGCTGATAGCAATGTCTAAAGACTTCCGGGTTATGCTGATTAAACTTGCCGATCGTGTCCACAACATGCGCACCTTAGACTCATTACGTCTTGATAAACGCAGGCGCATTGCTCGTGAAACCTTCGAGATATTCACTCCTATTGCGGACCGGCTTGGTCTTCACCACCTTAAAAATGAACTAGAACAGCTTGCCTTCAAAGCACAAAATTCCGCCCGATATTATGTATTAAAAGATGCCATCACCAAAGCACGCGGCAATCGAAAAGATTTTATTCAAAGCATCTGTGATGAGATTTCAGCAAAACTAAACGGCATGTCAATTGAAGCTGAAGTTATCGGGCGTGAAAAACACCTGTACAGTTTATACCGAAAAATGCGTAAAAAAGGCTGCCAGTTCCATGATGTAATGGATGTTTACGCTTTCCGTATCATAGTTAAAGATCTTGATACCTGTTACCGAGTATTAGGCCAGATGCATCACCTCTATCAGCCTAAACTCGAGCATTTTGAAGATTATATTGCGATTCCAAAATCAAACAGCTATCAATCGCTGCATACAACTTTAATCACCCATCATGGTGTGAATATTGAAATTCAGATCCGTACCGAAGATATGGATGCAGTAGCTAAACAAGGCATAGCCGCGCACTGGAGCTACAAAGAAGGCAGCGGCAACTCGAATATGACAGCACAGCTGCAGACGCGTAACTGGTTCCAGGGACTCTCTGATCAGGAAGACAATACAACCAACTCACTGGTCATGCTGGAAAATATTAAACAGGAACTGGGTAATAACGAAATTCACGTATTAACACCACAGGGTAAAATAATTGTATTACCTGCTCATGCAACACCTGTTGATTTTGCCTATGCACTGCATACCAAAATCGGCCACCGCTGCACGGGCGCCAAAATTGATAAAGAGTTTGCACTGCTCAGTGATAAACTTGAAAGCGGCCAGACAATTCAGATTATCACTGCAAGTAAACCACAGCCCTGCGCAGACTGGTTAAACTTTGTTGCAACTCATAAAGCACGCAACAATATTCGCCAGTACCTGAAGCTGCTGCCAAAAGAGCTCACCATTCCTGAAGGTCGACGTTTATTAAAACAGGCACTTAACCGTACCAATCTATCTGATATTCCGCAGGAAAATATCGATAGAGTTATTGCAGATCACCATCTTGATGATTTTAACAGCCTGCTGCACGAAATCGGCAGCGGTAAGCTTATGAGTATTATTATTGCCCGTCGCCTGCGTGGTAACACAGCAGAGTTAACCGAGTCGGAATTAAAACAGCAGACCCGTCAAAGTGCAATCAAAGGTACTGAAGATATGATGATATCTTACGCGAACTGCTGTAAACCACTGCCCGGCGATACTATTGTTGCTCATGCCAGCCCGGGTAAAGGTTTGGTGGTGCATCTGCAGAACTGCCATAATGTTACCGGTTATGAAAATGAATTAGATAAATATATTCCCGTTGAATGGGATATGGACTTCATGAATCAGTATGAATATTCCAGCGATCTCAATATCATGATGATTAATCACAAAGCAGGTCTGGCTCAACTGTTTAATATCATTGCTAAAAGCAATGCTAATGTGGTGGATCTTCAAACCACTGAATTACCGGAACATATCTATTCAATCAATTTAACCTTAACTGTTATCAATCGAATTCATTTATCACGAGTAATGCGCCAGATTAAGAAACTTTCCAGCGTAACCAGTGTCAAACGAAGCAATAAAAAAAATAAAACCGAAGGAAAGCCAAATGGACCTGTTTAAAACAGCGGCAGTTTTATCAACATCATTATTTTTATTCTCCTGCAGCACAGCGGCGGTCAACAATACGGATGTTTCACCAGCGACTATTGAACTAACGCAGCTTCAAAATGAATGGCAGTTAATTAATATTGATCAGCAGACTATAAATACTGAAATCAGCAGTACAATCACTATTGACACTAAATCTAAAGCAACCGGTAATCTAGCCTGCAATAACTTTTTCGGCGCGCTTGAGCTCCATAATAACCAGCTGCGCATTGAAAAAATGGGCAGTACGCGCAAAATATGCCGCGAACCAGCTAATGAAGTAGAAATGGTTGTAGCTTCTGTATTAGCAGACTGGTCCGATATTCAATTAGACGGACAGACATTAATACTAACGGGTAAAGAGCATAAGCTAACTTACCAGGCTAAATGATCGAATGCAGCAAGAACGCAGTCAATTTAACCGGACTGCGTTCTTGCTAAACCAACCAGACGGGCAAACAAGCGTTTTAACAGCGGTGGAATAGAATCTGCTCCGCGTTCCTCAACAGCCGTTGCAATTGCCAGACCTAACCCTGGTTTAGAGTATTTATGCACCGCTTTATCAATAATTTTACTCACAGCAAGCCGCGCTAAATCCTTCTCGGTATAATTAGCAGCTTCAAGGTAAATATCCGAAAAACCACCGTTAAAAAACAAATGTTCGATATCCTGTGCCGGTAATATAGAAAGACGATTCGCTAAAAAGTCTTTTGCTGACAACATATCCTCAACCCGGCCGGCGTATTTTTGTCCCGCAGCGTCCCCGTCTGTTAACACATGCCATTCGATATGCAGATCCTGAGCAAGTTTAATTAAAGGGGCAACACCGCACTGAGCAAACTCAATAATCTGTACTCCTTCAACCACCAGATGGTAACCGCATAAACGGGCCAGTTCAGTTAACAGCCAGGTTTCAGTTTCCCCTTCAACTAATAACCAGGAACGTGCAAAAAGACTTTGCGGGCGGGTCATACGCAGATGAAAAGCAATTCTGCGTAAATCATTTTCGGAAAAATGGGCTGGATTTAAAGAATAACTTTTAATTAGATCCGCCTGCCTGACTAAACGTTGAATACGGCTTAAAGGGAAAAATGATAAAAGCTGACTAGAGTTAGTACTGACCAGTTTCTGCATGGGCAGCAAAGAGAAAAACCGCCAGGTAATCGCTAAGTTAACTGGATGTAAATTATTTTCCGGCTCTTCCAGTAATAAAATAGGAGTCGCTCCCCTACGCAGCAGGTGCTCTCCTCTAGCTTGTAGAAATTCTCCAAGGATCAGCAGCAGCATCGCCCGGTCTCTTTTATGCCCGGTTTTAAACAGATCGTTGAAGTGGGTTAAAGCCAGAAATGAAAACGGCCTCTGACTATGAATATCATGTTCAAAATCAACCTTGTGGTAATCAAATCCGCCGTAACGCTTAAACAGATAGTGGTCAAACAGATAAGCAAGCGCTTCATATCCGCGCCCCATTTCGTGTTCAGATAACTGCTGCGAAGAACCTACTAGACGTCTAAATACACGTTTAATGCGCTCTTCACAAAGCTCTCTTTTACTGGATAACTCTTTAGCCTCCTGTTCTTCCGAATCCATAATCAACGGAGCTTCACTACCCATACGTAAAACCGGCACAAAAGAAACAAACTCGTTAACCAGTTCGGCTAATTTTTCCCTGCTGTATATCTTTTCAATACCGTCATTATCTAAAAAGTAACGACGGGTTTTAATATTTCCAGCATCTGTCACCTCGCCGTCGATTTGGAAATAGATATGTCTTAATTCATTCTGAGGAACATTCCAGGCTTCCAATATACTGGCATACTGACGCAGACCAGCCTCCCCGATTAACTGCTCTTTGAAAGTGAAAACAAGATGAATAAGTTTAGTCGTACTGATTTCAGGATTAGGGGGCTGATGAAAATCATCGCCCACAAACTTGTAGTTTTTGTGTGTGCCGGATAAAAATAACGATAGTGCATCAAATAAACTCGACTTTCCCCAACTGTTTTCACCAAGAAAAGCATTCAATTCCTTCACATTAATCGATAAACGATTAATGCCCCTAAATCCTACGATCTCAATCTGATCTAGAAGCATAGGCTCTCCTTAAAAAAGAATGTCCTACTATTAAAAGTATCAGAAGTAAGTTAGAAGACAAGTTATGTAAAACGTTTACACAAAATATGATCCAGTGCAAACTCTGCAGATCTTTACCTTTTTATTAAAATAATGTCATCGACAAACAGCATTCCTTTACTACAATTCATTTTACCAAAGCAAATCCACAATAAAAAAGTGGACTAATGATTAACACAGAAGCAACAGCGCAGAAAAACTATTGAACACACAATGGGCTAACTGATAATTAATTTATGCACCTCTTTTCAAAGAGCTGCATGGTCATTCATTTATTCGAAGGAACCTGTAAATGTCTAATATTCATGCACTAAATATTTTACCAAGCCAAGAAGTTATTAATTCAATTGCAAATTATCATGCTGAATTTGATAATATTTCATTCGATTATACCCAGCTGTTAATCAAGTTGAAAAATGAGATTTCTAAACTTAACTTTATGGCCAAGCATGATAATGCCGACTGGATGCAGAGACGAGGTTCCGATTATTTAACTAACCCGAAGCTATTTGCACATGCACCACTGACTTATATTTGCGCTTTTATCGGCGAGCTGTTTAAAAAATACAGCCTGGAAGAATTACAAGACACACTAACTCCACAAATATTAAAGAGTGTATTAGCCCGACTTAATGAATTTAAGCTGCATTAAGACTAAATAACACCGCCTTTCAGGCTAATTCCCATTAGCCTTTTTTATACCTGTTTTTTCAAACTGTTTTATCTACCTATTATCAACAGCAGCAAATTTTAACAAAAATCTACCCGCTAAATTTTATTTAGCCTCTGAAAGTTCCGAGGGGCACTGCTTTTGTGCTTGTAAAATAAGCAAATAATAGTGACAGACAAAATCATTATTTATAAATTGTTAAGCAACTCAAATTTTACAATAAATAGAGATTAATTATATTGATGCACTTATGCCTTAAGCTGTACCCTTCACCATGACTTTTTTATCATAGTTCATGACTTTTATTGCAATGAAATAAAACAAGTCATCTTTAAACCACACTAACAGCAAACTAATCTAATAAGGCGATCAGAACAAGGATGTAAACGTTTCACTGTTTAGAGTTTTTCATCACAGGGCACTTCAAATGACCAATATCCACAAGCTGGCAATTTTACCAAATCAACAGTCTATTAATTTACTAGCGGCATTCAGTAATGAGTTCAATTCTCAGCATTTTGATTTCACAACAGTATTAAGCAAATTGAAAAAAACTATTTTAGACTCAGAGTTTATGAATAAGCACAATAACGCGACTTGGATGGCAACTCGTGGACAGGATTTTCTAGCAAATCCGAAACTGTTTGCCAGTGCACCGTTAACTTATATTTGTGTTTTTTTAGGGGAGTTATTTAATAATGCGGAAGTGGCCGAGATTCAGGAAAAAATCTCTCCCAATGTTATTGAGCATGCTTTAAAGCGTTTAAATGACTTTAAATTAAACGCTTAGTTTTTCGGGCGCTGGAAAGTCATATATGATTAACCTTCCCGCCCTTTAAAAGTCAACTTTACATAAGCGCAGTTTCTAGAGCGACTGTGAATATTCATTAATTATCTGCATAAATTCAGCACCATATTTATCCAGTTTAATGTGACCGACACCACTGATATTCAAAAACTCAGCATCCGTCAGCGGCATTAATTCACTCATTTCAGAAAGAGACACATCACTGAAAATAATATACGGCGGCAGATCTTCACGATCAGCAATCTGTTTACGCAGCTGACGCAGTCGGGCAAACAATTTATTGTCCGCCAGATCAGCCAGTACACCGCGTTTCTTTTTCGCCTTAACCATTTTCACACGCGGCACAGCTAAGTGCAGCACCTGCTGTGCTTTTAAAACAGGACGAGCAGCCTGAGTCAGCTGCAGTGCAGATCCTCGGGTTAAGTTCTGCATCAGTAAACCACAGTGAATTAACTGTCTTAAAATACTTAACCAGTGTTCTGTCGACTGCTCTTTACCTAAACCATAGGTTGACAGTTTATCGTGTCCCAAGCTTTTAATGCGTGCAGTTTGTGCTCCTTTTAATACCTCAACAACATGCCCCATGCCGAAATGCTGTCCGGTACGGTAAACACAGGAAAGTATTTTCTGCGCATCTTCAGTTGCATCATAACTTTTAGGCGGATCCAGACAGACATCACAGTTGCCGCAAGCCTGATGGCTGTATTCACCAAAGTAATTTAATAAAACCTGACGCCGGCAGATTTGCGCTTCCGCGAATGCAACCATAGTATTTAATTTATGCAGTTCAATACGAAGCTGTTCCTCATTATCATTTTTTTCCAGCATGCCTCGGATCCGCGCCGGATCAGCAGGATCATAAAATAACATCGCCTGTGCCGGTAAACCGTCGCGCCCTGCCCGCCCTGTTTCCTGGTAATAAGATTCGATATTTTTAGGGATCTCATAATGCACCACAAAGCGCACATTAGGTTTATCAATACCCATACCAAAGGCCACCGTGGCAACGACAATATCCACTTCATCCTTGATAAACAGATCCTGTACCGACTGGCGTTCCTGCAGAGGTAAACCGGCGTGATAACAACGTGCTTTTAAACCTTTAGCGCTTAACTTTTCACTTAATTCTTCAGTACGGCGGCGGCTGGTACAGTAAATAATGCCGCTTTCATTTTTGTGCTCAGACAAATAATTAAACAGCTGAGTCAACGGCCGGTACTTTTCAATCAATAGATATTCAATATTCGGTCGATCAAAACTGTGCACCGCAACCAGAGGATCGCGGAGCTGCAGACGCGCGAGAATATCTTTCTGGGTAGCATGATCCGCAGTTGCAGTTAATGCTGCCAGCGGAATATCAGGAAAACGTTCTTTTAACTGTCCGAGCAGCGCATATTCAGGGCGGAAATCATGCCCCCACTGAGAAATACAGTGCGCTTCATCAATAGCAAACAGATTAATCTCGAGGTTTTCCAGACGGTTCATAAAATCTGGACGAAGCAGACGTTCAGGGGCAACATAGACAATTTTCAGTTGTCCGTTATGCATATCATTGAGTATCTGATTTTGTTCCTGATAAGAAAGACTGGAGTTCAGATATGCGGCGGCCACACCACAGGAACGCAGCGTATCAACCTGATCTTTCATTAATGAAATAAGCGGTGAGATAACAAAACATATACCGGGACGGACCAGAGCCGGTATCTGAAAGCACAGACTTTTTCCGCCGCCCGTCGGCATCACTACCAGAGCATCATCTCCAGCACACAGCCGGCTGATAATATCTTCCTGGCCTTCTCGAAAGGTATTGTAACCAAACACATCAAACAGGATCTGTTTCGCGTTGGGGCAAGATTGTTGATTCACGATACTTCTGCCTGCATTAATACAAATATTGAAAGCATGCATTGTATGTCAGACGGTTAAAAAAATCAGCTTAATAAGCAATCTGGCTGCGTCCTGCCACTTTCGCTTATAAAGCAGAAAAATCTTTGCTGAACACTTCCACCTTCTCCCAGTCTGTTAACTCAATATCCCGGCTTTTATCTGTACTGCCGCCGGTTATTTTCATAATCAGCTGGATAAGCAGCGTCTGCCACCAGTTGTAACGGGAATATAATAATGCTCCCGCAAAGACCCCTTTTAATCTCGGATGCCATAAAGATAACTGGTCAAATTTAGCCATATAAGCATTATTTGCCGGATTCGCTTTTTCAGGTTTACGCGCAGTCAAACAAACCAGAAAAAAAGCATTCGGTAACAAATCTAGATGAGCTTTGTGTGCATTGACAAAATTAAGTAAATTTTTGCGAAAATTGCCATAGCGGACCGAGGCTCCAACCAGTACTTTGTCATACCGACTGAAATCAACCTGCGGATTTTCATCCACATTGCATAAAGTAATATCACCCTCAATTAAGTTAGTGATCCGTTCGATTATTTTCAGCGTCTGCCCGTCAACAGACGAATAGATAACCAGGGTTTTGCTTGCCATTTAATTTTTCCCAACATGCCAGTCTGAATATAGGACTGTTTTAATTATTATTAACAATTTGATTTTTATAGAATAAAAGCTGTGTGTTATGTCAATTTTTCCAAAATACAGGCGTAAACAGTACTAATAGCGTAAATATCTCCAGACGCCCGAACAGCATGGCGATAATCATAATCCACTTCGATGCATCACTCACTTCATCAAAGTGCAGTGCAACCTCTCCAAGCCCGGGACCAAGATTATTCAGCATAGCAACAACAGCCGAAAAAGCGCTTAATTCATCCATACCTGTCATTAACAGTGCCAGCATACAGACAATAAAGACCAGAGCATAAGTTGAAAAGAAGCCCCACACCGCTTCAATCACACGATCCGGCAGCGCTTTATTACCTAATTTAATTTTATATACGGCTTTCGGGTGCACCAGACGTTTTAATTCCCGCATGCCCTGTAAATTCAGTAATAACACCCGGATCACCTTTAAACCGCCTCCGGTGGAGCCCGCACAGCCCCCGATAAAACTAGATATAACTAACAAAACAGGTAAAAACAGAGGCCAGTCAGAGAAAGAGGTAGTAGTAAAACCGGCAGTCGTAGAAATGGAAACCGCTTGAAACAGCGCCTGGGAAAACGACTGTTCAATCGAATCGTAAACATCATTACCGATCAGCCCGAGAAAGCAAACCGCTGTTAACAGCAGTTGAATAAAAATAAATGCACGTACTTCCGGATCCTGCCGGTAGATATTAAAAGAAAATTTTCTCGCTGAAAATGCACTGAAGTGCAGTGCGTAATTCACTCCGGAAATAATCAGAAAAACTACGGTTATCAGATTAATAACATTACTGTCAAAGTACCCCATGCTGGCATCATGGGTTGAGAAACCGCCGATAGAAACGGTCGAAAAACTATGCCCCAGTGCATCAAACAAACTCATACCGGCCAGCCAGAATGCCATCATACAGGCGACCGTCAGACACAAATAAACATACCACAGCGCTTTTGCTGTTTCCGCTATTCTCGGGGTCATTTTAGAGTCTTTTACCGGGCCGGGAGTTTCTGCTCTATATAACTGCATACCACCTATACCCAGCATAGGCAGCACAGCAACAGCTAAAACAATGATCCCCATGCCGCCGAACCACTGCAGCATCTGCCGGTAGAAGAGAATAGATTTCGGCAGAGTGTCCAGATTTTGAATAACCGTCGCGCCGGTAGTAGTCAGCCCTGAGAATGATTCAAAAAATGCGGAAGCACTGTTCATTTCAATACTGGAGCTCATCAGAAACGGGATCGCTCCAACGCTGCCCAGGGCGGCCCAGAACAGCACAACAATTAAAAACCCCTCTCTGGCTTTTAAATCTTTTTTTATATGCCTGTTGGGCATCCATAAAACAAATCCGATTAACAGGGTAACCGAGAAGGCGGCGAGAAAATCATTACCGCCGCTGTCGTTATAAAATGACGCGATCAGCACAGGCGGCAGCATAGTCAGGCTGAATAACCCGATTAACATACCAACAATTCTAATTATTGAACGAAAAGCCACCTGTTTATCTCACTTTAACCGGCTTTGTTAGGGATTTTTTTCGCAAAAACTTTTCCTTGTGTCAGCGATTCCAGCTGCTGAGTAAATTCTTCGGTTAGCTGCAGATCGACTTCAACGACTGCAGATATAAACTGTAGATAATCAATCTGCACAATACGTCCAGATAATCTTACTAACAAGCTTTCTATCAGCGCCATTTGAGCATAGTCACAGTGCAGCTGATAGTGTTGATAAAAACGCTTTTCAATTGTCTGCATCTGTTTAACCAGCTGCTGTATGCCGTTTGAATAAGCACGTACTAATCCGCCGGTTCCAAGTTTAATGCCGCCGGAATAACGCACCACCACAGCCATAATTTCCCCAGCACCGCAGCCTTGTAAAACAGCCAGCATAGGTTTCCCCGCAGTACCTTTCGGTTCACCATCATCACTGCAGCCTATGTTAACACTATCTTTCGGGCTGCCGCCTATATAAGCCCAGCAATGATGCCGAGCTTCTTTATGCTGCTCTCGAATTCTGTGCAGATAAGCCAGTGCCTGCTCTTTTCCTGTGACCGGCTGCAGATAGGTAATAAAACGGCTTTTTTTAATATCTTCTTGAAAGATCAGCGCTTCCTGTAAAACAGGGTAAGGTTCAGTCACACACATTCCACAAACAATAAAAAAAAGAGTGTAGCAAAATAAATTCTCGCATATCGTTTTATTATACCATTTAGTGCAGGCAAACCAGGCTGCCTGTCAGGTTAAAATCCACCAGCAGTCAAATATAACCGTTATCAGAGCGAATGTTCAAACAGAACCAGCAGTGTTTGTGCCTGATCAGTTTTTATAAAATCCGGATACAATCTCTGCAGTGTATCGCGATAAACCTTAATAACTTTCATATCAAAGGGTTCAATACTATGGTTTTGTAAATCAGCTTTGGTCTGCAGCGCAGTTTCTTCAAAATCCACATCCTGCCAGGCACTGTTATTACTGCTCACTAACAACAGAAAGTGATAATAGCGGCAGTAGCTTTCCTGCATATGTCCAACAAAAACACTCAGCAAAGCATCGTCAGCAACGATATAGATTTCCTGGTGCTTTGTTAAAACAGCCAGGCTTTGTAACTCGTCCAGTCCTTGTTCTAACAGGGCTTTTATATCCTGAGGTTCATTCAAAAAATATTCAGCCTGCACAAACGGATAAACCTTTGATGCATAAAAAACAATCTCTGCAGCTGTTAACAGCTTGTTCTGTCGCCGCAGATAACAAACCGTATTACATAACAGGCTTGGAAGAGCAAACAGGTGAACAATATTATTACGGTAATAGGTCAACTCTGCAGCCTGCGGCAAAGAACACAACACTGAAGTGCCGCACTGCTCGAATTTATTCATGATTAGGGCCTGCTGATAGACATCAGCAGCACTCTGCTGTTTATAGGTCACCAGACTACCTGAATTGTTTAAAGTCAGCAGCTGCAGATGTTTGTTTATATATTCAAACAACTGCGGTTTCTCTACCTGGTAGTTATTACAGGTCAATAAAATTGATGCACACAGAGGCAGAGCATTAACAGAGGCAGCCTGATTAATGCCGGCCATCACTTTCTGCGCAACTTGATCTACCTGTTCTTTAAACTGCTGCTGATCAATACCCATGTCTCTCCAGTTTGGAATCTGTTGATCAAAGTGCTGCTTAATATTGACAGGCTCACCAAAATTAACAAAGGCCCGGCCGAAATTACCGAGCTTTTTAACTATGCCTAATACCTGCCAGATACTCTCTTTCTCTTTTTTCTGCCCCGTCAGCTCTTTTGTGTAAGTGCTCACTTCCATAATATGATCATAACCAATATAGACAGGTATAATTAAAACATTACGTTCAGGCTGATTTATATAAGTTTGTAAAGACATGGCAAGTAAACCCGTTTTTGGCGGTAATAAACGCCCTGTCCGGCTTCGTCCGCCTTCGCTAAAAAATTCAATGGGGTAACCCTGTTTAAAAAGCATCGCAAAGTAGGCTTTAAAAACCTCGGCATAAAGCGGCGAGTCTTTAAAAGTACGTCGTAAGAAGAAAGCGCCGCTGCGCCTAAAAACACCTCCAGCAGGAAAAAAGTTAAGATTTACTCCGGCGGCAACATGAGGAGGAACAAGCCCCTGTTCAAATAACAGATAGGAAAGCAGCAGATAATCCATATGACTTCGGTGACAGGGCATATAGATAATTTCAGCTCCGCTTTGGCAGGCCTGCCGGACTGCCTGCGCATGATTCACTTCAATGCCCTGATAAATATAATTCCATACCCAGCCTAATACACAGCGAAAAACACGTAAAAAAGGATAGGAAAAATCAGCACTGATCTCCTGCAGGTATTCGCGGCACTGCTGCTCAATTTGTGATTCACTTGACTGTCTCTGTTCCGCAGTCTGCTGTATAACTTTGCGCAAAGCCGGCTGCTGGAGCACAGTTTCAACCATCTCTTTTCGGCCCGGCAGCTTAGGCCCGATACTGGTGCGCTTCTGCTGACTGAAATAGGTCATCGCAATTTTTGCAAGCTTATGCGCTAACTGCGAGTCAAAATGACTGTCTCCGCCTGTCTGATTTTTTTCCCTTTCACAAAGAGAGGCAATTGAAATCGGGCGGTTAAATCGAACCAGGTGATCTTTGCCGTTTTTCAATACAACTAAAGATTTATGCAGGATGCCGATCTGACGCTGTTCAGACAGATCAAACTTTGCTGTTTTTCCCTTTTTTCCCGGATTTCTCCCCCAGTAAAAAGACACTGGAAGCAGCTGAATATCTAACTCACTGTTTCTCTTATGCAGATTTAATAACTGCTGGTACTGCGCTAAATAAGGCGTTTCCTGAAGCTGCGGTAGCCGAGGTGAAAACCAGGACCAGTTATGAATAAATATAATCGCGTTTAAACTTTGTCCTGCGGCCTCTATCGGCAGAAAAGGATCCGGCAAACCAGCCTGCAGACAGGCCGTCTGTAGACCAAGCAGATCACTCGCACTATTCTGCTCCACAACATAAATAATCGGGCGATGCAGATCCAGCTGTAATTCAGAAATCGGGTGTAGAGGCACATAAGCACTGCAGACCCAGTATCTATTAATAAAATGAGAAAAAGCAGAGCCTTTTGCTAACACAGAAACCCCTTAAATAAAAACCAGAGACACTAAAATGGGAAGTGTTTTAGAAGCAGTAATATTAGCATGAATAGACTTATGCAAACAGCAGTGTCAATTTAACCAGGCAAAAAGCACATAAACTGGCTGTACGGCGCGAAGGATGCTCTTTCTTACAGGGTGATTATAAGCAGGCACTCATAGCGAAACGACTTTATTATCAAAATTCAGGTCACTTGCTGTTAAAGAGCAAGTGACCTTGCTCCTGCCTTTTGCTAAAATAGCCCTCCGATACAGTGCAGCAGGTTTGTCATTTCATGAAAAAAAACACCGGATTAAAACGCATTATTTTAGCAGGCGGTTTTTCGCTTCAAGGGCTGAAAAGCGCCTTTAAACATGAAGCGGCATTTCGTCAGGAAACATTTCTCGCTTTAGTTTTAATTCCGCTGGCCTGGATCCTGGATGTTTCTCAAATTGAACGCATTTTATTAATCGCCCCGGTTGTACTGGTGATGATCATTGAAATCATTAATTCTGCAGTTGAAGCTGTTGTTGATCGCATCGGCAGTGAGCATCATGAACTTTCAGGCAGGGCAAAAGATATGGGGTCAGCGGCTGTATTAATAGCTCTGCTTTTAACCGCGTATATTTGGCTTGAAATCCTCTTTTTATAAGTTCAATTAACAAATTCTGGATTTAAATATGGCAGATAAAGCACCTTTCCCAGCTAAAAAAAATAAAACGATATCTCCGATTAAAAGTGTCCCGCACTCATTTGAAGCCGAGCAGGCGATAATCGGTGGTTTATTACTTAATAACGAAGCCTGGAACGATGTTGCAGAACGGGTGGTTGAACGTGACTTTTATCATCGTGCCCATCGTCAGATATTCTCAACCATTGAACACCTCAGCAGTGAAGATATACCGGTTGATTTAGTTACCCTTTCAGAGCATCTGGAAAATAATCAAGAGCTGGAAGGGGTTGGCGGTATTGCTTACCTTGCAGAGCTTTTACAAAATACCCCAAGTGCCGCTAATATCAATAACTACTCGGATATCGTGCGTGAACGCGCCATTGTCCGCGAATTGATCGGTGTTGCCAATGAAATTGCTGAAGCAGGTTATGAAACAGAAGGTCGTGACAGTTCCGAGCTGCTCGATTTTGCAGAAACTAAAGTATTCCAAATAGCTGAAGCACGCAGTGATAAAAGCGAAGGCCCGCAGGCGATTAAAGATATTTTAAAAGAAACTGTCGCCAGAATTGATGATTTATGTAAAAACCCGCGCGATGGTATTACCGGTTTATCTTCGGGTTATAACGATTTAGACCAGATGACTACCGGTTTCCAGCCGGGTGATTTAATCATCGTCGCTGCACGTCCGTCCATGGGTAAAACAACCTTTGCCATGAATCTTGCCGAGCATGCAGCATTAAATTCAGATAAACCAACGATTATATTTTCTCTGGAGATGCCTGCCGATCAGATCATGAACCGTATGCTGGCATCACTTGGGCGAATTGATCAGGGTAAAATCCGTACCGGTCAGCTTGATGAGAACGACTGGGCTTCTCTATCGTCAACTATGTCGATTCTATTAAACCAGGGTAAGATGTTTATCGATGACAGCTCGGGTCTTACACCGACGGAATTACGTTCCCGAGCCCGTCGTATCGCCCGGGATAACGGCGGTATCAGCATGATCATGGTCGATTACCTGCAGCTGATGCGCGTACCTTCATTAAGTGAAAACCGTACTCTGGAAATCTCGGAAATATCGCGCTCATTAAAAGCATTAGCAAAAGAGCTTCGCTGCCCGGTGATTGCACTTTCTCAGTTAAACCGTGGTCTTGAGCAGCGTGCCGATAAACGCCCGATTAACTCGGATTTACGTGAATCAGGCGCGATTGAGCAGGATGCCGATCTAATTATGTTTATCTATCGAGATGAAGTTTATAACGAAGACAGTAACGATAAAGGTATTGCGGAAATAATTATCGGTAAACAGCGTAATGGTCCAATTGGTAAGGTACGTTTAACCTTCCAGGGGCGTTACTCGCGCTTTGATGACTATACCGGTGCTGCATATCACGGTGATGAGTAAAATGAGACACAACTTAATAAAAATAAATAGAGTCTGCTAATGGATATCACACGTGCGGTTATTAACCTGAAAGCGCTGCAGCAGAACCTTCAAGTATTACAGAAGACAGCTCCTCACAGCAAAGTACTGGCAGTGGTAAAGGCGGATGCCTACGGGCACGGCATGGTCAGAGTTGCACAAAGTCTTCCGGGTATTTTTGCCTGTGGTGTTGCGCGTCTCAATGAGGCATTAATTCTGCGTGAATCGGGTTTTAAAAAACCGGTGGTATTACTGGAGGGTTTTTTCCAGAGAGCTGACCTGCCGATTCTGATAGAAAAAGATCTGCACTGTGTGGTGCATTCGCAGGAGCAGGTTGATGCGATTATACAAGCGGATCTGGACAAACCGCTGCCGGTCTGGCTGAAGCTTGACTGCGGCATGCATCGTTTAGGTTTTCATAGTGAGCAGTTTGACGATATTTATCAGCAGCTGCTGCAGAGTAAAAACGTCCTGAAGCCGATCAACCTGATCACCCATTTTAACTGTGCCGATGAACTAGATAACCCGATAACCACAACACAGATAGCACTGTTTAAAAAACATATAAAACCGCATAGCGGTTTAAACTCTTTAGCAAATTCAGCGGCCGCGCTTGCCTGGCCGGAAGCCCGCCAGGATGTTATTCGCCCAGGGATCGCTTTATACGGGGTATCTCCCTTTGAAAATCAAAGCGCACAGGATTTTCAGTTAACAGCGGTTATGACCTTGAAATCGCAGTTAATCGCAGTGCGCAGGCACCAGGCGGGAGAAAGTGTCGGTTACGGAGCAAACTGGACAGCTTCAAAAGACACTATGCTGGGAGTCGTTGCCGTAGGTTATGGTGATGGTTACCCGCGTATGGCGCCTGAAGGAACACCAGTACTGGTAAATGGACGGCAGGTACCGATTGTCGGCCGGGTCTCTATGGATATGTTAACCGTTGATTTAGGGGCTGATGCACTGGACCAGGTAGGTGATGATGTTACTCTGTGGGGCGAAGGCCTGCCGGCTGAGCAGGTTGCTTTGCATATCGGCACCATTGCTTATGAGCTAGTCACTAAATTAACTTCACGTGTTGCACTGCAGTACATCAACTAAGAGACAAACAGATGGAGACTCACCTGTATCCTGAAGCCATTAGACTCTTTACTTATAAAATCCCTTTCTTAAAACCTTTAAACTTTAAAGGTTTTAAACTGGAATATCGTGAAGGCCTCATTTTACAGTTGTATGAAAATGGAAAGTTCAGCCTTGCTGAAATAGCGCCACTGCCTGGTTTCAGCCGCGAAACTCTAACGCAGGCTAAAGAGCAGATTATCGCCCTGCTTGAGCGAGGATTAGAAAACTTAAGCGAAGAGAGTGAGTTATACCCGAGTGTGCAGTTTGCTTTAGATTGTGTGACACAGAAAATCCCCTGTTCACAGCAGGCTGTAAATATGGATAAGGTTCCATTACTGCAGGGGGATAATCAGGCAGTTATCACACAGTATATTGCTCTAAAGTCTCCTAATCTGATTAAACTCAAAACAGCAAGGCAGACCCCTGAAGTAGATATTCTATTATTCAATGAATTAACTGCTCTTAATCCGCTGTTATTGATCCGCTGTGATGCCAATCAAGCCTGGACAATCGATCAGGCAGACCTTTTTCTCAGCAAAATAAACAGGGCACAGCTGGATTATATAGAAGAACCAACGGCTGATTATGACAAGAATTTACAATTAGCAGGACATTACCAGGTGGGCCTGGCGCTTGATGAAACCCTGCAGAACCCTGATTTTTGCTACCAGTATAAAAGCTGTATTAAAGCCTTAGTTATCAAACCAAGCTTGATCGGATCATTACAGCGCATGCAGGCCTTAATAAATAATGCTCAGCAGGATCAGCTAAAGGTGAGTATCAGCTCCTCTTTTGAGTCAGTCGTAGGTCTGCAGCAGCTGGCTTGTTTAGGTTTATATTGGCAGAAAAGTGCAGATATTTCATTAGGCTTAGATACACTTAAATATTTTGCTGCCGGGCCGCTAACTAAACAGGAAAATCTGTTTGAAGATATCTCTCAGCTGAAGTGTTTATGGAGCAGTCTTTGAATTCCAACCCGTTTCACTTACATACGGCACAGCCAGAAAATATCACCATACAGCCGGAGTATTTATGGACCAGCAGTTAAATTATTGTCCACTTCGTTTACAGGCTATTGCACAGCCTGAAAATACAGCCATACAGTTAGACAGTCAAACAGTGAGCTTCAGGGATCTGGATATACGGGTCTCGAGCATAGTAAAGCAGCTGGTTTTATTAAAACTGCAGAGAGGTGATCGTTTAGCCTGCATTGCCCCAAATTCACTTAAGCTTATTTTACTGCAGCTGGCCTGTATCCGTAATGGTGTTATTTTCAGTCCGATCAATCCACGCTTCAGCAAGCAGGAAATAGAATCACGCCTTAAGGTGCTTAACACTGAATATGTCTGGGTGGATCAAAGGCCTGATTCCTGTACTTTAACCGGCCTGACTCTTAGTTTTTCAGCAGATGAACAGCAGTCTAGTACTTTAAAACCACTCAGTATAGAAGCATCGCAAGTCTGCAATATCATTTTTACTTCCGGCAGCAGCGGCCTGGCAAAAGCGGTTATGCACAGTTTCAGTAATCATTATTACAGCGCAGCTGCTTCACAACAGGTCATACCGCTGCACAAAGGCGACAGAAACTTACTGTCATTACCGCTCTTTCATATCAGCGGCTATGCTGCGGTTATGCGCACTATGCTGGCCGGCGGGACTTTAGTTATCAGCGCAGAAAAATTAACTCTTGATTTACTTCAGAAGCAGCAGATCACCCACCTTTCATTAGTGGCGGCCCAGCTTTTTCGTTTATTAGAAACAGCACAATTCAGGCAGAACAAGCTGAATATAAAACACCTGCTGCTTGGTGGAAGCGCTTTTCCAGAACGTCTATTAAATCAGACCAGAGAACGGGGTTTTACCTATCATTTAAGTTATGGTTTGAGCGAAATGAGCTCTCAAGTCGCGACTTCAACAAACAGCCAGAGCCTAAAAATATTAGCAGATAAGCAGATAAAGATAATCAATGGGGAAATTAACCTGCGTGGTAAAAGTCGTTTTTTAGGTTATTTTAATAACACCTTAACTGACAGCCTGATACCTGAAGAACAGTGGTTTGCCAGTCGAGATTTAGGCATTCTTAGAGATAACACCCTGCAGATAACCGGCCGTAAAGATCGTTTATTTATCTCCGGCGGTGAAAATATCCAGCCGGAGGAGATTGAAAGTCTCTTATTAAGCTTTCAGGGAGTCAGACAGGCTTATATTGTTGCTGTTGAAGATCCGTTATTCGGTCAGCGCCCCGTGGCATTTATCGACTGGGTTAATGATCACCAGCAGGAAGAACAGCTGAATAATTACATTAAAAACAAATTAAGTGCATTTAAACGCCCCGTTCATTACTTCCTGTTAACTCAGCACAACGGCCTTAAGGTATCCTTAAAAGAGTTACAAAAGACTGCCGAAGCATCGCTACAGCCTTAGGCTCAACTAAGACTTCGTTTCAGTTTTTTTTCGTAAACCAATTTTTCACTTGCGCTGATTAACTCCTGCAGATCAACATGCAGCATTGGTGAATATTCAATAATGCCGGTATCCAAAATCAGTTTATATTCATTACTGCTGTGCTGATTGTATTTCTGCACATTATGATCCAGTCGGGCAAAGTGTCCGCGATCACTAATCCGATAATCACTTTCATTTAACAACACCGCAAATTCATCCCCTCCGACACGCGCAATTAAATCCGTATCGCGGAAGGTATCCTTAAGAATAGTTGTTACATCCCTTAAAAGCTGATCACCAGCTCTCTCGCCATACTGGTAATTTAACTTTTTCATGCCGAAGATATCAAAATAAAGAGCAAAAAATGGTTTTTTAGTACGCTCTGATAAGCGAAAGTAATTTGCACCTATATTCAAAAGGCCGCGCATATTCAATAAACCGGTTAATTCATCGTTAATAATTAATTCACGAGTTTTATCTAATAAACTTTTTTTATCACTGATATCTGTGGTTATTTCGATAATCCCGTTAAATTCTCCTGACTTAAGCAGAAGCGGCGCGTAAGAAACAACAAAAGTACCCACTTCGCCGTTAGCTTTATATTTAATCGTCTCAATCTGGTGATGAAGTCTATCATTTTTGGTTTTCCGCAGCGGGCATTCTTCAGGATTACACTGCAGACAGGTAAACATACTTTCACAATCGGCGCCCGACATCTGTTTTTGACTAAATCCACTAAGCAGTTCAAAAGCCTGATTAACCTCTGAAATTTGTTTCTCTGCATTAAATAAACGTACCCCCATCGGCACAAGGTTTAATAACTGCTGCTGGAAAAAAAGTGACTCAGTCAGCGTATTTTTAAGCGACTTTTTCTCTGTATTCTCGTTAATAAAACCTAGCAGCCCGGTAATACTCTGGTGCTGATTTTGTAAAACAAATAATGAGGTAACAAAATTAGAAGTATGCAGCCCTTCTATAACTTCATTCTCAGTTTTACTGCTTCCACCGGTTTCCATCAGTTCCTGTGCAGATATCTGTATACACTCAGGCTCTTTTTCAAAAGCATCACCGCCATCATAAAAATTTGTATCAGGCGGCAGATTAAAGTGCTGCAGAAAAGCGCTGTTAACATACTGGTAATGATTTTTTTTATCTTTAGAGAAAACAGGAAAAGGCAGTGTATCAATCATGCCTTTATAAAAAGAAGCAATATACTGATCATGTCCTGACTTTCGATAATAAAAAACAGCACTCAGGAGCAGGGATAGAAACAAGGTGATAAATAATAGAATACGATTGTTATTAATAGAAGTCGTCACTAAGTTCGGAGTATAAATCAGCAGCAGCCCGACAAGATCGCCGTTAATATTTTTTAGCGGTAAAAAACTGACAAAACCGTCTGTACTGTTTATTTCAGCTTCAAAAGACAATGCCTGCATTTTAAATAAAGAAATTAACTGGCTGTCTGTAAAAACACTTTTTATCTGCAAAGACTGCTGCTTATCTAAATACATATTATATTTTTTGGTTTTACGTGTTTGTTTGTGCACATAATAGTCAGCAGATAAGATTGATTCCTGATACAGGCTCCATTTGTTACTCACATCGGACAGCGGCCGTTTTGCAAAAAGATAGCGGCTGCGGCTCCCGTGCTCAGCCAGAAGAAAACTTTGTACACTCTTTAACGGCAGGCTAACTTCAGCGACGGCTATCAGATCATGATAATCATTAAAAACAGGAAAGAAGAAACGATAAACATAAACACCATCCAGCAGTGCAAGTCCGAAATAAGCACTTTTTTCCGTTATTACTTTCTGCAGACCAGCATTATACTCAGGATCGCTGAGCATCGCTTTAGAAGGTGAATCCAAGCTTAACAGAGAGCGTCCATCGGGCAGGTAAAGGTGCTGATTGGGAAAATACTGACGGCTTGTTTGAAACTTTAAATGTAGAATATTGCGCAGCTGCTGGCGATAATGTTTCAGCATCTTCGGATCATTTAATGAGAACTCAATCTTTTCCAGTAAAAGAATCACTTCAGGATTGTTATATTGAAGCTCAAATAACAACACTGCATCCTTTTTGCTCTGCTGCAGAATCGTTGCATATGAGCTGCTGATCTGTTTCTGATTCTGCTTTATCTGTACTGCCTTACCATTCTTATCAAGTATTAAAACAGCTAAGCTGAATAACAAAATCAGCCCAAAAAAACCGCTAATATAATCAAAAACAGCAGACCGTTCAGCATTTACCATAAATGACACCTATGAAAATCAAAAAGTAATGGTTGTATTTAATTTGTTGAAATGCGGGATCAAAAAAACTTTACCCGCTAAGTGTAGTTAAATCAAAAAAAGAATCCGCGACAAAATAGGCATTTATTCGATAATTCGGTAGAATAATTCATTGTTTATCTGCAGGTTTTACCTTTATGAATCCTTACAAACTGAAAATTAGCTTCTGTCATCCAAAATACTGGCTTGCCTGGTCAGGTATTCTGGCACTATTTTTGAGCTCTCTACTACCCTATAGCGCTATACTCTGGCTAGGCAGACAACTTGGCAGGCTCTCCTCTTTTATCGTCAAATCTAGAGGGAAAATAGCACGTCGGAATATTCAGTTATGTTTTCCTGAACTGTCAGAAGCTGAAGTTGAACAAAAAGTACGCCTTAACTTTGAAAATACCGGTATCGCATTACTGGAGATGGGCATGGCCTGGTTCTGGCCTTCCTGGCGTGTTAAAGGTCTACTGAAAGTAACAGGTTTAGAGCATGTCGAACAGGCAAATAGTAACGGCAAGGGCATTATTTTTCTTGGCGCACATTTTTTGACATTAGAGATAGGTGCCCGCGCTCTCGGTCTAGCACAGCCCTGCTCTGCGGTTTATCGCAAACACAGCAACCCGGTGTTAGATTTCTGGTTTTACTGGGGAAGAATGCGTGAGCATAACGCGATGTTAGACCGTACTGATTTTAAATCTATGCTGCGTACGCTGAAAAAAGGCGAAGCATTATGGTATGCACCGGATCATGATTACGGCCCGCATAAAAGCTGTGTATTTGCACCTTTCTTTGCCGTAGAAAATACCAATACCGTCGCAGGAACCAGTAACCTCGCACGCACAAAAAACAGCTGCGTGATCCCGGTATTCTTAAAGCGCCTGCCGGGAGAAGCGGGATATGAGCTTATTTTCTATCCGCAGCTCCAGGATTTTCCAAGTAAAGATCTTGAACAGGATACCAAACGAACCAACCAGCAGATTGAAAAAATGGTCAGTGAGTGTGACGATCAGTATATGTGGATGCACAGCCGCTTTAAAACCCGCCCACAGGGCGAGCCGTCGCTTTATCAATAAATATATCAGCAGAAAGGTGATAAGCACCTTTCTGCTCAATTAATTAAGCAAAAAACTTATCCCAGATATGCACGATATCCCGCCTTTCCTGCTTAAATAATTTACCATCCACGATACGGGTCTGTTTATTAAGCGATAACCTATGGGCTGCATCACGAATATGACAGTAGGCTTCTGTTAATAGTTTTTCCTGGGCTTCGCTTAATAGTCCCAGCTCTTTACAGGTTTCAAAAATTCGCAGATTATCCGACCACTTACATAACTCCTGTGGAAAATGGTATGCATTTGCCAACACTAAATACTGAGCAATAAACTCGATATCAACCATGCCGCCAGGCGACTGTTTTAAATCAAACTGATTCTCGTCTGCCCGGTTTAAATGTCTGCGCATTTTTGCCCGCATATCACTGACCTCAGTTGCCAGCTCGGTATTATTTCGAATCTGAGAAAGCACTGACTGACGAACCTGATTAAATTCAGTCAGCAGTTTCTGATCAGAAAATACCGCTCGGGAACGAACCAGCGCCTGATGCTCCCAAGTCCATGCATCCTTTTCTAAATACCTCTTATAGCCGTCGATACTTGCCACCAGCAGTCCAGACTCTCCCGACGGCCGTAAACGCATATCAATTTCATATAAAGTACCGGAATTAGTACGCGCACTGAACAGGTGAATAATCCGCTGTGCTAGACGAAAATAAAAGAGCTGATTATTAATCACTCTTGGACCATTTGTTTCGCCTTGAATATCCTGGTCATGCAGGAATACAACATCAAGGTCAGAACTGTAGCTAAGCTCAAAACCACCCATTTTTCCATAACCAATAACCGCAAAACCTTTGCGCTCCTGACCTGCGACATTGCTCGGCAATCCGTACTTTTCAACCATATGATGCCATGCAGTCTGCACCACATAATCCATTAATGCTTCACTCAAACAGGTCAGGTGATCGCTTACCTGCGGCAGCTGAATACCCCCGGCAATATCAGCAGCAGCAATATACAAAAACTGCATCTGCTGAAACTGACGCAGTGCTTCCATCTGCTGTTCCATATCCTCTTCCGGAACACGCAGCATAAACTGGCGTAAATCACGTTTGTAATTATGCAGCTCAGTCGGGTTATAAAGATGCTGCGGATCGATCAATTCATCTAACAAAATCGGGTGTCGGGCAAGCTGTGAGGCAACACGCGGACTGGCGCTGCATAACTTTAATAACTGCTTAAGCGCGCCCAGATTCTCATTCAACAGCTCTAAGTAGGCGGTTCGGCGCATAATATTTAATAACAGATTACTGACTCTGTTCATCAGAGCGCCTGGATCTGGATAAGCACAGATTAATTTAATGATCCGCGGTACTAATTTATCCAGTGTTTCCTGACCACGAGGACCGATCGGCCTCTTGTTGAGATCTTCTTTAAAACCCAGCAGCTCCCGGGCAAACTTCTCCGCAGCAGGTACTTCTAGACCTTTTTCCTGCAGCAGACGCACAGCTTCCTGCTGGTCTAGGTTTAATGCCCATAATTCACATAAATCTTGTTCAGGAGCCTCATTTTCATCTCTTTTGTCTCCTGCTACCCAGTTAAATTCCTGATGCACATCAAACATCACCTGCTTTAATTTCTGGTAAAAACTCTGCCAGTCAGCAAAACCCAGTACAGAAATTAAACGTAATTTGTCCAGTTCATTTTCCGGCAGGGTCTGCGTCTGTTTATCTCCAATCTGCTGCAGTACATTTTCCACTGAACGTAAAAAATGATAGGAATCAAGCAGTTTTTTTACCCGCTCCGGCGGCAGGGCGCCAATCTCACCAATCACTTTAAGCGTCTGCTGCAGCCCGCGGCACTGCAGTTCAACCGTTCGCCCGCCGCGTATCAGCTGAAATGCCTGCGCAACAAATTCTATTTCTCGAATCCCGCCCATGCCTAATTTAATATTATCTTTAAGACCTTTACGGCGTACTTCAGCACTGATCATAGCTTTCATTTTACGTAATGATTCAACCGCACTGAAATCGATATAGCGACGATAAACAAAAGGTTTAAGCAGATCCTGCAGCGCTTTTTTATAGGGGCCCTCTTCGCCTATTACACGTGCTTTGACCATGGCATAACGTTCCCATTCACGGCCGTGGCTCTGATAGTAATCTTCAATTGCATTAAAGCTGCTGACCAGAGGCCCGGAATCACCAAAGGGCCTTAAGCGCATATCTACCCGATAAACAAAACCATCAACCGTTATCTGATGCAGTGCAGCAATGATCCGCTGGCCCAGCTTGATAAAAAAGACCTGATTATCAATACTGCGCCGACCGCCCAGTGTTTGTCCGCGATCAGGATAAGCAAAGATCAAATCAATATCCGATGAAAAGTTTAACTCCCGCCCGCCTAGTTTGCCCATCGCAAAAATATACAGAGTCTGCCTTACTCCATCAGCGTTCATTGGAGTCCCCTGCTCACTGCACTGTTTTTCATATAACCAGTTCATACACTGCAAAATCAGCTGATCCGCAAGATAAGAGGTATGTTCAAAACTTTCCTCTAAACTCGCTTTGCCAAGCAGTTCCCGCCAGGCAATAATCACCATATGCCTGCGCCGGAATACACGCAGTGTTTTATGTAAGGCAGTTTCATCAGCACTATTAAACAGGGCCTCTCGTAGTTCCGCCTTGATCTGCGCACAGCGCTGATCAAGCTCAAGCTGGCCGCTGTTTAATAGTTCCAGAAGTAATTCAGGCTGCCGGGAGAATGCATCAACAATAAAATCACTAAGACCTAATACAGTTTTTAAATCACTAATCTGCAGATCGTTCAAAGACGTTAAATCAAGCTGCTGCCTGATATTCTCAAAATGAGACAATGCGTTATCACTTAACAAAGACATAAAAAAATACCTGCATAATACAAAAAATAGAAAGGGTGCTTAAACTTATCAGTTGTGTGAAGGATGATCAGTAATAAATCAAATTAGGTATTGAAAAACAGCGCCTCATCCGCAATATATATATAAGCACAAATAAATAAAATGAACAGGTAAAAGAAATAAAACCAAATCACTTGACATATAATGACAAGAGAACTAAATTAACAGGCAACAAGACATTAAATGTCTTATGCTATTAAGGAGTGTTATGAATATTCATAAAATTGCGACTCATTTAAATCAGCTTGCTGATGATACTGAAACAGGTTTTAACTTTGACTGTACCCCTATTAATGGTGACATTGATGTACTGCAGGTTGAAATTATAGGGCGCGAAGAAATTCCTATTTTCCTTTCTTTAAGCGATAACCAGATACTGTGTATTGCTTATTTATGGGGCGAAGATGAGGTAATAACAGACCTGAGAAGCAATATGATGGAAGCGATGCTGGAAATGAATGTTCCTATGCCTCTTTCTTCATTTGCAAAAGTAGAAGACAAATATGTGGTATACGGCGCCTTATCGGTCAACTCAAGCCTTGATGATATTGAGCTGGAGATTGTGACTTTAAGTGATAACAGCCTTGAAGTGATCAATGAAATGGACAGTTACCTAAACTAATTTGGAGTTATTATGAGCATATTTAGAAAAATTATTACGGCAGTACGCGGTGGAGCAAGAGAAGCTGGCGAAGCGGTTGTAGATGCAAATTCAACACGTATTTTCGAACAGGAAATTCGTGACTCAGAAAAACATATCACTATTGCTAAGCGCGACTTAACAGAAGTGATGGCGAAACAGATGCAGGCGGCACGTGAGTTAGGCCAGCTTCAGGCAAGCATTAAAGAGCATGAAGGTTATGCAATGCAGGCCCTTAACCAGAATAATGAAGCACTGGCGATTGAAGTAGCAGAAAAAATTGCAGAGCTCGAAAGCAGCGCGGCAGATCAGCAGCAGGCTAACGAAAGCTACCTTAAAAGTGCAGATCGCCTGAAAGAACTTATTAAAAAGAGTGAACGTCAATTAACTGATTATAAACGCCAGTTAAGCATGGTAAAAACAACTGAGAGTGTGCAGAAAGCAACATCAGCAATTACCGACAACTTCACAGCAAGCAACTCTAAGCTGTTAAATGCAAAAGACTCTTTAGAACGCATTAAACAGAAGCAGGCGATGTTTGATGATAAATTAAAAGCAGCCGAAGTACTTGAGTCAGAAAACGGCGACAGTTCACTGCAGAGCAAATTACAGGAAGCCGGGATCGGTGCACAGCAGTCAAGTGCCCAGTCAATCTTAGACCGCCTGAAAAGTAAATAACAAAGACTAACACGAAATTAATAACCCGGGGCACTGCTAGTGCTCCGGGTTATCTGCATTTAACGAGGGTAAAATTATGAGCTTTTTTAAATCACTGTTTGCAAAAAAACAGCCTGTACCAACTCGAGTATTAACACACCCGAATGAACTACAGGAAAATGATATTTTCACTTTTGGTGACAGCTTTTCTTTACCCCTGGCAATGCGAAAACAACAGCTTCAGGTAACGGACATTCAGACCATTGAGTTCAAACATGAGCACTATGCGAAAATAACAGCGCAAGGCGGCGGCCCGCAGCAAATTTACTTAAGCTTTCCGAGAAACCCGCAAAAACTGGTAAAATTCAGCCTGCTTCTAAATAGAAATGACGTCGAAACCCTGTTTGATTTAGATGATTTTTCTGAAATTTTTGAACAGCCGGGCAATGCTCGCTTAAAACCCATCATTACAAAACATGATTACGCTGATATGGTTGCTGATGAGTATATACAGCAGGACTTTATGACCACAGGTTATCTACATCAGGAAGACTACCGTACTACAGTTCCGCCACAGTATAATGAAGATAAACACGGCCAGGAGTTTGAGTTTTATTCCCTGGAAGGTGGTCAGGGGCAGCGCTTTATTGACATATTTATTTTCGAAAATGGTGATACCGATGTATATTTGTCTTTTTTAAGGTCGGCCAATGAAATTGCTGAGTTATGGATAAAAGGAGAGTAAACATGTCTAAGAAAGAACTGCCTGAAAAGTGGCAGCAGTCAGCAAAGGTCATTAAAGCAGTACAAATTGCATTTGATATGGATACTAAACTGCAGTACAGCATTAGGCGCAGTGCATTAGACAAAGGCATCAGCCCGTCAGAGCAGATTCGTCATTTATTAGAATTACCAACTCATAAAAAACCTAAACGTCCGCGTTTAACAGTCAGTTTAAGCAGTGATGACTATCAACAGTTAGGTGAACGTTACCAGATACCGGCAGATCAGCAGCTGGAAATAAAAAAATCTGTGATTGAAGAGTTAACTCAGTTTGCACTAAAAAGTGAATTTAATAAATCAGAATAGTTTTTAGTAGCCCTCAAAAAAAAAGCACTTCAATTGAAGTGCTTTTTTATCGCCGATAAACTCTGTACTGTTATCCGTTTACCCCGTTATTTAAATCCTGCGCATGCTTAGTAATTGTTTCCGTCATTTCAGTCACCTCTTTCAGTACGGTCACCGAACCTTCAACCACCTCTTTTACCTGATCTAGGCTTTCGTTAATATTCGCCGCCACTGTAGTCTGCTCGTCGGCAGCCGATGCAATCTGATAATTCATATCAGATATATGGTGGATCTTATCAACAATACCAGATAATTTTGTGCCGGCCTGAGTAACCTGATCCACGCCGACATCCGCTTCATGGACACTTTTCCCCATCAGACCAACTGCATCCTGAGCGCTAGTCTGCAGCTGTTCAATCATACTTTGAATTTCAACCGTCGCATCCTGCGTACGTTTGGCCAAGTTACGAACTTCATCGGCAACAACAGCAAAACCGCGTCCAGCCTCACCTGCACGGGCAGCTTCAATAGCCGCATTTAATGCTAATAGATTGGTCTGTTCTGAAATACTGCGGATCGTATCAACAACACTGCCGATCCCTTCAACTTTTAATTCTACATTATTCACTGCATCTGCTGAGGCACCGATATTGCCCGATAATGAATTAATGGTAGAAATAGTGGCATCAACAAACTGATTACCTTCCTGAGCCACTTCCGAGGCTTCTGCTGTAGAAGATGATGCACTGCCGGCATTAGCCGCCACTTCTTTAACCGTCGCGGTCATTTCATTCATTGCGGTGGCAAGCTGCTCTATCTGAGCAAACTCCTCCTCCATCGAATCATTAATGATTTCCATACAGATTGATAGTTGTTCACTAACTTCGGTCAGCTCACCGGCACCTTTTGCATGAGTTTGAAAAACAGCCTGTAACTTTCCAGATTCCTGACAGACTAGTGCCGCAACACTGCCGATTTCATCTTTTGGAAGCTGTTGAGCATAATTGTCCAGAGTCCCCTGCTCGATAGCGAGGGACAGGTTCTGCTTCATCACTTCAATCTGTTTTTTTATTATCATTACCATCCAATATAAAACCCCGAGGAAAATCAAACTAAAAATCAGACCTGACCAGAAGTTGTAGGTATTAACAAGTGCGACAGGATCCTGTGCCTTAGAAATCGCCTGGTCACTTAATATCAGGCCGGCAGTTAAACTTTTTGTGATAAATAAGAAACCGCCGATCAGCAGCATAATAAGCCATTTCCTGGTCAGAGAAATATTCGCAAATCGGTTTTCAATTCCATTTAATTTTAAGATTGCCATTTTTATACCCACATAGTGATTTATTTTTACCCGGATCCAGGCTTAGGCTGAAAGATCAGCTAAGCTGCTGTAGATTTGGTCGGCTGAATATCAACAAAGTTTAGAGCTAATATCCAAAAACCGTATTACAAAACAATAAATACCTCCGTTCTGTGATCTTCAGTTAGATCAGTTAATTATCTTCATAAAATCAGGAAAAACAATACAACTGTTATTCCTCAGTACTATGCCAGTAGATCTCTTTCAAGACAGCCTGCTGTTTAGACTGTTCTACGGCGTGCAGTAAAGATTCTTCTTTGCGTTTTATCCATTTGAAATATTCACTCTGCAGCTCACTGCTATCTTCCTGCTCGGCAATATCCACAATAACATTGAGCATTGCTAACCCCTCTATGCCCTGTTTTATATCCAGCCAGGGAGAGCGGAAGACCATGCTTCTTTCCCGTGAAAAAACATTACCGACGCTTAAACCAGTCAATAAAGTACCTTCTAACAGCCCCTGACAGGATAATATATGAGAGGTTGAGCTGACTTCCTGTTCATTCAGAGCAAGCATTAATTCTCCCCAGACTGTATCTAAGCAATTACTGGAAAAGGCTTTTATAGTATTTGCATTGTCATTTGAAAAAGTACTTTTTTCAAACTGAATTAACCAGTTGGTAAACTTAAGAACGAATTGACAATATCTTGTTGAACAAAGTAACTCTACGACAGACTGCTGACTCGGCAGCTGTTCATTCTGAGCCTGCAGTTTTTTTACCAGTGATTTGTATTTCGGAAGTTTGCGCAGGTAAAAACCTTTATCTTCCAAAAGACTTTGATTAATAAAACGTTCATCCAGCCAGGAAAAAGTACGGGCTAACCAGTGCAGGTCTTCAATCCAGTTTGCTTCAAGTAAAACAGGCTGTGCATTTTTAAACAGTTTTAAGTTTTGATGCAGAAATTTAATACCGTGCAGAAGCTCTTTTAAAGCATCATCATTAAACTGCTCACAGTAACTATGTTCATGGTACTGGATATGACGTAAGCCGTGCTGCATATTAGTAAGCAGAGCTTGTTCAACCGACATTGACGGGGTTAACGGCGAGTGTACAAGCGGCTTTATTTCAAAGCGGCTCCCATCTGCAAGCATGTAGCCACGCTGTGCTTTACTGACATTTCCTAAGCGCGCCTGAGGTAATAAAGCAATATCACCACCTAATATAAACAGTTGTTTTTCATCACCTTTAACTAATTCAAGTTCAATTTCGCAGATTTCTATCTTGCCCTGATTGGTTTCAATAAAACCTTTATCATAGGCAACTTCAATTAAGGTATCATCCGGCATTTCCACCAGCCAGGTCTGACGTTCAAAATCAGTACTAAAAATAGGAATTAACTCATTCTCTAATTCTTTAATACTGCAGTTTTCCGGCCATATTTTACTGTTAAAACGAGCAAGCTCAGGACGAAGCCCCTCGATCACTTCATTATATTCCGGTCGCTGATGTAATCCGCCTATTACTCGACCGGCGGTTTTCACAGTTTGTACCGATTTATCATCACAGGTGCGGACACGCAGACACATCGCCATTTTACGTAACGAGCGCCCTGCAGTATCAAAATAAACATTATGCAGAAGCTGTTTTTTATTGGCGATATAACGATGGGTATTAATCGCTTCATATAGTTCAAGCTCAAATTCAGTGCTGAAAAAAAACTTAATCTCTATCTCTGTTTCCATATTTTATTTACCAAAAACCTATACAAAGTGGATGCTGCGATCAATTTAGATCGTAATAATTTATGAATTATACTAAATTCATGTTCAATTGTGTGCAAAAGAAAGATAACATGCGCCGCATATTTGTTGTTCATTTTGATCATTTATACGGTATCAAACCTCAAAAATAGGATGAATCATGCCAGTTAACTCAATATTTGGAGTCTTTGCAAAGTCTCCAATTAAACCCATTCAGGCGCATATTGACAAAGTTGCTGCCTGCAGTGAATTATTAGTACCTTTTTTTAAAGCTAGTCATGACCAGAACTGGGCAGAAGCAGACAAAGTAAGAAAAAAGATATCAAAACTTGAAAAGCAAGCTGATGAACTAAAGCGTGAATTACGTTTAACGCTGCCGAAGGGGCTGTTTATGCCTATCGCGCGTGGTGATTTACTCGAACTTGTAAATCGTCAGGATAAAATCGCCAATGCAGCTAAAGATATTGCAGGCCGTGTTTTCGGTCGACAGCTGCAGCTGCCGAGTGAAATATCCGGTGACTTTATGACTTATCTGCAGCGCTGTTTAGATGCTGTTCAACAAGCCAGAAAAGCAATCAATGAGCTTGATGAATTATTAGAAACAGGCTTTAAAGGTCGCGAAGTTGATGTCGTGACTAAAATGATATCAGAACTTGAAATGATTGAAGATGATACTGATTCATTGCAGATCAAACTACGCCGCGGCCTGTTAGCCGTAGAACAGCATTACAATCCTGTGGATGTAATGTTCCTTTACCAAATTTTAGAATGGGTGGGCGGCCTTGCCGATCACTCAGAATTAATCGGCACACAGCTTGAACTTATTCTTGCTCGCTCGTAACGTTCATTAGGATTTATCATGGATATTTTAACTACATATGGCAGCACGCTGGTAATATTTGCAGCGGCAGTGGGTTTTCTTATGGCCTGGGGCATTGGTGCAAATGATGTTGCCAATGCAATGGGTACCTCTGTAGGTTCAAAAGCCTTAACTATTAAACAGGCGATCATTATTGCAATGATTTTCGAATTTGCCGGTGCATATTTAGCGGGTGGAGAAGTAACCTCTACTATACGTAAAGGTATTATCGACGCCAGTTTTTATGTTGACCAACCGGAATTATTAGCATTTGGCATGACGGCGGCGCTACTGGCAGCCGGCTGCTGGTTAATTATTGCTTCATATTTCGGCTGGCCGGTATCAACAACGCATTCAATTGTTGGTGCTATTGTTGGTTTCTCCGCTGTCGGCGTTGGTGTTGACAGTGTTACCTGGAGTCAGGTCGGCGGCATTGTCGGCAGCTGGATTGTTACCCCGCTGATATCCGGTATTATTGCCTATATGATCTTCATGAGCTCGCAGAAGTTAATCTTTGATACCAGCGATCCGATCAATAACGCTAAACGCTATGTTCCAGGCTACATGTTTTTAGCTGGTTTTATGCTCTCTTTAGTGACCATTACCAAAGGTTTAAAACACGTTGGGCTGCACTTCTCTACCGGTCAGGCATTTATGCTAGCAGCACTTATCGGTATAGCTGTTGCCGTTATCGGTAAGGTATTCATTAACCGTGTTAAAATCGATCCTAAAGCTGACAAAGATATGCACTTTGCCAATGTTGAAAAGATCTTTGCGATATTAATGATAGTAACAGCCTGTGCAATGGCATTTGCACATGGTTCAAACGATGTAGCCAATGCAATAGGTCCGCTGGCAGCTGTTGTTAGTATCGTTGAAAGCAATGGAGAAATTGCCGCCAAAGCAACTCTGGCATGGTGGATTTTACCACTTGGTGCCGTTGGTATCGTACTCGGTCTAGCTATTTTCGGTAAACGTGTAATGGCAACCATAGGGACTGGTATTACTCATTTAACACCGAGCCGTGGTTTTGCCGCTGAGCTGGCAGCTGCATCAACGGTGGTAATTGCATCGGGCACCGGTTTACCTATTTCAACAACACAAACTCTTGTTGGTGCGGTATTAGGTGTCGGTATGGCACGAGGAATCGCAGCTCTTAACCTTGGAGTTGTCCGTAATATCGTTATTTCATGGGTAGTAACACTACCGATCGGCGCCTGCCTGTCTATTGTATTCTTCTATATTTTAAAAGCAGTTTTCAGCTAAGCGGAAGTCTACCCTGATAATAGAAAAAGAGAGCTTCGGCTCTCTTTTTTGTATCAAATGCTTTTCCTTGCCGGAAATTACTTTTAGAATAAACCTTCATTCACTCCAGCTAACAGGATTTTTTCCTTGAAAATAATAAAATTTGCGATAACACTGCTTTCTCTAACGCTTTCTTTGAATGTATCGGCAGCAACACGTTATGTCAGCGACGATGTATTTATTTACCTGCATTCAGGGCCAAGCTTAGATTACCGTATTATCGGTACTATCAAAGTCGGCGCATCTGTTACGACTTTAAAATACGATGACAGCACTAAATTTATGCAGGTAAAAACGCAAGCCGGAAAAACCGGCTGGGTTAATAATAAAGAATTACAAAAGTCATTACCTGCCAAAACGATGCTGCCGGCTGTACAGAAAGAACTTAAACAAGCACAAGCTAAATTAAGCAGTATTGCAGCAGAAAATGACAAAACTCTCGCTGACAAAATACAATCAATTTCAGACAAAGAAGGCTTAATCACAGCACTGGAGAGTGAAAAAATTGTGCTTCAAAAGACAATTGACGAGCTAAAAGCGCGCAACTTAGAGCTGGACCTGCTCCAGGATACTAAAGATGAACGAGTAAAAATGGAATGGCTGCTGAACGGCGGCGGTGTACTGTTATTTGGCTTATTACTTGGTTTACTTATTCCTTTTATACCTCGTCGTAAAAAGCGTCAGAATAACTGGTAAAATTAGGGCCTTAAAGTCAAACGCACACAGCAGTGCGTTTGACTTAATAAGCTAATAACCTTTCCAGTCCGTCAATGACTCAAGGCTGAAGCTCTGTCTTCCTATACGGAATATACTGCGCTGCGGCTGGATTTCAATAAGTTTAATTTTCCCGGCGGCGTCAAACTGCCCTTCACGTAAATCTTCACCATTAATGCGGATCCAGCGATCTTCAACAATCGTAGAGTACACATGGAAGTCATAGCTCATGGCTGGAACTTTCTCCTGAAATGCATAACCCATCTGATTGATATCACTCCCGTCTCCTGTTTCCTCTTCCTCAATTGCAGGACTCTTAGCAGCGGCTTGGCTCTCTAATACGGCCAGTTTAAAACGCTTCTGTAAATCATCGGATACCTCACTGTAATCCAGTTCCTGCGGTATTTTTTCAGACCCAGGTTCTGCCGGCGCTACATTACTACTGTTTTTCTGTTCCGCTGTTACTTGTTTTTTTGATTTCGGCAGTGCCGACACTAGGATTTGCTCAGGCTCCTGCACTTTGACCTCAGGCAGCGGTTTTGTAACAAAAGTTAATTTTTCAACCGTCCCGACAGCTGGTTTTTCACTTCTGCTGACAGGCTGCTCAGCAGTTACTTTCTCTGTTTTCTGCACGCTGTTATTTTGAACAATAACAGGCTGCTGGCTGTTTACCCCGCTAAACGGATGAAACTGCATGTAAATCAATACGCCTAATAAGCAGATAATGACTAACAATGCCGTTAATAATGCGGCTTTCCATTTTAAATTATCGTTTTCTAAGAGCATGTTATCGTGAATTTGAGTATTCTGACTCGCCTGCTGTTTCTGTAATGCTTGTAAAATTGTCGACATTAGTTACTGCTCTCCATCAAACGAGGCAGCTCAGGGTTAGCTAACTGCATCAACGGCATCATAGTCCGAAAACCAACGAGACCATCATCTGATAACCCCTGCGCTCTTTGAAAAGCGCTGACCTGCTGCAGTAGTTGTAAATCAAAACGATCTTTATCCTCTCTAGCCAGTCCCTGCACCTTATTAAGTTGTGTTACTAACCAGGCCACCTGCTCATTCTGCTGACCAAATTTAAGTACTTTCTGCTCTGCAAACGGAGCCTGCCATAGAATAGTTAAATTACCTGTCCAATATTGATTAAACCAGGTTTCAGAAACCCTTATCACCTGCCCGTCAATCAAAAGCTGATATTTATCACTGACTTTATAAAGAACTGCATACAAGCTATCCTGAGCATTGTTTTCTAACTTAATGATACTGGGATAATTTAATTTTTTTAGTTTTTTTAAACTACTGTTTATCGAGTAACAGGACAACAACGCCCCTTCACCCTGCCCGCAGTCCACATTGTCAATATCAGCCTGATACCCCCACACCGCATATAAATTCAGCAGCGCATTATCAAAAGATGCGTTGGATAATTGTAAATCAGGATAAGCATCAAACCACTGCGGCGCCTCTTCAACGGACGGCGCCTGAATTACCGGTTCACTCACCTGCTTTACCTCTTCTAACTGCGGAACTTCCTGCAGTACTGCGGCTCCTGGCTGTGCATCGTTAAAACGAGCAAGTATTTGTGGTGCCTGTATTCCAGTTAACATACATAAAACAATCAGCGTGGTTATTCGCCAGTTATTGATGATAAAAGAGCCGTTATTTTCGCTTAATTCCATTTCAACACCGGCTTTCTTCACCACAGCTACGGTTACTTTCGGCACGTTCTGCGTATAGGCACATAATAAGCAGCGGTCACAGAGCAGGTTAATTAAACGCGGAATGCCCTGGCTAGCTTTATAGATGTGCTTCAAAGCATTACGCTCAAAAATAGGGAAACACGCACCTGCGACATTGAGGCGGTGCAGAATATAATACTCACTTTCCTGACGGCTTAAAGGCAGCAGGTGATAACGAGCAGTAATTCGCTGTGCAAGCTGACGAAGTTCTGTTTGTTTTAACTTCTGCTGCAGTTCAGTCTGGCCGATTAAAATAACCTGCAGGGGTTTTTTATTATTAGATTCGATATTAGTTAATAAACGCAGCTGCTCTAATACAGAAAAGCTTAAATGCTGTGCTTCATCGATTAATACAATGGCACTTCGTCCCTGCAGATGATTATTCATCATCCAGACGGTTAGTGCATCAAATAGCAGTTTTAAGCTGATTTTGTCTTGGTCGTATTCAATCTTAAATTCATCACAAACCGTCGCTAATAACTCTATTTCAGTTAATGCCGGATTAAGAATAAATGCAATATCCGTATCTATAGACAGGTTCTGCAGTAAAGAACGGCATACAGTTGTTTTGCCGGTTCCAACTTCACCGGTTAATAATACAAAACCACCATTACCCTGCAGGCCGTACTGTAAATGTGCAAGCGCTTCTTTGTGACGTTCGCTTAAAAACAGAAAATCAGGATCTGGAGAAATCGAAAAGGGTTGTTCTTTTAAAGAGAAAAATTCTTGATACATTACAAAGCCTAAAGAAAATAGCGGCAACGAAATTAACTGCCTGTCAGCCCCTGACACTAATAGCGCAGGAAAACAATGCAGCTATTTTAGTCGACAATACAGTTCAAGAGCAATTTATTCAGTCAATAATCAACCAGGGAAGGGAGATAGCTCAAGAAGGAACTCCCTTCCTTAACTAATCAAAGCTGTTGTTATTATCTTATTGTTCATTTAAATGCACCTGCTTGTGAACATCCCGGTATGTTTTTATCCAGAAAGGCATACCAAACAGCGATCCCGGTAAGTGCTCAGCAGCCTCTTTAGCTACTTTAAAACCATGATACTGACCGGAAATAACAACATACCAGGGTTTATTATTGCGCAGTGTCTGATAAATATAAATGTCCTGCCGAGGCAGGTTATGCTGTACAAAAAAACGACGCAGAACAACTGGAGAGGCAAAACCAGACAACTGCACAGTATATGCTGCAGGGGATACAGCCAACAACTGCTCACTTGGCGTAAACATCTGCTCTACTGATTGGTTTTCAGCTGGTTTCTGCAGCTGAACAATATCTTGTGTCTTCTGTTCTAGGCTCGGTTCAGGCCGCAGTTTTATTTCACTGTCTACTGTTTTAATGGCTTCCACAGCATTAACCTGCTTTGATACCGGCGGGGCTTTCGTTTTATTTATTACTGGCGGCGGGATATCTGCCGGCTCACTGTTATTTATGACAGCTGTCGACTTGGCACTAAACGGCTCAGCTGTATTTCCCTCAACTAGCGGCGGCACACTAAGTAACTCTGTTTTATTGATCTCAATTTCCGGCTGGAGAGTATAGAATTCTGCTTTATCAGCAGTCGCGGCAGTCTCTACGCTAAAGTAATTCATGATATAAACCAGCTGTGCAGCATTCAATCGCCTCAAGGACAAGATTTCACTGCTCGTACTTTTTTCAAAATTTTCGATATGCTCAGGTGCAGGTACAGGGCTTGATTCAGTCTTTACTGCAGCGGCTTCGAAGCGGGCAAAAACTTTTGGGGCCAGCATTACCGTCAATAGACATATACAACCTAATATAATGACCGTAGGCACATATTTAAGAGAAGGAAGAAGAAAAGGCTGCTTAATTAATAATTCAGTCTCAAATCCCGCTTTTTTTACCAGAGCCGCGGTTACTGCTGAGCAGTTTTGTACATATGCACATAGCAGACTGCGATCACACAGCAGGTTAATTATTCGCGGGATCCCCCCGCTGACTTCAAAAACAAGTGACAAAGCCTGCTTATCAAAAACGGGGCCGTATACACCAGCCACATTTAAGCGGTGTCGAATATAGTCCTCGCTTTCTTGGCGGGTCAAAGCTAATAGATGATAACGAGCAGTAATCTGTTGTGCTAACTGGCTAAATTCACTCCGTTTCAGCAGCTGCTGCAGTTCAGTCTGACCAATCAAAATGACCTGTAATACCTTTTTATTATCTGCTTCAATATTTGCTAATACAGATAACAGCTGTAAATCAAGAAAACTCAAATGCTGCGCTTCATCAATTAAAATAATAGCTCGATGCCCCTGCTGATGATTCTCGAGCAGCCATGCTGTTAGTAGCTCTAACAATGTTTTCAAACAGATATTGTTAGAATCATAGGCAATTTTAAACTGATCACAGACAGATTCTATTAACTCAACTTCAGTTAATGCCGGGTTTAAAATAAAAGCAATATCTATATTTTCTGCATGATCCTGCAATAGCGAGCGGCAGACTGTTGTTTTTCCGGTACCTACCTCTCCCGTAAGCAGAACTAGCCCGCCCCTGCCTTCTAACCCATGCCTTAAATGTGCAAGCGCTTCTTTGTGGCGCTCACTCAAAAACAAAAAAAATGGGTCTGGAGAGAGCAAAAAAGGGGGTGTTTGTAATGAAAAAAATTCCTGGTACATAGCAAAGTCCCAAAAAATAGTGACAACACAGTTAATTATAGATAGCCAAACCAGTTGAAGATTCCTGCATCTTGCAGCGCCTTGCGTATATAATAGCTAAAGAAATAATAAAGAGGGAAAACAATGCAGGTATTTTTAGTCGGCGGCGCAGTTCGGGATAAACTATTACAACTTACAGTTAAAGACCGCGATTATGTGGTAATCGGCACTACCCCGGAAAACATGCTGCAGCAGGGCTACCAACAGGTTGGTAAAGACTTTCCGGTATTTTTACACCCGCAGACCGGTGAAGAATACGCCCTTGCCCGTACTGAGCGCAAGCAGGGTTGTGGTTATACCGGTTTTGAGTGTTACGCCGGGCAGGATGTCTCACTTGAAGATGATTTATTGCGCCGGGATCTAACCATTAATGCCATAGCTTTATCCGAACAAGATGAGTTGTTTGACCCCTACCAGGGCTTAGAAGATTTACAGACAAAAACATTACGTCATATATCCCCTGCATTCAGCGAAGATCCACTCAGGGTTCTACGGGTCGCACGTTTTGCAGCCCGCTTTTTTAAACTTGGATTTAAAATCGCCCCGGAAACACTACTGCTGATGCAGACACTAAGCAGCAGCGGTGAACTGGATCATTTAACGGCCGAGCGCACCTGGCTTGAAACAGCAAAAGCACTGCAGACAGACAGCCCGCAGATCTATTTTCAGGTCTTACGTGACTGCGGTGCGCTGGGTGTATTATTTCCTGAACTGGATTGTTTATTCGGCGTTCCAGCACCGAAACAGTGGCATCCTGAAATTGATACCGGTATCCATACACTAATGGTTGTTGAGCAGTCAGTAAAACTTTCAGACTGCTTGGCTTTTCGTTTTGCCTGTTTAGTGCACGACCTTGGAAAAGCACTGACCCCTAAAGAAAACTGGCCAAGTCATAAGGGCCATGGTGTTTTAGGTCTGCAGACAATTAGAGATTTATGTCTGCGCCTCAAAATTCCCAATGAATGTCGTGATTTAGCATTATTAGTGAGTGAGCACCATACCCTGGTACACAGTGCATTTGAGTTAAAAGCGTCAACACTGGTTAAGTTAATGGATAAAAGTGATGCCTGGAGAAAACCGCAGCGGTTTTTACAAATGCTGGAATGCTGTATTGCAGATACCAAAGGCCGTACTGGTTTTGAAGATAAAGATTACCCCAATGCGCACTATATCTGGCAGGCTTTCCAAACCGCAACAACTGTAAATGTACAAGATATAATCAAAAAAGGTTATGCCGGAGCGCAGATTAAAATGCAGCTCCAGCAGGCGCGTATTGATGCAGTTAACCTTTATAAACAGAAAATATTAACCCCTTAATATTCATCTTATAAAACTTTAGAAGATATATATTCATGGAAAATACACTTTCAATCATCGCACTGGATAAGCTGGCAATTGCTTTTCTTCCTGTTTTAATCGTGCTGGCTATTTTATTTAAATGGTCATTAAACGGGAAATTTGCCTTATATGCATTGTCGCGCATGCTCATTCAGCTGCTGTTAGTCGGTTATTTTCTCAGTTATATTTTTGATAATTCGAGTGCTTGGATAGTTGTCACCATGCTGCTGATCATGGTGCTGTTTTCCAGCTGGATAGCCCTGGGTAATATCAAAGAACTGCGGTTGATATTATTAAAACGAGCCCTGTTTTCTATAACGCTGGGCGGCTGCTTTACCCTGCTGGTGATCAGCCAGGGGGTGCTTGGATTAGACCCCTGGTATCAGGCACAGTCAATAATTCCCCTGGCAGGTATGATTTTCGCCAGCTGCATGAATAGTGTCAGCCTTTCTGGAGAGCGCTTTTATGCAGAGTTAGAACGGGGTTGTGACTATATCAGCGCCCGGAAAACAGCCTTTCAAGCCTCAATTATTCCTAATACCAATGCTTTGTTTGCTGTCGGTTTAGTTTCCCTGCCAGGCATGATGACCGGACAGATCCTCTCCGGTACCTCTCCGTTTATTGCCGCCAGATATCAAATAGTGGTGATGTGTATGGTATTTGCATCAGCAGGCATGGCATCAGCTTTATTTTTAATACTGAGCAGACATAGCAGCAAAAGCGCTAGATAAAATCATAGCAGGTAATAGAAACCTAGATTCCGGCAAGTACATAAAACAGAGTCGCGCCAAGAATTAAACGATAAATAACAAAGGGCAGCATGCCGACTCTATTAAGCAGTATCAAAAATGCATGGATACATAAAATCGCACTGATAAATGAGATGCCGGCTCCTAAAAACAAAGCACTCCAGTCTACATACTCGTCAGATAATATAAATTTAAGCATGTCATAACCAGAAGCCATTGCAATAATCGGAATTGACATAAGAAATGAGAAACGCGCGGCTGCATTACGTGTTAACCCCAGCATTAAACCTGCGGTTATCGTGATGCCAGATCGGGATGTTCCAGGGATCAGGGCCAGTACTTGAGCAAAGCCGATAATAAGCGCACCTTTTAAGCCCGTCTGGTATTCAGTTTTTACCTGCTTAGCCTTCGCATCCGCCCACCACAATAATAGACCAAAAATAATAGTGGTCACAGCAATCACATAACCGCTGCGCAGATAGGTTTCAACCAGTGACTTACCAAAAAAACCCACTAAAGCCGCTGGAATAGTAGACCAGATAATCCACCAGGCCAGCTTACTGTCCCGGGTCTGCTGCTTAGTACGCAGAGAATTAACCCAGGCCCGCAGCATTTTTATTACCTCATAACGGAAGTAAATTAATACCGCGGATAATGTGCCGATATTCAGTATCAGATCAAAGGCTAACCCCTGGTCCTGCCAGCCTAGCAGCTGTGACGGTAGAATCAGGTGCGCGGAGCTGGAAATGGGTAAAAATTCAGTTAAACCTTGAATCAAGGCTAGTACTACAATCTCAAGCAGTGACATTTTTATTCTCTTTTCTTATTTCAGGCAGTAAAAAGTTAAAGTATATCTTCAACTCGCCATAATTTTTGTTTGTCTTTGGGGTAATCCTGCCAAAGTTTCTGGTAAGTTTTTCCTAAAGCGGGATGTATCAGCAGCGGTGCTAATTCTGCTAACGGTTTTAATACAAATGCATTGCGGGTTATTTCACCGCGCGGTAAATCGATCTCAACATCAATCTGCTGATCATATAAAAGCAGATCCAGATCTAAGGTTCGAGGGGCAAACTTGATCGCATTATCGATCCGGCCGTGTTTTCGTTCGATTGCTTTTAATTTAACAATCAAGCTATGAACATCCAGATCGCTTTGTAGTTCAACCACCAGATTATAAAAATTAACCCCGGAAAAACCCACGGCTTCACTTTCATAAAGCGGCGAAACCTTTAAATCACCAAACTCAGCCTGAAGAGACTCCAGCCCTAAGCAGACATTGATGCGTTTATTAATGCTTGAGCCAATACCGATAAAAACCTGTGCCACTAGCGGGTACCACGCTCGATCTGCACACCTAATGACTGTGCCTTTGGCAGTGCGCCCGGCTTATGCAGGGTTACTTTTATCCAGGGTACCGGATACTGCTCCATAATAAGTGAAGCGACTCGCTCAGCCATCGTTTCAAGCAGTTCAAACTGATGGGTCTGGGCAAACTTATTTACCGTTTCAGATACGCTGAAATAATTAAGCGCTAAATCTATATCATCATCAGCGGCTGCCGGTCTGTTATCAAACGCCATCTCTAAATCAAAGTAGAGTTTCTGCTGCAGTGATTTTTCCCAGTCATAAACACCAATGGTGCTGATAACTTCTAACTGTTTAATAAAAACAATATCCATCGAAGAACCTATTTGTTATTTTAAAACGCTATCTCTTATACCTAAATCCACGTACTATCAGGTTGTAATCAATGACCTTTTTTGCAGTAGATTGTTAAAGTGCGGTATTTTACCTGATCGAGAAGAAATAAATACAAATGATTATCCTGACCACTTTATTATTTATCAGCGCAGCTTATCTGATCGGCGGGCTTAACGGTGCAATATTACTGTGCAGGGTTAAAGGCTGGCCTGATCCCCGCGGACGCGGCTCAAAAAATCCGGGCGCAACTAATATTCTGCGCTTACACCACGCACAGGCTGCCAGCACGGTTCTTATTTTTGATCTGTTAAAAGGCACTATCCCCGTATACCTTGCTTATTTTATCGGCTATTCGCCGTTTGCAATAGGTTTAATAGGCATCGCCGCCTGTCTTGGCCATATTTTCCCTCCCTATTTCCAGTTTAAAGGCGGTAAAGCTGTCGCCACCGGCCTCGGTACTCTTCTCCCTCTAGGTATGGATATGACCGGCCTGCTGCTTTTAACCTGGCTGTTTACCATCGCCGTCAGCGGTTATGCTTCATTAGCCGCGATTGTTACCGCAATTCTGGCCCCCGTTTTTGTTGAGTTTATAAAACCGGAGTTTACTACCCCGGTAATTATGCTTTCGGTATTAATTATTCTTCGTCATATCAGCAACATTCGACGCTTATTAACAGGTAAAGAGAAAAAAATAGTGAACTGGAAACAATAATGCCCACAAAGAGATTGGTTGTTATAAACAACCTCGTTATAATTAACATTTTTACAACATAGATAATCACCAACATAAAACTGGAGTTTCTAGTGCATCTTATTAAACGTATTACCCTGCTAATCGGCTTAACAATCAGTTTGTTCAGTACAGCAAGTTTTGCTCAGGATCTTTCTGAAGGTGCCATTGCCGATCGCATTGCGCCGGTAGGTGATGTTTATTTAGATGGTGAAATTGCAGTAGCAGGTCAAAGTTCAGATTCAGACGAACCTGCAGGTCCGCGTGACGGTGAAAAAATTTATAATACTTACTGCGTTGCCTGTCACGCAACGGGAGCAGCCGGCGCACCGAAAAAAGGTGATGCTGCGGCATGGGAGCCCCGCATAGCACAGGGTCAGGAAACCTTATTAAAACATTCACTCGAAGGTCTGAACGCAATGCCGGCTAAAGGAACCTGTGCAGACTGTAGTGATGATGAAATGGCTGCTACGGTTGAATTCTTAACTAAAGGCCTGTTTTAAAACAAAGCCCTTATCGGCATTTTCAAGCCACCTTTGCGGTGGTTTTTTTGTTTCTGAACTATTTAATTTTAATAATATCTAGAGGTTAATATGCGCTTATTACATACCATGTTACGTGTTGCTGACTTACAAAAATCGATCGATTTTTACACTAACGTTTTAAATATGAATTTAATCCGTCAGTCTGAAAACAGTGAATACCGATATACACTGGCGTTTTTAGGTTATGGTGATGAAAAAGACACAACGGTTCTTGAATTAACCCATAACTGGGACACCGATGAATATGACTTAGGTAATGCTTACGGTCATATTGCTATTGAAAGCAATGATATATATGCAGCCTGTGAAACAATAAAAAACATGGGTGGAGAGATAACACGTGAAGCGGGCCCGGTAAAAGGGGGAGCTACGGTTATTGCTTTTGTAAAAGATCCGGACGGTTATATGATTGAATTGATCAGTGCAAAAGATGCAGGTAAAGGCTTAGGTTAAAAGCAACCAACATAAAAAGGCTGAATAAAATCAGCCTTTTTATTAAACAAACATAGACTATTTCGGCAGAAAACCGATTTTGTCGTACACTTCAGCTAAAGTCACAGCAGCACGTTCACGCGCTTTTGTCGCCCCTACACGAGCAATCGCCTGTAATGCAGTTTCATCTTCGCGCAGCTCTTTATAACGCGCCTGAATAGGCTCCAATAAAGATACAACGGCTTCAGCTGTATCTTTCTTTAAATGCCCGTACATTTTATCTTCGTATTCAGGAATTAAGCTGTCAATTGGTTTACCCGTTGAACAGGAAAGCAGGGTTAATAAATTTGAAACCCCCGGTTTTTCAAGTGTGTCAAAATAGATACGCGCCTGTTCGTCTGAATCTGTTTCCGCACTTTTGATTTTCTTTAATATTTTTTTCGGGTCTTCCAGCAAACCGATAAAGTTTTTAACATTATCATCTGATTTCGACATTTTTTTAGTTGGTTCCTGCAGGCTCATAATACGTGCACCGTGCTCCGGAATAGCCGGTTCAGGAACAACAAATGTATCGCCGTAGGCATTATTAAAACGTGTTGCAATATCACGAGCCAGCTCAAGATGCTGCTTCTGATCGCTGCCTACCGGCACGCGGTTCGGGCCGTAAAGTAAAATGTCAGAAGCCATCAGTACCGGGTAGCTGAACAGGCCGACATTGATATTAGTCACATTCTTCTGCGATTTATCCTTAAACTGCGTCATGCGGTTTAACTCACCCATCTGGGTATAACAGTTTAAAATCCACGAAAGTTCAGCATGCTCAGGTACTTGAGACTGGATAAACATAGTACTTTTCTGCGGATCGATACCCACAGCCTGGTACATTGCTAAACCGTCATAAATTGCATTACGTAATGCTTTTGGATCCTGGCGTACCGTAATAGCATGTAAATCAACTAAGCAGTACAGGCAGTCATGGCTTTCCTGCATTTCTACCCACTGGCGTAATGCGCCCATGTAGTTACCAATGGTCAGTGAACCCGACGGCTGACAGCCGCTTAATACAATTGGTTTAGTCATTTATCTTTCCTTGCTGCACTTTTACAGCAGCTCTAATAATTCTTAAATTGAACAATAATGTAATCTGAATTGAGCCCTAATACAGACTCAATATAGTTATAAGCATAAATTAGTACGATAGCTTTCTATCAGGACTAACTTTCAGCCGCGGCTAATTCACTACGCATTTCATCAATAACAGTTTTGTAGTCTGGCTGACTGAAAATAGCAGAGCCTGCTACAAACATATCTGCACCGGCTTCAGCAATCTCTTTAATATTGTCAGCTTTAACGCCGCCGTCCACTTGTAAACGGATATCACGGCCGCTTGCTTTGATTAATGCTTTTACTTGGCGCAGTTTTTTCAAGGTATGAGGAATAAATGACTGCCCTCCGAAACCAGGGTTTACAGACATTAATAAAATGACATCCAGTTTATCCATCACATGTGTTAATACTTCAAGCGACGTAGCTGGATTTAAAACCAGACCTGCTTTACAGCCATGGTCTTTAATTAGCTGCAGTGAACGGTCAATATGTTCACAGGCTTCGGGATGGAAGGTGATAATTGACGCACCGGCTTTAGCAAATTCAACAATCATAGTATCAACTGACTTAACCATTAAGTGCACATCGATAGGTGCCGAAATACCGTATTCACGCAGCGCTTTACAAACCATAGGACCAATCGTCAAGTTTGGTACGTATTGGTTATCCATTACGTCAAAATGCACCACATCGGCACCATCGTTCAGAACTTGTTCAACATCTTCCCCTAAACGGGCAAAATCAGCAGAAAGAATTGAAGGGGCAATTAAATAATCAGTCATGGTTTGCTTCCAGTATGTAAAGTGAGTGCTTATTCTACCGAAGCAAAAGCCAACAGACTATTTTTTATTTTCAGGAGTTTGCGCAGCAAACAGCGCAAATAACTCTCCGACAGGCTGGCGAGTGGATGATTTACTGCTGATGGTACGCGAAACCTGCACTTTGTCACAAAGCGCATCCCGATATAACTCCTGAGTCAGCGTCGTATCATGATTACTCAACAGTACACTGCATTTTGACTCCCTTGCTAATTTAGCAAGATTAGCCTGATCATCTAAAGTAAAACCACTACTTGCATAGCTGGTGAATGAAGCACTTTTACTCAGCGGTACGTAAGGGGGATCACAATACAAAACATCATCATCACGTAAATACTGGAATAACTTCTGATAAGGTTTGCAGATAAAAGTCGCTTTTTTGGCTTTTTCAGCAAAAAACAGCAGCTCCTTTTCTGGAAAGTAAGGTTTTTTATAACGTCCGAACGGGACATTAAAACCACCACTTTTGTTATAACGGCATAAACCGTTATAACCATGACGGTTCATATACAAAAACAATAAAGATCGCTGATAGACATCACTGCAGGCATTAAACTCCGTCCGCAGCTGATAATAGATAGCCTCATCATTAAACTTATCTTGGAAATAGTATTTAGCATCATGGATAAACTGTTTAGGTTTACGTTTGATAATTTTATACATTTCAATCAAGTCAGGGTTAATATCATTAAGCAGATATTCATCAAAATCACTATTTAAAAAAACCGATCCCGCACCGACAAAAGGTTCAATTAAACGCCCTCCTTTAGGTAAACGCTGATTGATCTGTTCTGTCAGGGTAAATTTTCCGCCAGCCCATTTCAGAAATGCTCTATTCTTTTTATTCATTATTTAAACGTAAATCCTGTTGTACAGATTGATATTTTTTGGCCCAGCTGTCCATATCAGCCAGTGACCCCGGCAGCTTTTTACCTGCCGTTCTAGCTGCTTCCAAGCTTTTATACTGTCCGAAAATCACTACATACCAAGGCTTTTTATTACGTATCGTCTGATACAGATAAACACCTTCTAGCGGCAGCTGATGCTTAGATATAAAGCGCTGCAGAGTTAATTCTGAGCTCATACCTGAGAGCTGCAAGGTGTATAAAGACGGCTTTACAGCAAATAATATCTCTTTAGCAGTAAAAAACGAGTGTTCATCTGGCTTCTTGACTGCATCACGTTTCTTTACCGGAGCAGTCTCGGCAGCCACAGGAACTAACGCTTCCACCTTAATCTTTATAGCTTCTTCTACAACAGCTTCACTATTGAACTGCATGTCAATGGGCTCATTTGCATCGGTCGTGGCGACTGCACTGCTTAAAACACTTTGCTCTTCTACAGGGGCGGCGACTGGCAGTATAAGCTCAGCATCTTGTTCTACCGTGCTTAATCCGTTGTTTTCACTAACTGCCTGCTCCTTTTGTTGAGTTATTTCAAGCTGTTCTATGCTGAAATCCTCCTGTTTATTTACAGAAGAGGCGGCTTTAACATCAGGCAGGGCTGATATCTGCTGCTCTGATATGACCACCCGTTTATCTGTTTGATCACTCTCACCCACCAGCAGACGACTGCCTTCTATCTGTTTTTTTTCAGAGCCCTGCCAGCTGCCTGCCAGCACCTCAGCTTCAGCAGCTGGTGCTGATACTTCCTGACCAGCGGTAATGCCTGAATCAGTAATTTCATCCAGCAGCTCACTCTCAATTTCGATAACCACTTCAAGATCAACTTCCGGAGAGGTTGAAGTTATAAAAGACGGATATAGATAGGTGCCAAGAGCGCCGACAATAAGGAGCATCAACAGCATTAATAAAACAGCTGGTAATCGTGCTTTCAGCCAGGAGGGTTCACTATTTTCTAATGTCCCTGCAATTATTTTTTCCGCTAATTGAATTATTTTCTGAGGAGAGCCTAAACAGGCGCCTAACTGCTTTGATAAAGCATCCTGGTGTTCAATTTGCGGTTTATAGCTGGACTGTTTAAAGATATGGTTTAATAAGGCGGTTGACTCACCTCTACCTAGAGGCTCTAATTTAAACTCCAGACAGGCGGACTTTTGTAATTGTTTCTGCTCAGCCTGGTTGATTAAGGTCATCATCTGCTGATTGCTAAAAGCATCAGCAAGAAATAAGATATTAACCTCATTTTCGCCAAACTGCTCTTTTTGTGAAATAACCTGTAACAACTCAGTTAACAGTTCAAAAGAAACTAAATGCGCATTGTCCAGCATAATTAAACGCGCAGCATCACTATTATGTTTTTCCTGCAGTAACGACATGGAGGTGAACAGGTCATCCAAAGGATTAAATAGCGGCTGTTCGTATAATTGCGATAATATCTGCTGTCTGATTTGTGAATCTGACAGTGACTCAGCTAACTGCACATAAACTTGCTGAATATTATTCGGAAGCTTATTTGAAAGCAGTTGGGCAAGCGTACTTTTACCGCTTCCTTTTTCTCCGGAAACAAAGATTAAAGAAGAAGACAAATAAATGAGATGCTGCAGTCGGTCGAGCAGCTGCAATTGAGAAATAATAGATATTTGTGTGCGCTCGACCATGACTTTAGTGTTCTATAACACTACGAAGCACTGCTTCACTGACATTACTAATTAATTCGCTTGTGCCAATCGAAGTTGGTAATACCAGGCGGAGTTTTCCATCCTGTACTTTCTTATCCAGCTGCATATGTTCAGCAAAATGTTCGTAGTCCATGCTTTCTGGTGCACTTAACGGTAAATCAAACTGCTTAATCAAGCGCATAATCTGTTCAACTTGGGGACGATCAATTAGACCAAGTATTAATGCTGTTTTGCCAGCCAAAACCATACCGGCAGCAACCGCTTCGCCATGCAGCCAGTTGCCATACCCCTGCTCAGCTTCGATAGCATGACCGAATGTATGACCAAGATTAAGTAACGCGCGAATACCGTGCTCTTTTTCATCCTGAGCAACAACTTCCGCTTTAATTTCACAACAGCGTTTAATCATATAAATAAGAGCCTGCGGCTGCTGCGCTTTAATCGCTTCGACATTTGTTTCTAACCAGGAAAAAAAGGCGGAATCGTAGATAATGCCGTATTTAATGACTTCAGCCATACCAGCGGCAAACTCACGCTCAGGTAGTGTTTTAATACAGTTAATATCAATAATAACTGCTTTTGGCTGGTAAAAGGCACCGATCATATTTTTACCAAGGGGGTGGTTGACCGCTGTTTTTCCACCAACCGAAGAATCAACCTGTGATAAAACAGTTGTAGGCACCTGGATAAACGGAACTCCACGCTGATAACAGGCGGCTGCAAACCCAGCCATATCTCCGATAACACCACCACCAAGCGCAACAATGGTTGTATCGCGAGCGTGTTTTTTAGCCAGTAAAGCACTTAAAATTGATTCAAAGGTCTCTATATTCTTAAACTTTTCACCGTCAGGTAAAATTATTTCATCTATCTGGAAATCTTTTAATGTCTCTTTACATGCCTGCAGATAAAGCGGCGCAACGACATCATTGCTTACAATCATTACTTTTTTACCGCTAATAGCACTGCTAAACAGCTCAGGCTGCTCAAGCAGGTTTTCTCCGATAGAGATCGGGTAACTACGCTCACCTAAATCAACAATTAATTTATCCATTAGAAATCCAATAGTGCAATAATCTGACTTGCAACGACTTTAGCACTTTGCTCATCAGTTTCGATAGTATAATCTGCAACTTCGTCATACAGCTCATTGCGTTTTTCAGCTAAAGCTTCAAGTACAGTTCGGGGATCTTCCGTTTGTAATAACGGACGACGCTTGTCTTTCAGAGTACGCGCTAACTGTTTGTTAACACTTGTTTTTAAGTAGACAACAATGCCTCGTGCAGACAAATGTGTTCTATTTTCGGAACGCAGCACCGCGCCGCCGCCGGTAGCTAAAACAATACCGTGATTCTGTGTTAACTCGTCAATCATATCCCGTTCACGATTACGGAACCCCTCTTCACCTTCAACATCAAAAACCCATGCGATATCCGCACCGGTTTTTTTCTCTATTTCAGCATCTGAATCATGAAAGTTAAGGTGCAGCATTTGTGCTAAATGACGACCGATTGTGCTCTTACCAGCCCCCATAGGGCCAATTAAGAAAATATTACGTTGTTCTGCCATGGTGAATTACTACTCAAGTGATTGATTAATGGAAAACCCTTTTATAAAAAAAGAAGTGCCGTACATTATCGCAATTGTTAATAAGTTATTGCAAGCGTATAAAAAAAAATAAGCCCGAAGATTAGCTTCGAGCTTATTTTCCTATGTATATAAGCAGCTGAGTTTAAGCTGATTAATATTTAGTCTGCATCACTATCCGTGGTGTTACAAATATAAGCAGCTCGGATTTTGCATTTTCTTCAAGAGTATTCCTGAAGAGAAATCCTACATATGGAATATCACCTAAAACAGGTACTTTGCTGACCGTATTAGTGATACGCTGCTGATAAATACCACCTAAAACTAGTGTTTCGCCATTTTCAACTAAGACCTGCGTACCAATCTCCTGGGTATTAATTGAAACGGCCTGCCCGATTCCGGTAGGAATAACCTCGCCCTTTGAATCCTGAGTAATAACCAGATCCAGAATCACTTTATTGTCAGGTGTTATCTGCGGTGTTACATTTAAACTTAATACTGCTTTTTTAAAGCTCACCGAAGTCGCACCTGACGATGCAGACTCTACGTAAGGAATTTCAGTACCCTGTTCAATATACGCGGTCTGCTGGTTTGCCGTAGTGATACGCGGACTAGCAATAATTTCAGCTTTATTCTCTTTCTCTAATGCTGAAAGCTCCAAGTCCAGTATTTGACCGTTGGCTAATTTTGCAACCTGGAAAGCAATCGAAGGAGCGCCTGCGACCGGCAAATTTACATTAAGGCGATCTGCAGCAGTTCCGCTGTTTCCGATACCATCAATAGTACCCGAAGTTCCAATCGAAGTGCCGCCATCAGTAGTAGTTGATCTTGTCACACCCCATTTGATCCCTAGTTCTTCACCAACACTGTCATTCACGGTTACCATACGGGCTTCAATCACAACCTGGCGCACCGGAATATCTAAGACTTCAATCATATCTTTTACCGCATCGATGACACTAACGGTATCTTTTACCAGCAGGGTATTTGTTCTAGAGTCTATGCTTACCGAGCCTCGTGCAGACAACAGACTTGCGTTACCACTTGATAACATTGCAGAAATATCAGCTGCTTTGGCATAATTAATTTGAATAAACTCAGCATAAAGCGGCGACAATTCAGCAACTTCTTTTTCTGTTTCTAACTGCTCTCGTTCCTTGGCCGCTAATTCAACCGCTGGAGCAATCATCAGAACGTTACCATCCATGCGCTTACCAAGTCCTTTTACCTTTAGGATAATATCCAGAGCCTGCTCCCAGGGAACATCATCTAAACGTAATGTGATGTTACCGCTTACAGAGTCTGTGATAACCAGGTTAAAACCGTTAAAATCAGCAATTAACTGTAGAACAGTACGCACAGGAATATCCTGAAAATTTAAAGATATAGCTTTCCCCTGATACACACTTTCTTTTTGATCTTGCGGTTTCTCCGATACCTCAATCATAAACAGGGTATCCAGCTGATCATAGCGATAGTTATATTCATCTTTTATATCAAAAACAAAACGTGTTTTTCCGTCTTCTTTAAAGGTTTCAACTTTTTCCACTACTGTAGCAAAATCAACGACATCCATAATGTACAGGAAATCACTAGGGATATGGGTACTTTGGAATTCAGCAATCAGCTGTTGATCTCTACGGCGGATATCGACAGCAACACTGGAATTGTCAAGATATACAAGCAGCTTGCCCTGACCTTCAGAGCCACGTTTAAAATCAATTGATTTAATACTGTTTACATAACCTTTCGGAGTTTCTTCAGATACCACTGATGCAGCTTTCTGTTCAGCTATCTGATTAACTAGAGAGACAGCGGCTGCCTGACTGCCTCCATCCTGCTTCAACGCCTCAGCAATAGCTGTTTCAGTGTCGCTTTCATCCATAATTGGTGAAGATGCATCACCGAAACGCACTAACAGGTGCTTGTCTTCCTGAACAACCCGGTAGGGCATTAAGGTATCCAGTGCAATAATCAACCGCAGGCCGTCGGTTGTACGCTTAGCCTCAACATTGTTAACTCCATTTTTATCAATCTGAATCGGGTTTAACTTCAAAACAGAGCTGGCCTCTTCAACGTCGATAACCAGCTGGTTAGGCCGGTAATGAAGCTTATCCTCATAGCGACTGACTGCTTCATTAAATTCAAACTTCAGTTCAAATTTTCCATCAATGAGTGGATTCACATTCAACTTAATGAGCTGTGATTCAGCCTGCGCCACTGGTGCACTTAACAATATAAATAACAACCAAAGTGGACTTAGTAATGCTTTTAAGTTTTGTATTTTCATGATTTTATTTCATCCCTGCTTTAAGATCATTCAGACTGCAGCGTAATCTGTGTAATCCGCTCCTGCCAACAGCCGTCTCTGTCTGAGGCTAACTCTAATAATTCAATTTCATTTTTGGTTATTTTTAACACTTTACCGTGATTTAGCCCTAGGTAATATCCAGGCCTGACTTTATGTATTTCACCACCGGAAACCTGTACCAGAGCCCATAATTCATCATTCATAAACAATGTACCGCGCATCACTAAATTACCAAGTGAATACATCTCCAGCGCTTGTTTCTTGCGCTTAAAATTAGGCTGCGGACAACTTTTAGGAGCATTTTTGGTTGGGGCGGCAACTTCTGCTTTAGGTTCAACAAACGGATTACGCCCTTTTTCCTGGGTAAACTCTAACGCTTCAATTTTCTTTAATGCCGGCACTTTATCATTAATTGGATACACTTTTGATTTTGCCTCAACAACAAAGGCACTTAAATCATTAACATCAGCTTCCACGCATGATAAAAGAGGAAAACTCATAAGTAAGATAATAACAATTCTCATTATTTGCCTCCCTTATAACGATATGTTTTAGCAACAACATTTAATACTAAAGAGTCATTATTGCCTTTTGTTAAACGCATATTGTCCAGTATTACAATACGTGGTAAAGCAGCAATATCAGCAGCAAAGCGTCCAAGTTCCTGATAAGAACCTACAACCTGAATACTGATGGGTACTTCAACAGAAAGCTTCTGGTTTTTTACAACTCCCCAGTTAATACTCTTAAACTGCAAACCATTATCAGCACCGATAAAACTAATATCATCAAGCAGGCTGGCAACTTCTTTTTTACTCGGCAGTTTATTTAACAACCCTTCAAAAATGATATTTATTTCAACCATTTGAGCACGGTATGCCTCTAAATTAGCAGACAATGCGGCTTTCACTTTAAACTCATTTTTAAGGGTAACTTCCTTGGCTTTGACAACCTCTAATTTATCTAACTGCGGGATAGTCACATAGTAGAAGAAAGCGCCGCTTATTATTGCGCAAACAATAACAATAAAAATTCCGCGATAAAGTTTCGGCCAGCTGCCTAAATTCTCAAAATCTAACTCATTTAAATCCATTATTTTTCCCCTTTAGTTTCAGGAACAACAACAAATTTCATTGCAAAATTACTTAACTTAATCGGCTTGCTTGGCCCGGCAACAATAGAGCTGATATATGAATCCCCCAGCCACCCTGAACCGTCGATATTCCTCATCATTTTTGCTAAACGGTTATTTGATTCACTCATGCCTTTTACGTCAACCTGTTCATTAGCAAATGAAGCGGACTTTAAATAAATGCCCGCAGGAACTACATCCACTAATGTATTAAACAGACGAGTTGCTGAATTACGCTTTTCTTCTAATTTCTGAATGACGTTAATACGGCTCTCCAGTTCCGCTTTTTCTTTTTTTATTTTATTAATCTCAGCAATTCGGCGGTCTAAAATAATGGTCTGAGTCTGCAGAAACTGGTTACGCTCATTTTGTGCCCCGATTAATTCGTCAACATACATTTTTCCGGCATAAGAAAGCGCCAGTACAACAATCGAAGTAATAATTAAAATGACAAAAAAGGCATGTTTCTTTTTCTTTTTAAAATCATCACGCCAGGGTAATAAGTTAATATTAGACATTATTGAACCCCTCTTAATGCCAGACCTAATGCCAGCATATATTTGGCACCAGCTTTCTGAAGCAGCACCTTATCCGATTCATTTTTATATTCAAAACCAGGAAATGGACTCGCTATTTCAACTTTTAAGTCCAATTCTTCTTCTAACTGCTTTACCAGCTCCGGCATTAACTGGCAGCCCCCGGTCAGTATAATTTTATCAATCTGAATATTGTTGGGCGTATTGGTAAACATGCGCAGATCAAAACGTAAATGATTAACCGTCATATTGATAAACGGGGCAACAACATCAATATCGCAGTCAACAGGCCAGCTATGCTCAACTTTTACTTTTTCAGCTTCACTAAAACTCATTCCGTAATGATCCGCCATCATCTGCGTACAGACAGCACCGCCATGATTCTTAGAACGAGAAAAAATAACATTACCCTGATGCATAATATTCAGCATCATTTGTGACGCACCGATATCAATGAATGCAATGCCTTTATCAAAATCATCCCGTTCAAACAAAAGCTCGCACGCTCTTGCCTGAGCATGGCTGGCCACATCCACAACTTTTACCTTTAAGCCGGCATCTTCCACACAATCAACCTGTGATATAACCGTTTCCCGACGAGCAGCGCTTACCAGCACATCATTCAATTCTTTATTCGATGCATTCGGCCCCAAAACTTCAAAATCTAGAAAGATTTCATCAAGCGGAAACGGAATACTGTTTTCAGCTTCAAGCTCAACCTGGGCTTCTAAGTCAATCTCACTTAAATCAGCATTCATCGACATAACTTTAGTAATAACGTCGGCGCCGGTTACCGCGATGGCGACATTTTGATATGAAGTGGGGAAGTTTTTCCGTAACTGCTTAATAACCTGGCTTAACTTTGTAATATCTTCAAAGTGATTATCAACAATTAGACCCTTTGCAATTGGCGCTTCAGCGACAGCATCAATTTGAAAAGTTCCCCTGCCCTTAGAAAGAGCAATCGCTTTAATTGAATTTGAACCGAAATCAATGCCGATCAGCGCATTCTGATTTGTTTTTTTAAGACCTGAAAACATAACATCCTTGCCATAATTATTTGAAAAGAGAGAACACTTTATGGATTAATAATAAGACTAAAATCGCTAACTACAAGGCGATAAGTCACACTTCCCTCTTTAACTCCCTAAATATCACTATATACTATGGCATGACAAACAATAATATCAATTTAAATCAACTATTTGTAAGAAATGTTTAAGGTATATCTAAAATGATAAAATGGATGAAACGATTTTTCTTGGTTTCTGCTTTTTTTACCCTGACGGGCATTGGAGCAATAGTTGTTATTTATTATCATGTTAAAGCAGACTTACCGGATGTTGCGTCGATTCAGGATATCCAGCTGCAGGTACCAATGCAGGTGTTCAGCCTTGACGGCGAACTGCTCTCTCAGTACGGTGAAAAGAAACGTATTCCCCTGACCAGAAAAGACCTACCAGAGCAGTTGATCCATGCCTTTTTAGCAACCGAAGACAGCCGCTATTATCAGCATTTCGGTATTGATCCGATCGGTATCGTCCGTGCAGCTATGGTTTACGCTTCAACAGGTCAGGCCAGACAGGGAGCAAGTACTATTACACAGCAGGTGGCACGTAATTTCTTTTTAACCCGGGAAAAAACGTTCATCCGCAAAATTAAAGAGATATTTATCGCAATTCAGATTGAACAAATTCTGACTAAAGACGAAATTCTGATGCTTTATCTCAATAAAATATCCTTAGGACAGCGTTCATACGGCGTTGGTGCAGCCGCTCAAGTCTATTATGGAAAATCAGTATCGGAATTAACCCTGCCGCAAATGGCAGTACTTGCTGGTTTACCAAAAGCCCCGTCCCGCTTAAATCCGATCTATTCTCCTGACAATGCCAGAAAACGCCGTAATATCGTTTTGTCGCGCATGCTCGATGAAAAATATATAACCCAGGCAGAATTTGATCAAGCGGCGCAGAGCCCGATTACAGGAAAATATCATGGTGCAAAGATCACCCTGTCTGCTCATTATGTTGCAGAGGTAGCGCGTAATAAACTGGTAGAACTATACGGCGAGCAGCGAAGCTATAACGACGGCTTTCGCGTTTACACAACCATTAACAAAAAAACTCAGGAAGCCGCCAACCAAGCGGTAATAAAAAACCTGCTAGAATATGATAAACGCCATGGTTATCGAGGTGCCAAAAAGGTGTTATGGCAGGCACAGGATGAAAACTGGTCAGTTGAAGATATTGCAGCGCGCCTGAAAAAGGAACCTAGTTTTTCCGACCTGCAGCCGGCAGTTGTTATGCAGGTTGATGATAAATCGATTCAAGTGATCAGTAAAGATTCCGGCACTGAAATACAGACCATCGGCTGGGACGGCCTGAAATGGGCGCGCCCGTTCAAAACAGATTCCAGGCAGGGAAAGCCGCCTAAGACTGCCGCGGAAATTGTTTCTGCAGGAGAGCAGATATGGGTGCGTCAGGTCGAGCAAATTTTAGAATTATCTCAATACCCTGATGCAAGCGCGGCATTCGTGTCCTTGAATCCGCAGGATGGAGCCATCACATCAATGGTTGGAGGTTTTAGTTTTGTACAGAGTAAATTTAACCGTGTTACTCAAGCAAAACGGCAGGTCGGATCAAATATTAAACCCTTTATTTATTCAGCGGCACTAGATAATGGTTACACGCTGGCAACACTGGTTAATGATGCACCAATTAATCAATGGAGCGGCAGTGCTGCATGGCGCCCCAAAAATTCACCACCGGTCTATGACGGTCCAATCCGATTAAGACGAGCACTCGGGCAGTCTAAAAATGTTGTATCAGTGCGTTTAGTGCAGGATCTTGGTTTCTCTAAAATTATCAACCAGCTTGAAAAATTTGGTTTTAATAAAGAGGATATACCGAGAAATAATACAATCGCCTTAGGCTCTGCATCAGCTTCACCATTAGAAGTAGCGACTGGATATGCCGTCATCGCTAACGGCGGTTATAAAATAGAACCTTATCTTATTGAACGCATTGAAGACTCCTACGGAACCGTAATATATCAGGCGGCGCCGAAAACTGTCTGTCGAGACTGTAAAAAACTTTATGAGCAGCAGGCACAATCCGAGCAGCTTATCCCATCGACATCAGCGGAGAGCGGGCTGGGAGAAGTCTGTTCAATTTCACCGATTAGTGAAGAGCAGATTGCAGTTCCTGCAATCAGTGAAGAAACCGCATTTTTAACCCGAGAATTACTCTACACTGCAGTTTGGGGAGGCGGCAGCTGGCAGCATAAAACAGGCTGGAACGGTACCGGCTGGCGTGCGGCCAATGCACTGAAGCGAAGAGATATTGGAGGGAAAACAGGAACAACTAATGATTCAAAAGACGCTTGGTTCTCGGGTTATGTGGGCAATACCGCGGCCACATTCTGGCTTGGATTTGACAATTTTAACCGTAATCTAGGTAAAGCAAGCTGGAATTCAAACCTGGGTAAAGAACAGGTTTCCGGCGGTGAATTTGGAGGAAGGACTGCATTACCTGGATGGATCGACTTTATGAAAGAAACAGCCCTCTCACAACCAGTGCAGAAACCAGCTAGACCGAATAAAATTTCTACCGCCAGAATCGACCGTACAACGGGCTTATTAACCTACAAAACAGATTACACAACCCGTTTTGAATACTTTAATACAGGCTCAACACCGACTGAATACACCGATCAGGCAGGCAGCGTTGAACCACCGTTATTTGAACTGGATGACCAGGAAAAAACAGATAATAAACCCGCCTCAGCTGACGAGATTTTTTAGCTATATCTGCAGGTAATCTTACAAAAATAAACTACTGCCGTTTTACAGTGGTAGTTTATCTTTCTTCCTAATACCCTACAACAGCTCGGAAAACAGTTTAATAACCTTAAAATCCCGCATATTCTGTGCTGCCTTAGTGCTGTCTGGTGTGGCAATACCGCACAGGTAAGCAACACCAGCCTGCTCTGCCGCTTTTAATATTTTTTCACTGTCATCAATAAATAGACAGCGTGACAGATCCAGCTTAAGCTCGGATTCAACCGACGACCAGAAATGCGGGGCTTCTTTTGCAGCCTGATAGTCATGGCTGGAAACTATTTCATCAAAGTAACGGCTTATACCCGTTTCCTGCATTTTTACATCAATACCGCTGCGGTGTGCATTAGTTAGTATCACAACCCGTTTATTAAGCTGACGAAGACGCTCTAAAAACCATAATGTATCACTGCGAACCTGAATTTTATGCTTAGTTTTATGCTGCAGCTCATGGATATCTAAGCCGAAAGTCTTACTCCAGTGATCATAGCAGTACCAGTCTAATTGCCCAGATACCTTCGCATACTGAGCGAATACATGGCTCTCTGCTTCAGCTAAGGGGATCTGTAATTTCTGAGCATACTGACTGGGAACAAACTCCAACCAGAAATGATTGTCGTAATGTAAATCCAGCAGGGTGCCGTCCATATCCAGCAGGACAGTATCAACTTCACTGAGCAGATGCATAAAAAACCTCGATAAATTATAATTAATGAACAGTTGCTTGTAAGATAACATGATAAACAACTTAGAAAGAGATACTTCAGTTCTCTGGTTGTTTCAGTGTGGAGAAAAATTCATGAGCCAGTCATCACCAACATTACCGCAAATTTTAAAGCGCAGCCTGATTGCCAGCAGCCGCTTTTTTAGTATTGAAGCTATTCAGCTGAAGTTCAGCAACGGTCAGCAGCGCGAATTTGAACGGATGCAGGGCAGCCATCCGGGAGCGGTATTAATTGTTCCGTTTTACGATAAAGATACCCTTCTGCTTATTCGCGAGTATGCAGCCGGCACACACAGCTACGAACTAGGTTTTCCCAAAGGTCTTATAGACCCGGGCGAAACACCCGAGACAGCCGCTAACCGAGAATTGAAAGAAGAAGTGGGGTTTGGCGCACAGCGCTTAACCAAGCTGAAAAAAGTAAGCATGGCCCCTAGTTATTTTAATAGTGAAATGACGCTGTTTATGGCTTTTGACCTTTATCCAGAAAAGTTAGAAGGTGATGAACCGGAGCCTCTTGAGGTTATAAAGTGGCCTTTAAATAAGGTTGATGAATTATTAGCAAGAGAAGATTTTCAGGAAGCACGGGGAATTTCCGCATTATTATTAACACTTAAAGCATTAAACAATGGACAGCTTTAACGGCAGGGGATAAATAATTTATCCCCTGCCTGATGGTTTAAAACAAACGGTTCAAACCATTCAAGGCGGCCACGCGATAAGCCTCAGCCATGGTGGGATAGTTAAAAGTGGTATTTACAAAATACTCAATAGTATTAGCCTGCCCCTTCTGCTCCATAATCGCCTGACCGATATGAATAATTTCAGCCGCACGCTCACCAAAACAGTGAATACCTAATATCTCTTTTGTTTCTCTATGGAATAAAATCTTCAGACTGCCTACTTCAGAGCCTAAAATCTGTGAACGAGCCAGATCTTTAAACTGCGCACGCCCGACCTCATAGGGTACCTGCTGCTGCGTCAGCATCTGCTCAGTTTTCCCCACAGAACTGATTTCTGGAATAGTAAAAATCCCTGTTGGAATGTCTTTGATTAATTTTTTCTTACCTTCACGGGTTAGAATGACATGCGCGGCAATTCGTCCCTGATCATAAGCGGCACTTGCAAGACTTGGATAACCAATAACATCACCAATAGCATAAATATTCTTTACATCGGTCTGATAATGCGGATTTACCGCCAGCTGTCCACGCCCGTCAGGACTTAAACCTACAGACTGCAGGTTTAGTTTATCGGTATTTCCGGTTCGCCCGTTTGCAAATAACAAGCAGTCAGCTTTCATTTTTTTACCCGACTTAAAATGAATGACAACTCCGTTTTTAACGGCTTCAATTTTCTTATAAGCCTCGTCATGACGAAGAATGATGCCTGAATTTCTAAAATGATAAGATATCGCATCGGACATTTCATCATCCAGAAATGACAGCAGACGGTTCTGCGTATTAATTAAATCAGTTTTAACGCCTAAGCCTCTAAAAATAGAAGCATACTCAGAGCCGATAACGCCGGCTCCATAAATCACAATATGCTGCGGCTGATAATCCAATGACAGAATAGTATCGCTGTCGTATATATTTGCATCTGAAAAATCAATATCCTCAGGATGATAAGGCCGGGACCCGGTTGCAATAATCACATTTTCTGCAGTAAACTTCTCAGTGTTGCCGTCTTTATTTTTAACGGCTATAGTGTGATTATCGACAAAAGAAGCTTCACCAAAATGTAATGAACAGTTATTACGATTATAAAAACCGCTGCGCATACTTACCTGCTTGCTGATAACCTGCTCCGTATGGCGCAGCACATCAGCAAAAGTGAATGACTGTTTTTGCGGGTAATTATTAGTAAACAGGGCATTGTGTTTAAGCTCGATAAGCTGGCTGACACTATGGCGAAGCGCTTTTGAGGGAATTGTTCCCCAGTGCGTACAGCCGCCGCCGATATCATGATATTTTTCGACTACTGCAACACGCAGGCCGCCTTTTGCCAGCTTCATTGCGGCCCCTTCCCCTCCCGGTCCGGAGCCGATAACAACCGCATCGTAATCATAAGTTTCAGGTTTAATATTCTTACTTTTCTGCTCGGACATGACTACCTCTAATGAAGAAACATACACTCAACTACCGGAATATAAAAACAAAAGAAATAGTAACAATACATTAGCATTTGTCACACACCCTGCTAACAAATCGTGCGCTAGGCAAGACTAATCTCACAGCAGTAATTTAAGCTTCGGGTAAAGTTATAAATAAAATAGGAAAAATATCAATTATCATGTTATTTTTAAGGTTAAATATTAACAAAATTCACCCTCTAACATTCTTTAAGGAAGCATTTCATGAATCAAAACCGCATTTCTTTAAAATGGCTTGCTTATACGTTTTTGATCGGACTTTCAGTTAACGCCTGTTTTTCGATATTAACAATCTCCCTTTTGCCGTTTTCTATTTTTCCGTTTCTTACCCTGTATTTTGCTGTAAACCATTTTTATAGTATTTATATAAAAGAAACGCAAAATGAACTAAGTATTCGTCCAGCCTGGGCAGCCTTCTTTATTGGGATATTCTCCTATACGGCTGTGAACGGCGCGTTATACCCCGAGCTTGGTTCCAACATTATTTCAATTACATTAACCCTGCTGCTAAGCATCTGGTTAATGTACAAACTGATGTTCGGTGATAAACATTATTCCGCTTAATGCGTATCTGCTATAAACAAAAAGGGCGTATTAATTATTATTAATACGCCCTTTTTATTAAGCTTGATATAGCAGACAGATATCAGTAAACACTTAGATACCTATTCTGACTGTTGTTCTACTTTTAAACGCAGCTCCAGACCAGAAAGCAGTGTAACTGACTTATTTTCAAGCACTTGTAACTCCTGAGCAGAAGCATCCCGGTCAAACTCGCCCAGTTCCGGAAATAATTTACAGAACATAGGCTGCGGATACATATTTACCGTATCCATGGTCACTGAACGAGGAATCTTGAAAAATACAAAAGAGCCGATGTCATCAAAACGCTGTAATTTTTCAATTAAACGCTCTGCTGTTAATGCCTCTAGAAAAAACTCTTCTTCTTCACTTTTACTGTTCCACTCGGCAATAGTAATCAAAGCTCGAAAAGGCAGCTCATCCGAAACATCTTCTTTTTCAATATAAATCGAATGCAGGGCAGTTTGATTTTCTTCCCGATTGATTTTTAAGCCGATAAACTTAAAAGTAGGGTGAGCAATCAATAATGTTGGTAATTGATCCGCAAAATAAAGAGATAACTGGTCACTGTTTTTCATAAAAACTCCGGACAAAATATATTTGAGATTATCACTCAAATACAACAAGATAAAAGACTACTGACAGTAAAGCTTAACCGATACTGTTTACTTTACAAGTACTATAAGTCAAGCATATGAAAATGCCGAACTAAGCAGGGCGATCTGTAAACAGATATTAGAGTTCAAGCTGAAATAATGACCAGTTTATAACTCAACGTGTACTGATTTATGCAAATTTTATGACAACAATACTGCTTGCGATGAAGCTCTGGCAGAAAGCCTGTGTTTGGTCACATTACTTATTACTGCAATAATGCATATTATTGTGTCGTATGGCCGTCAGAACAGGCTGTGAGATTATTAAAGGGATAAGAATGAACTATACAACACGAGAATTACCTAAGCATAAACGTATTGCACTCGTTGCACACGATCATATGAAACAAGAGCTGCTTAACTGGTCAGAAAGACGCAGTGAAATTTTAAAACTACATCACCTTTATGCGACCGGAACAACGGGTTCATTATTATCTCAAAAAATAGGTTTACCTATCAAATGCCTGTATTCAGGTCCAATGGGAGGTGATCAGCAGCTTGGAGCAAAAATAGCGGAAGGTGAAATCGATTTACTTATTTTTTTCTGGGATCCGATGAACGCGGTGCCGCATGATCCAGATGTAAAAGCATTATTACGCTTAGCCGCCGTGTGGAATATTCCTGTGGCAACTAATATTGCTACCGCTGATTTCATTATGGATTCAGTGCATCTGGAAAACAGCTACCAGACCCGTATTCCTGATTATCAAGGATACTTAGCTGAACGCACTCAATAAGAATAACAGCAGGAAGGTAATAAGATTTGCAGACACTTAGCGATATATACATTTACCCGATCAAATCGATTAAAGCGATCAATCAACCGGCGGCTCAGGTTGAAGAAAAGGGATTAAGTTTTGACCGCCGCTATATGCTGGTTGATAAGCAGGGCAAATTTATTACCGGCCGTACCCAGCCGCAGTTAACGCAGATCGAGGTACAGTTTTCACAAAATACTCTACTGGTAAACGCCCCCGATATGCCGACACTCACTATCAATCCAGATAACTTTGGCCAAGAGATAAAAAAAACACAAGTCTGGTCAGATCAGGTAAATGCTTTGCATTGCCATCGTGATTACGATTTATGGTTTTCGGACTATCTGAAACTGGACTGCCAGTTAGTCTATTTCGCAGAACAAACAAAACGTTTAATAAAAAACAAACAGACACAGGTTTCATTCGCCGACGGTTATCCATTACTGCTGATCAATCAGGCCTCCGTTGACCTGCTTAACGCACGCTTAGAAACTCCGGTAACAGCTTTGCATTTTCGTCCCAACATTGTTATCAAGGGTGATTTTCCATTTGTTGAAGATACATGGTCACGCATAAAAATTGGAGAAGTTGAATTTGAGATCAGCAAGCCTTGTTCACGCTGCTTGTTTACCAATGTTGATCCCAAAACCGGTCTTGCTGAAAGTAATGAACCACTGGCAACTCTGGCAAAGTTCCGCTATCACCAGGGTAATGTAGATTTCGGGCAGAATCTGATCCCGCTGAATCAAGGTTTGATCCGTACGGGTGATGAAATCCAGGTCATAGCCGCTCAAAGTGCTCCTTTTTACAGCTCACAGCTTGAAGAACAGAGCAGCAGTAAAAAATCGGTAGAGATACATTATCAGGGAGCCGATATAACAATCAGTGGTGATAACCAGCAGCTGCTGTTAGATCAGGCCGAACAAGCCGGCATTGATATCCCCTATTCCTGCCGCGGCGGTAAATGCGGACGCTGTAAAGTCAAGCTGCTCGAAGGTGAAGTCATAACCCTCAATAATGAAGGTTTAAATGATTCAGAAATTGAGCAGGGTTATATTCTTGCCTGCAGCTGTATCCCGCTATCAGATATCAGCGTTGCACATTAATACATAATGGGAGAACCATGAATACAGCATCCAATAATACGCAGATCCCGGAAAACGATACAGATAAACTAATTGAAGTACTTGGTTTAACCAATAACATTAATGAGGCTGGTTATATACTGCCGGACGGACGTTTATTACATCTGGACCGCAGTAACTGTTTCAAACGTAAAAATCACCTCGACGTTCTGAAACTGCTGCCGGATTTTCTTGGTCAGGAACACTCAATCATTGATACCGATATGGTCGCGTTTATGGCTAGGGAACAGCTAGTGCGTTTCTGCATTGATGGGAAAATTCATACCGCCGTGAAGCCGACTTCGATTCAGTTACGTAAAATATATTCTGTGTTAGCTTACCGCTCGAATCCCTTTGAAATAATCATCTCCAATGCGGCAGGTATGACTTTAGCGCAGCATACGGTTTCAGGACCAAGCATGGCGAAACTGGTTGAGTTTTTTAAAGCCTATGCACCTGAAAAGCAGGGAATATTTTCAGAAGATGAGTTTTGTGTTGAGCAGGATGACAAGCACTTTAAGCTAATATTTCGCCCGTCTATGAAAACCGTAGGAAAAATGAGTAAAAAAAGTCAGATGATAAAAATGGAGCCTCAGTTTAAAGAGGCTACAAAGTTATTTCTAAAATTAATTAAAAATCCGGAATAACAATCAACATCAGCAGCTGAATAGCGCTCAAACAGTTTTCTTAAAACGCTGTTAGTTATTGACAGAGGATACAAATATCCTCATCACCATCACTAAATTAATAGCGCTCAAGCCGTTTTAATAAATAGCACTATCTGATGTTTACTGACGATGCAAACTTATTCATCACCGTCACAGTTTAATAACGTTCAAACAGTTTTAATAAATAGCACTATCTGATGTTTACTGCACGGCTAGCGCATTTTAATCCCTGATTCTAAAAGGGCTGAGCGATAGCCATCATCTAGTGACCTGGTCAACTGAATTCGGTCACCCTAGTTAAGTTCGTTAAGCTACTTCTTTTAACGGTCTATCCATACGTTCAAATTCATTGGGGCTTCGATAATCAAGGTATGAATGCATTCGTTGGCAGTTGTACCACATCGTGATGTAATTCATAACATCTTGCTGAGCTGCATAGCGCGTTTGATAATTGCGCCAATGAACACGCTCCTGTTTCAAACTGCCGAAAAAACTTTCTGCTACTGCGTTATCCCAGCAACATCCTTTTTTACTCATACTGCCTACAAATCCATGCAACCGCAGTATTCGTCTATATTGATGACTCGCATATTGAA
>NZ_KB906971.1 GCF_000381745.1 Psychromonas ossibalaenae ATCC BAA-1528 | reverse complement strand
AAGTACAGGCTTAAAACAAATTTTGACTAATTATTCTTATTTAGAGATAAGAGCGATTAGGTCAAGAACTTTGTTTGAGTAACCGATTTCGTTGTCGTACCAAGATACAACTTTAACGAATTTGTCAGTTAGAGAAAGACCAGCTTTTGCATCAAATACAGAAGTCTGAACTTCACCGATGAAGTCTTGAGAAACAACAGCATCTTCAGTGTAACCTAAAACGCCAGCCATTTCATTTTCAGAAGCACGCTTCATTTCAGCACAGATTTCTTCGTATGTAGCAGCAGTTTTAAGGTTAACAGTTAAGTCAACAACAGAAACGTTAGCAGTTGGTACACGGAAAGCCATACCAGTTAGAAGACCGTTAAGAGCAGGGATTACTTTACCTACAGCTTTAGCAGCACCAGTTGAAGATGGGATGATGTTTTGAGAAGCACCACGACCACCACGCCAGTCTTTAGCAGAAGGACCGTCAACAGTTTTTTGAGTTGCAGTAGTTGCGTGAACTGTAGTCATAAGGCCAGATTCGATACCGAATTTGTCGTTAAGAACTTTAGCCATTGGCGCTAGACAGTTAGTAGTACAAGAAGCGTTAGAAACGATATCTTGACCAGCGTACTCAGAGAAGTTTACGCCGTTAACGAACATTGGAACGTCGCCAGAAGGACCAGTAAGAACAACTTTTTTAGCGCCAGCTTCGATGTGTTTACGAGCAGTTTCGTCAGTAAGGAAGAAACCAGTTGCTTCAGCAACTACTTCAACGCCAGCTTCATCCCATTTTAGATCTGCAGGGTTACGTTCAGCAGTAACACGGATAGTAGTACCGTTAACAACTAGGTTACCTTCTTTAACTTCAACAGTACCGTTGAAACGACCGTGAGTTGAGTCATATTTAAGCATGTAAGCCATGTATTCAACGTCGATTAAGTCATTGATTGCAACAACTTCTACATCAGCACGTTCACATGCTGCACGGAATACGAAACGGCCGATACGACCGAAGCCGTTAATACCTACTTTAATTGTCATTTTTTAGATCCTTTTGGATGGTTTGATTTTAAAACTGTCATCATTATAGGTGTCAAAAACACCTAAGACTTGATGCTGGTCAAGTTATTCGCTCTGAAAACACCATTTTTTTTATTAAATTATTCTTTTAGAAAGAAAATTATACAAATAGTGTTTTTATTAAGCGACTGACGCTGTAATTAAATTACGCGCTTATATTAAGGGCAATTACACAGAAAATAAAGTAAAACCCAAATTTTCCTGTTAATTAGCGCTTTTTTGTAGATGAATTGGTTAGCTTTGTTCGTTTTTGTAATTGTCTGATCATATAAATGAAGAGCAAAGACATTAAAGTGCGTATTACAGCATAACAGGAAGATTGTTATGTAAAATCTTCCTGTCTATTTATGTAATAAATAAACGAAACAGTTATTTAATTAATGTGCTTAGGGTATGAGATTGTCCCGGTGCAACAGTAATACCTTGTTTAGCGGTTATTGCTGATTCGATACAGAACATGGTTTTGTAGCCGTCATCGGGCATATCAGTAAAGGCCGCCGCGCCGCTAATCCATGGTGTCCAAAGTACTTCTGAATCATTACCTGAATTTTCCATCTTCAGCTTCCGGCTGAATTGTTTATCATCAAGTAATACTGACTCAGGAGCTTTATTATAAATAGAATCAATCGGAGCGTTGATCAGCAGAGTACCGTCACCTGTTGTAACTTGACCATTTTTCAATGAATTAGAAAATGTTTCATTTAATCCTGAAACAGTACAAAACTCCGGAGAGCTGATATTTAGATAAGTGTGCAGGGCGCCGCGGTAACTGAAAGGTTTATCGCCGGTGTTTTTGCTGATCAGCTCCAGTTTAAGCTCTGAGGTCAGACTTGCTTTTAAAACGAGTTCAAATTCAAAAGGCCAAAGTTTGCGTGTTTCAGCACTGTCTTTAAGGTGCAGCTCAAGCTCAAGTCCCTGTTCAGACTCTTTAATATCAGCTACTGACCATTTGCTGGTACGGGCGAAACCATGTGAAGGCAAATTATCCCCTAATGTTTCACCTGCGGCTCCAAACCACGGCCAGCAGACTGGTACGCCGCCGCGGATTGCTTTTTGGTCATTATATATAGCGGTTTTACTCAGCCAGATAAGCGGTTCCTGTCCCACCAATTGAAAATGTATTAAGTGTCCACCATGAAGCGCAAATGCGGCATTAAGTTTTTGATGTTCGATAATGAGGAATTCGTAACCGCTTGAATCGGTCTGCAGGCTGACAGAATCAGATAATGTCGTCTTCTGTTCTAAAAAAAGGTGAGAAATCATGGATAAAGTCCCTATGTAAAGAATTGTAACAATGGGTTAAGTAACGCTCTTTTTGCTTGAATATGCGCATTTAGCAATTTTAAAAGAGCCGATTGCGACGTAAACTACGTGAAAAAATGCGGGAATAAAATACTTCGAAGCATTTATTGCGATAAATCATGAAATAAATAAATATTTCACAGGCTTATCAGTTTGTACTATGTAATGATAATGAATTCACATCACATCAAATTATGATATAAATCATATAAATGATATTGTGCAGTTTATTTGATAGTTAAGCTTACTTAAACAACACGGCATTGTAAGATGCTGTATGAATAAAAATTAATAGGTGTTATATGTCTCGTTCTACTTTAGATATGTTTATGGAATTAAAAGGAATTGATCCGAATTTTGTTGATGCATGGGGGAATCCGGCAAAAGTCTCCGATGAGAATATACGAAATATACTCGGAAAAATGGGATACGACGCTTCAGATGACTCGCTTTTACATGCTCATTACCTTGAAAAAGAAAAGGAGCACTGGTTAACTGCACTACCACCTGTTTCAGTCTGCCAGAAAAACACATCTTACAAGTTTGATGTTCGCCTGCCTATCGACTCTGCCGCTGATGCTTTGATTTATAAAATCACACTGGAAAACAAAAGTGAAATTAAGCAGACTATCTGTGCAACGGGCTTCCCTTTAACAGCAGTGAAAGAAATTTCAGATGTTGAGTTTCATTGCTATCAGGTGGAAATGACCGTTGACCTGCCGATTGGTTACCATTCTTTATCTGTTTATGAAAACGGCATTGATGAAGCATTAGCAACCATGTCGTTAATTATTACGCCTTCACGCTGTTATATTCCCGAGCCTATTGCACAAGGTGAAAAAATATGGGGCACAAGTATTCAGTTATATTGTGTTAAAAGTGAAGTTAACTGGGGAATCGGTGATTTCAGTGACCTGAAAACATTGCTAGTTAAAACTAAAGAAAACGGTGGTGATTTTATCGGCTTAAATCCGATTCATGCTTTATCGCCGTCTCAGCCGGGTAATGCAAGCCCGTATAGTCCATCATCAAGAAAATGGCTGAATATTTTATATACAGATATTACTGCGGTTAATGAATTTGAGCGTAATAAAGTTTTACAGGATAAAATTTCCAGCGCTGATTTCCAACAAGAACTGAGTGTAATACGTGATACTCAATGGGTTGATTACGAACATGTCACTTCCTTAAAACTGTCTGCATTAAGAGAGCTTTTTGCAACTCTGAATAACGGCAGCGCAAAAAGTAAAAAACGCCTGACAGCATTTAACCAGTACGTTGAAGATAAAGGCGAGTCATTAATGCAGCAGGCTGGTTATGATGCATTACAGTTCCACTTCTTAGCATTAGACTCGAATTCATGGGGCTGGCCGGTTTGGCCTGAAGCGTTCCAGGCATTCCAAAGTGAAGCGTCGCAAAACTGGATTAAAGAGAATATTCAGGAAGTATTATTCTGGTGTTATACACAGTGGGTCTCTGAATTACAGTTAGAAGAAGCTGACAAGTTAGCAAAATCATTAGGCATGACTCTGGGTATCTACCGTGATTTAGCCGTAGGTGTCGGTATCAGCAGCTCGGAAATCTGGGCTAACCATTCTCTTTACTGCGAACAGATCAGTGTCGGCGCGCCACCGGATATCCTAGGCCCTCTAGGTCAAAGCTGGGGTCTTCCTCCTATTGCACCGGACCAGCTGCAGGAAACAGCATACCAGCCGTTTATTGAGTTATTACAATCTAATATGAGCCACTGTGGTGCGCTGCGTATCGATCACGTGATGGCTTTACTGCGTTTATGGTGGGTGCCGGACAATGCAAGTGCAGAGAAAGGCGCATACATCTACTACCAGGTTGAAGATATGCTTAATTTATTAGCACTGGAAAGTGTGCGAAATGAATGTCTGGTAATTGGTGAAGATCTTGGTACTGTACCTGAAGGTATTGATGTTCTATTGAAAGACGCGGGTGTTTACTCGTACAAAGTGTACTTCTTTGAACAGGCCGAAGACGGCGGCTTTATTTCTCCAGAGCATTATGCACCGCAGGCGATGGCTACACTTTCTACACATGATATGCCGACCATTAAAGGTTTCTGGCATTGTGAAGATCTTCACCTGGGACGTGAGTTAGGTTTATATCCGAAACAGGATGTTTATGAGAGTCTGTTACATGACCGTCTGGTTTGTAAACAGCAGATTCTTAACAGCCTGCACGGTCACGGCAGTCTGCCGGATGAATATGTGCGGGATGCGAAGGTTTCAGGCATGGATCAGACCTTGAACTTTGGTCTGCAGAAACATTTAGCGAAAGGGGAGTCTGCATTATTAAGTCTGCAGCTTGAAGATTTTCTGGAGATGGAACATCCGGTTAACGTACCGGGAACAAGTGATGAATATCGCAACTGGCAGCGTAAACTGTCACAAAATATCGAACAGTTATTCTGCAATGAAGAAGTAAAAAAACTTCTTGCTGAATTAACTCAGGCGCGTAAGTAATAAAACATAGTCTAAATCTGAAATTAATATTGGATCCGAAAATTATGAATACTGAAGTAAAAAACGCAGAAAAAAAAGAAGCTAAGAAAGCGGTCAAAAAACCAGTAAAAAAAGCGTCTGTTAAAAAAGCGCCGGTTAAGAAAACGCCAGTAAAAAAAGCGGCTGTTAAAAAAACAACAGTGAAGAAGACTGTAAAAAAAGCGCCTCTAAAGGTCGTAAAAAAACAAGAGTCTTTACATACTGAGCATATTTCGATGATTTCTTTATTAAAAGAAGCAAAACTGGATAATCCTTTTGAATGCTTAGGTTTATTAACCAACCCGAACGGTAAAGGTTTTATTTTACGTGCCTGGCTGCCGGAGGCAGATGCCGTTGAAGTTTATGCTTTAGGAGATGAAAAACCGCTGACATCATTGACTAAAATTGACGATGCCGGGTTATTTGAAATTGTGTTAGCTGATAAAACTGAAAAATTTACTTACGAGCTTAAGGCTTTTTATAAAGGTCAAGAGCATCGTTTTGTGGATCCGTACCAGTTCCATGAAGTTGCTTTTGAAGGGTTATCTACACTGCATGAAGCACCTCAGAATGTTTATAAGACATTAGGAGCGCAGCTTAAAACGGCAGTGCTTGATGATGCTAAAATTGGTGGTGTACGATTTATTGTATATGCGCCGAATGCATCAAGCGTAAGTTTAATTACTGAATTTAACCATTGGGATGGTCAGCGTCAACCGATGCAGCGCAGCTGGTGTGGACACTGGGTTCTGTTCGTTCCAGATCTGAAAGCTGGTTGTGCATATAAGTTTGAATTAAAAGACGGTCTTGGTAACCGTCTGCCTCATAAAGCGGATCCTGTCGGCTTCCAGGCAGAGCAGTACCCGTCACATTCGTCAATTGTTGTTGATCATGAAGCGTACCAATGGAATGACCAGGATTGGTTTGCATCTCAGAAAGGTGATAAACGCTACACTGCAATGAGTATCTATGAAGTTCATTTAGGCTCATGGAAACGTAAAGAAGAAGACGGTGTAGAGCGTATGCTGACTTACCGTGAGCTAGCTGCAGATCTAATCCCATACCTGGTAGAGATGGGATACACCCACCTTGAGGTAATGCCGATTTCTGAGTTCCCGTTTGACGGTTCTTGGGGTTACCAGCCGGTAGGTCTGTTCGCCGCAACGAGTCGTTTCGGGGATGCTGATGATCTGAAATACTTTATCGATCAGTGTCACCAGGCCGGTATCGGAGTTATTGTTGACTGGGTACCAGCACATTTCCCATCAGACCCGCATGGTTTAGCACGCTTTGACGGCACACCTTTGTATGAGTATGAAGATCCGCGCCGCGGCTGGCACCCTGACTGGAACTCTTATATCTACGATTTTGGTCGTGACAATGTACGTCAGTTCCTAGTAGCCAGCGCTTTAATCTGGTTAGACAAATTCCATGTTGACGGGTTACGTGTTGATGCTGTTGCTTCTATGCTTTACTGGGACTACTCACGCGACGAAGGCGAGTGGGTACCTAACGTAGACGGTGGTAATCATAACTACGAAGCAATCAGTCTGCTGAAATGGTTTAATGAAGAAGTATATAGTCAGTATCCGAATGCCATGACCATTGCTGAAGAATCAACTGCTTTCGCAGGTGTATCTAAACCAACATTCGAGGGCGGCTTAGGTTTCGGCTTCAAATGGAATATGGGCTGGATGCACGATACATTAAGTTATGCGCAGCAGGACCCTATGTACCGTAAATACCATCACCACGAAATGACCTTTGCGATGGTTTACCATTACAATGAGCATTTTGTATTACCGATTTCACACGATGAAGTGGTGCATGGTAAAAAATCAATGATTGGTAAAATGCCGGGTGATGAATGGCAGGCTGCTGCAAATTTACGTGCTTATACGGGATACATGTTCGGCCACCCAGGTAAAAAACTTAATTTCATGGGCGGTGAGTTTGCTCAAAGTCGTGAATGGAACCATAACAGCGGACTTGACTGGCATCTTCTTGAGTTTGATAAGCATCAAGGCCAGAAACAATTAACAGCTGATCTGAATCATTTATACAAAAATAACCCTGCATTATTTGAATCGGATTATGACAGCAAAGGTTTTGAATGGTTAGATCATTCGGACGGTGAAAATAGTATCCTTTCATTTGTACGTAATAATCTTAATCAGGATAAACAAATCATCTGTCTGTCAAACTTTACTCCTATTCCTCGTGACGGTTACCGTTTACAAGTGGAAGAGCTGGGTGAGTACGAAGTTATTTTAAACACTGACAGTGAATATTACTGGGGAAGTAACTACGGTATGGGAGATGTGATGGGCGTATTTAATGCGCAGGAGCATCCGTGGCAGGGTAAATCGTATTCATTTACGCTAAACTTACCACCATTATCAACAGTATTTTTACAGAAGAAGGGCTAGCTAGTGAGCGATAAATTACTTGAGTTAGACAGTAACAATCATCCATTTTCAGATTCACGAGGTCAGTTTCTGCCTCTTGGAGCCATATTGGATGAAGGAGGCTGTCATTTTTCAGTTTATAGCTTAGGTGCGTATCGCGTAGAGTTATGCTTATTTAGTGAATGTGAAAAATTGATTGCCAGCTATGCCCTGGAAGTAAAACAAGGGCATATGTGGAGCATTTATATTAAGCAGGTAAAAGCCGGACAGTTATACGGTTATCGTGTGTTCGGTGATTACCGCCCTGAAAAAGGGCTGTTGTTTAACCAAAACAACCTGCTGATTGATCCCTATGCCAAAAAACTCAACCGTGTGCAGCACGGTTTTGCACAGGCACAGAGTGATCGAGAAGATTTCCAGGTTGTAAAATCAGTGGTTGTTGATGATACCTTTGACTGGAAAGGTGTAAAGAAACCTGAAATAGAAGATCATGACAGGATCCTATACGAAGTGCATGTCAAAGGTTTCAGTCAACTGAATAAAAAAATTCCACTGGAAAATCGTGGTAAATACCTTGGTTTGTCGCATCCGGAAAGTATAAAGCATTATAAAAAACTCGGTATGACCAGTTTACAGATCATGCCGGTTTTCAGCTTTATGAGTGAAGCTCATTTAAAAGATCTTGGATTAACTAATTATTGGGGTTACAACCCGATTAATTTCTTTTCTCCTGATAACCGTTATGCTCAGTATGATGCTGTCAATGAATTCAAAACCATGGTGCGGGAGCTTCATGAAGCGAATATTGAAGTCATTTTAGATGTGGTTTATAACCATACTGCAGAGTCTGGTGAGGATGGTTTAATTCTCAGCTTAAAAGGCTTTGATAACCGCAACTATTATACTTTTGAAAAAGACAGGCAGGGTAAAGGTTACCATTATTCAAACTACAGTAACCATTCAGGCTGCGGTAATACGGTAAATCTTGATTCATCGTGGACTTTAAAATTAGTCCTTGATTCTCTACGTTACTGGGTAACGGAGATGCAGGTTGACGGTTTCCGGTTTGATCTGGCCGTAACGCTGGCAAGAGAGCATCATGGTTTCAGCAGCCAGAGTGCATTTTTTAAAGCGTTATTACAGGATCCGGTTTTAAGCCGGGTTAAGCTGATTGCAGAGCCGTGGGATATCGGTCCAGGCGGTTATCATCTGGGCGGTTTTCCAAGTGACTGGTTAGAGTGTAATGACCGCTACCGGGATACACTGCGTTCATTCTGGCGTGGGGATACAGGTAATGTTGCTGAAGTTGCAACCCGCCTGCTGGGCTCCCGTGATGTGTTTGCTAAACGCTATCGTTCTAATTCCAGTAGTGTGAATTATATCTGTTACCATGACGGGTTTACTTTAGATGATCTAGTTTCATTTGAGCATCGTCATAACAAGAAGAACGGTGAAGAAAATCGTGACGGTCACGGACATAATTTGTCAGCTAACAATGGTGTGGAAGGCAAGACTAGCAATCCGCGTATCAATCAGCGTCGTCAGCAGCAGAAGCGTAATTTGATTACCAGCCTTTTGTTATCCCAGGGAACACCGCATTTTTTAGCGGGTGATGAAATGGGCCATAATCAGGCGGGTAACAATAATGCTTACTGCCAGGATAATACGCTTACCTGGATAAACTGGGATATAAGCGAAGCTGATCAAAGCCTGCTTAAGTTTACTAGTGAAATTATTAAACTGCGTAATGAATCACGTCTGTTTGGTAATCTGGCTTTAAGTGATGACAGTATTATCGGTCATGAAAACAGTGATCAGGTTAAGTGGTATCACCCTGATGGTTACCTGATGGATGAAGATGACTGGCATGCATCAAATTCTCAGGCACTTGCAGTTGAACTGCATGAAACGTCTGAAGGTGGTGAACGCTGGTTTTTAATTCTGAATGCTTCAAGTTATCAGATATGCTGTACTTTACCGGTCTTAGATACCGGGCTGGTATGGAAGATGAAGGTTAATACAGCTTGTTTAAGCGGTGAATTAACTGACAAGCATAAAAGTATAAAAGAGGCGATTCAGATGAATGCGCGTTCGTTAATACTGTTAAAATGTGTACGTCATTTAACTTAATGCCGACAGCTGAATATCATTTAAAAAGCCTCAATTGAGGCTTTTTTTATGCCTTTATTTTCTTAACTTAGGCGCCTTCTCTATGAAAGTGCCTTCTTCTAAGTGCTGGTAGTATATATCGGCCAGATCTTCCAGCTCGTCTTCGTTGCTGATGATTTTTTTCCCGTTTGCCAGGCCTTTTCTTAATATAAGATCCAGGTTAATGGGAAACTCATCATTATTATCTTGCTCTTCTGCAAGCAGTGCCCAGACATAGGCTTGTTCAAAATTTTTATTCTGGAAATAAAGCGTCATTATCGACATAAAAGCAGTTTCGGGGATATCTTCGATTGAGCTGCTGACATTCAGGGCTTTATAAAACAGGTCTAATGCGCCCTGCGGATCTTCTTTAGCATTAAAACTCGCTAACTTAATCAGCAGCCTGATATCCGTTATGCCTTTTTGACTGGCCGCTTTTAAAAATACCTCTTTGGCTTTATAGTCCTGATGATGAGTCCATAGGTAATAGGCAAGATGCGGATCCTGTGTGCCTTTGGTCTCTTTAAGCAGGTCATTCATCAGTTTCTGCGCTTGCAAATAGTTATTAAGACGATGCTGTTTACGTTCTTTATTACGGGTGAACTGCATTGACAAGGTTAATTCCATACACGATTGATATTCATCAAGTTCGTTTAGCAGGTCACGAGTATGCCTTTCAGTAGGCTCAATTTTTTCATAATATCGGGCACGAATAACAGTTGTGCGTTTATAACGGCAGTCACCAATTTGTTTGATATCTGCACAAAGTTCAGGATGCTTCTTACAAATTGTCGCAAGATCATCGTTTTTGAGCGGATTACAGGCTGCAGTTAAAAGCACCGCACTTAGCAGCAAAGGGGTTTGAAAGGTCTTGATAATCATGAGTAGAATTATTCCCTTAAATCAATATACTTAGCATAGTCCAGGTTAATATTTTAAACTACTAAGAGGCAGTTCTTGTGTCAAATTTAACTGAATATGCAAAGAATATATCACCGTCACTTTATGAGCAGTTAAAACAAGCTGTTGAAACTGGAAAGTGGTTAGACGGCAATGAATTAACTGAGTCGCAGAAGGAGCATTCACTGCAGCTTGTGCTGGCATACCAAAGTGAATTTAATGTACAGCCGGATCATTTTACTATCGCAAAAGGCGGCGATATTCATATGGAAAGCAAAAAGGTGTTGAAAAAGCAGTTTGCACAGCAGACTGATTCTGATACTCATAGAATTGATTTGTAAAAGATTATAAATATTTTTTTACCCGATTTACTGTTAGATTTGGCAATTTAGACATAAGCTGAAGTAAATACATAGTAAAATAAAAGGCTATTATCTACTTATGTTGAAAACAGCTCCTATTTTTATGTCCTTTCTATTATTCACAACGCCGGTTTTCTCTGAGGTGTATAAATGTGTGGATGGAAACTCAATGAGTTTTTCCAATGTACCCTGTGATGATCAGCAGAAAGCGAAAATAATAGTTAATGGAGTTGCTGACCAGACCATGCCTGCACAGGAAAAATTTGTGGTGCCGGTTTACCCCGGCTGGAAAAAAGGCTGGAAGAAAACTAAAAACCTGTCATTAGAACGTTTTTCTGAAATGGAATATACTCCCTTTAAGCCATCGGCAGGTGAAATTCACGCATCTATCAACAAGCAGAAATTGACGAACCTGCCAAAATCTATGACAGTTCACCGTTTTTCCGTTTCAGTTGAAGATATTATTGAAAGTATCTGTGAGAATGCGGTCATTCATCGTCCAGATATAAATGATCAGGCCTCCGAGCTTGTCTATTACGGTCAGTATGCCTGCTCATTAAGACGAGATACCCAGCAGGGTGAGCTCGGCTACTATAAAATAATGCGCGGCAGCAGCAGCATTTATATGCTTGCTGTTAAATGGAGTGTTAAGCCTTTTGTTATTGAAGCGGGCAAAGAACTGCCTATCCTCAAAGATAAGGAAATTCGCAAGAGAGTGACTCGTGCTGAAAAATACCTGCGTTACGACGTTAAACTGTGCCGCGGTGACAGCTGCACCTGAAACAAGGTGTCATATATTTAAGACACAAAAAAGCCTCTCAGTTGAGAGGCTTTTTTACAGTCATTTATTGTTGTTATTTAACTTCAACAATCTTACATGTGTTAGTTGAACCTGCGTTGTTGTCATCACCATGAGTGATTATAATCAGGTCACCAGCACTTAAGCAGCCTTCTGCTTTTAATGTTTCAACTGCATTTTCTAAGAATTCAGTACTGTTAGTCGTTGTAGATGCAAATTTGACCGGTGTCACACCGCGGTATAGCGCACAGTAACTTAGTGTCTGCTGGCTGCTTGAAAGAGCGTAAATAGGTAAACCTGAGCTTAAACGAGACATTAACAGCGGTGTTGTACCCGACTCAGTTAATGCAACAATCGCTTTTACACCAACAGTGTGGTTAGCCGCAAACATAGTTGTCATGGCTAATGCTTCAGACGGATCGTCGAATGTGTAGTTGATACGGTGGTTAGAAACATTAATGCTCGGGTGTTTTTCAGCACCGATACAAACATCACTCATTGCTTTAACGGTTTCAACCGGATAATCGCCGGCAGCTGTTTCACCAGAAAGCATCACGGCATCAGTACCGTCAAGTACCGCATTTGCAACGTCCATTACTTCTGCACGAGTCGGCATAGGAGCGCTGACCATAGACTCCATCATTTGTGTTGCAGTAATAACAACACGATTTAAACGGCGCGCTGTACGGATCATATTCTTCTGTACACCCACTAGGCGGGCATCACCGATCTCAACCCCTAAATCGCCGCGGGCAACCATAACAACATCAGATGCTAGAATAATATCTTCCAGTGCTTCTTCTGTTTCTACTGCTTCTGCACGTTCAACTTTAGCAACAATTTTTGCGTTACAGCCGGCTTCTAATGCAAGACTGCGGGCATAACGAAGATCTTCACCGTTACGCGGGAAAGAGACAGCTAAATAATCACAACCGATCTCAGCCGCTGTGAAGATATCTCTCTTGTCTTTTTCAGTTAATGCGGCTGCAGATAAACCGCCGCCTTGTTTGTTGATGCCTTTGTTATTTGACAGCGGACCGCCGATTAAAACAACAGTATGGACTTTATTGCCTGATACGCTTTCAACTTTCAGCTGCACACGCCCGTCATCCAGCAGCAGTACATCACCGGCTTCAACTTCTTGAGGTAATGTTTTGTAGTCAAGGCCGACTTCATCCTGGGTGCCTGCGCCTTTTTCGATATCACTGTCTAAAGTGAACTTATCACCGACAGCAAGCTGGATTTTATTGTCTTTAAAGGTAGAAACTCGGATTTTCGGGCCCTGAAGGTCACCCATAATTGCAACTTCTTTACCCAAACGGGCTGCAATTTCACGAACATCGTTAGCACGTTTAACATGATCAACGGCTTCTCCGTGAGAAAAGTTCATACGAACCATATTCGCGCCGGCAGCGATGATTTTTTCTAAGTTATTATCACGATCTGTTGCTGGGCCTAATGTAGTTACGATTTTGGTACGTCTAGTCATTGTATACTCCTGTAAATATAAATAATTTCACTGTAACAGTATTGCATATCATTTTTAAAGGGTGGTTACAGTTAATGGTTTACTGCTTTCAAATATCAAAACGAGAATCTTTTATCCCGTCTTTTACACGTTTTAGATTATCTCTAAACTTTGCACCACGTCGTAAAGTAAAACCTGTTGCTAATACATCAATTAATACCAGCTGCGCAATGCGCGAAGCCATCGGCATATAAATATCAGTATCTTCCGGTACGCTCATCGAAAGTACCAGGTTGCTTTGTAAAGCAAGCGGAGAATTGCAAGCTGTCAGCGCAATAACAAAAGCGTCACTTTTGCGTGCCAGCTGTGCCACTTCAACCAGTGCTTTAGTCCTGCCTGTATGGGATATTAGAACAATGACATCACCTTCCGTGCTGTTAATACAGCTCATCTTCTGCATTACCACATCATCAAAGCAGGAAACAGGGATGTTAAAGCGGAAAAATTTATTCAGCGCATCGTGAGCAACAGAAGATGAAGCCCCTAAGCCGAAGAATGAAATTTTGTTCGCCTGAGTTAATGCATCAACAGCCCGGTTAATTAAAGATGTATCTAATGCATTTTTAGCCACATCCAGGCATGCCATTGTAGACTCAAAGATTTTAGCTGTATATGCCTCTGGTCCGTCATCTTCGTTAACATTGCGGTTTACGTAAGGAGTACCGTTAGCAAGGCTTTGTGCCAGGTGTAATTTAAAATCAGGAAATCCTTTCGTTTCCAGGCGTCGGCAGAAACGGTTGACAGTGGGCTCACTCACTTCCGCCATTTTTGCTAATGTAGCAATGCTGGAATGAATTGCAACCTGCGGTGATGCAATAATGACTTCAGCGACTTTGCGTTCTGATTTGCTGAAAGTATCAAGGTTTTTTTGAATTAACTCTAAAGTATTCATATCGTTCCACGTGATTTATTTTTTTTGCGTTAAACTGATTGTTTACGGGTTTTGATTAAATTGATAACTGTTTACAAATAACATTGTAGTATCTGAAATAAGTCAGTTATCAAACTGAAAATTTACTACAAAATAACCCTTAAATTGCTTTTTAGTATAAGTAAGTCGCCATTAGATGTCATTTTATTACAGAAAAAAACTGTTTTAGATCAAATTCGAGCTGGTATTGTTACAAATATGAGAAGGCGATCATTCATATTGCGTTTCGTTTTTAATATTTATAGGAGAGAGTATTTATGTTATCTGTTGTTGCTGATGTCGGCGGGACGAACATTCGTCTTGCTGTGTGCGATTTAGAAACCGGCAGTTTAAGTAAACTCAGAGAGTTTGCCTGTAAAGAGTTTATAACACTTGATGCTGCGCTTTTTCAGTATTTTTCAACACTTCAAGAGCCGGTTAAGCATTTATGTGTTGCGATAGCATGTCCCGTTGAAGACGATCAGGTAGTGATGACGAATCTAAAGTGGGAATTTTCTAAGCAGGCATTAAAACAGAAACTGCAGCTTGAATCTCTGTTTGTTATTAATGATTACACGGCTATTTCTCTTGCTGTTCCGTTTGTTGATGAAGCTGACAAAATTAAAATCGGGGGCGGTGAAGCGCTGCCCGGTGGTGTTACGGCGGTTTTTGGTCCTGGTACTGGTTTAGGGGTTTCGCACATTATTAAATCAAACAATAAATGGATAAGCCTGGACGGAGAAGGTGGCCATGTCAGCTTCGCTTCAAATACACGTGAACAGGCAGATATTCTGCTGCTGCTGCAGGAGCAGTTTGGTCATGTTTCAGCTGAGCGGATTTTATCCGGGCAGGGGTTAGTTAACCTTTACCACAGCTTATGCCGTTTAGAAGGTAAACAGCCCGAATTTCATGAGCCTAAACAGGTCACTAAAGCCGCTCTAGATGAAAGCTGTAATTTAGCTGTGCGAAGCCTGACGGTATTCTGCCAGGTAATGGGGTCTTTTGCGGGTAATCTGGCACTGAACCTTGCCTGCTACGGCGGGGTTTATATCGCCGGCGGTGTGGTGCCTCGTTTTGTTGATTTCTTCCTGTCTAGCGAGTTTAGAAGCTGTTTTGAGGAGAAAGGGCGCTTTAAAGACTACCTGTCCAGCATCCCGACTTATCTGATCACACACAGCAATCCTGGTTTGTTAGGTGCAGCTGTATATCTACGCCAAGAATTAAATAATTAAAAATATTGATATTAGTTGTTGATTTTATGCGGAGAGTTATCTATGATGCGCCCCGCTTCAACGATATAGCGAAGCAGCTGGTGACGTGTCCGAGTGGCTGAAGGAGCACGCCTGGAAAGTGTGTAAGGGGCAACCCTTCGAGAGTTCGAATCTCTCCGTCACCGCCACTTCTTTAAGTCGTTGATTTTTAAGTGAAAACGTCAACGACTATTGTGAAATAAAACTCTGTCACATAACTCTGTCACAAAAAAGGACGAGTTATGCCACTACTTCCCAATTATTTATATCAATACCCTCAATCTAAAAATTACTATTTTAGATTAAGAGTTCCCTCTGAAGTCTGCGAAAAATTATCAACAAAACCATTTACATTTATTGCAAGTTTAAAATGCTGTAAACTGAGTCTTTCAAGATCTACCGCATTATTTATTAAAGATAAGTTTGAACGGGAGTGGGAACTAATAATGGAAGAAAGACTTATTGAGGGGTTGTTGGGTGATAACACCTATGAACCTGCAAATTGGGATTTTAGAGCATATTTAAAAAAACAATATGCAACATACCTAGCCGTATCAAAACAAATTATTCGTGGTGAACGCCAATCTCATATTGATTTAGAAAAACTGTCTATCCCCTCTAGTGCTGATATGAAACTCTATGAACAACATTTAAAAGAAACCATCAAAGAAGGCAACTCTGCAACGACTTATAAGCAACTTGCACACCCACATTATTTAGAGTCCTATTTAGACGATTATATGGCATTTCTAGGCTCTAAAACTCACGCTGAACTTGTTCAGTTAAAACCCGATGAAGCTTTAACACTCCCTTTGAATATTCACTCTTCGGCTGAAGCGCATTTTAATGAACACGGTTACGGTGAAGAGTTTTTAAATGAAATGCTTGATGATGATTGCTCTTTGCCAGTAGATAAACACGCAATCAATCGCTTTATTGCAAGACACGGTTATCAAGAGTTTCGCCTCAAAAAACAGCTTATGACTGAAATTATAAAATACGCTAATGAGTATGATGAGTTTTCTGAGCAAGAGTTTGCAGCCAAAGGATTGAGAATTGCGAACATTGGTCAATATTTCAAGTTATTTGAAACTTATACTGACACTTTAGATTTAATAAAATCTTTGAAAAAAGACTCTAAAACACGTTCTAAAGTCAAAAATCAAATAAAATTAAAACCCACGTTTGAATTGTTCCTTGCTGAAAAATCAAAATCAGTTAAAGCCGATACAATTGAACATTATAAAATATCATTCAATTTCTTTTTTGAACTGCTTGGTGAAGATTATGATCTACGAGAGATAAACAAGACAAAAGCAAAAGAAATAAAAGATGCGATTATTGCTAAATCTGCGAATAGCGAAAAAGGTTGCTCTGAAAAGACATTATCAGTTGCTACTGTGAATAGATATATGATTAATATTGGGGCTTTCTTAAACTGGTGTAACGATAATGACTACGAGGTAGAAAAAGACCTATTTACTAATTTAAAATTAAAAGAAACCAAAGTGAGTAAGTTGCGAAGAAGACCATATACAGAAGCTGAGATTCAGTTAATCAAATCTTATGACTTTAAAGATATGCGAGAAGCAAAAGAAATCAGGACAGATGCATTTTGGTTTCCTAAAATAGCCTTGTATACAGGTATGAGGTTAAATGAGATTTCGTTTTTAACAACTGATGATTTTGGTGTAGAGAAGGGTATTCATTATATTTCTATAGAAGATAAAGATTTAAAAAATGAAAACTCTGAAAGAAGGTTCCCGATCCACTCAAAATTGATTGAGTTTGGTTTACTTGATCTAGTAGCAGAGCGTAAAAGGCAAAAACAGAAAGTATTATTTATCGAATGTAGAGTTGGTAAAACAAAGCCCGGAAAGTATGGTTGGGCTGAAAGTATTTCAAGATGGTATAACCGATCATTAATTAAGAAAATTGGCATTTCTAAAGAATATGAGGGAGAGCAGGGTTTTATGATTGATTTTCATTGTCTTCGCACAACCTTCTTAAGTTTTTGTAAAAGAAACGGTTTAAATGGTTATATTGTAAAGCAAATTGTCGGCCACACAGGAAAAGACGATGTAACTTTTGATGTTTATGGGTCAGAAGTTTCAACCAAAATTGAAGTGATGAAAAAACTAATTGAAAATATTGATTATTAAGAATATTGGTTATTTTTAGGACATTCAAAAAGCCCATTTAGGGCTTTTTTTGTTTTTAGAATATACAAATCAACTATACTGATAAATCTGATAATTTCAGAAGAGTATATATAGGTTTTACTGATTATTCAGGGGAATTAATCTGTGATGTAAGTGTATAACGTGATCAGATTATCTTCGTTATTATCCATTGTTAATTTTTTAAAGCCTTGAGACTCATATAATGTAATCAAGTGAGCATTATCTTCACACTCTACAATGACCGTTCTTCCACCAATCAATTTACGAGCTTCATTTATATCGTTGTAAACGATATCCAAAATATCGGGAAGTGTAATGCTGTTTTCAATAGCAAAGTTTTTGGCTAATTGTCCGATCAAATAAACCTGTAGTGTTTCAGCGTTTTTATTAAATCCATCTAGCTTTTTTACTTCGCCTTTACTGATTGTTGCACTTATTAAAGATAGCTCTTTAAAGGTTAACGAAAAGTAAGCGACAATATCACTGGTTTCAGAGTTTAATATTAACGTAGTGCGAGCTTTATCACTTTGTTCAAAACGAATGGCACTATTATGTAGAAATCGTTCAACATCGGTATTTTTAGGGCAGGAAAAAGTAGATAAGAGACTGATGACTTGTTCTTCATCAATCTCTTTTAGCAATGCACCGAGTTGGAGAGTCGTTGTTTTAATAACTGTATACCTTGCTCATTCTCAGCTTTTACGTTACGTGCTTTGATAGATACTTTACGTGGATTAGTGAAATCAGATTTAAGCTGTTTAATGCTAGTTTGATCACTTACTACAAAGCTCTTATCAAATGATGTTGTTGCCATAATGACCACCTATCTATATTGAAGAACCTATTATTGTATAAAGCATAATATTAATAACTTTACACCATTAATGATAAGGGGAATAAACATAAAAGACAATATAGTGTTAAAGATACTTTTATTTTTACTTAAAGGTTTGATTACTTATCTTTAACTAATTGATATTTAAGAGCAACCACATTAAAAATACTATGTCAATAATTAAAAAAATTATTTTGTTGACATAGCTGTGTGTTTAATGATATTATATGCTCAAGCTAATCGCTACGAAAGATTTTCTTCTGCTGCGATTCTTAAAAAAGAAATTGCAAGCTAATACCTTGCTAACTAGACGGTAAATCTGGTTAATATTGGACTAACTCTCCAAGTCGGACTAAATCTCCGAATTAACCACCAAATAGAGAACACAAAATTGTTCTCATTCAAAGAAAAACCTATTTGAGGTTTTCTTTTAAAGATGATTTTTTTACTTATATTAACAGAGGAGTATTAAGTTTAGAGGCATTTTAATTAACACAAAATAGATCTCATTATTATCGGTTAACGCTGGGTTATTGTGCCTGTTAATCGAGTAGTAACTAAGGCATTCAATACAAAAGTATTGGTGTTATCTGGTGTTTTTTATTATATCTGTTGTAACTTGATACACTCACGTAAGTAACTATTTCATCTGAATTGGTGGTTTTAATTTAGAGGAGAGTTATATGTCAGCACAACCAATCACCCCACAAAATAGAACCCTATCACCTATGTATTTCATCGGTGAGGTTTTACTGCGCCTAAAATCCGCTAACAACATATTTCATTCCTTATATTTACTGCACTTTCCATAGTGCAGTCCCTTAGTTCATCCGAACTTAGTTTCTAAATAACACAAACAATCATTGAAAAAATCACGCTCATTGGGTGGGGCGTTTTACACCCTAAATATAAGGAAAAGACTATGAAATATACAACATTATACCGTGATCAACTAGAAATAACTAAATCAAAGCCAATGGGTAAAAAATCATTAAAAGCGCTTTTTGGTAAAAAGCCTGCCAGCTTTCAAAAATATGCTCGCACGATGAAAGATATCTGTAGTGACTATACACAGGAAGGCAAAAACATATGCAAACTACTTAATGAAGAGTTGCAATGGCGAAAAAATGGCTCTCCTGTGATTTTTTTAGAGACAAAAGAGCTTGTTAGCTATCTGTATGAAGCAAAGTTTAATTTTGAAGAGGACTTTAATGTCACTCCTCCATTTGAGTCATTTGCAATGGTATTTCCTGAGAATACAGAAATTAATGGTGTAACACTAAAAAGTGCGCTTGTAACCATTATGACCCGTAAAGAGTTTATTAATCTTTATGGTCCTTCTATTGTCACATTACAAGACCTCTTGTGCGCTGATTATAGTGATGATGAGCTGTGCATTGCCGTTCATTATGAAACTGCAAGTGGTAGTGTTGATACTAATTTTTCTCACCTATCGAAACTATCCAAAACCCTTAAAGCCAACGCAGTTAGTCCACTCCCTAATAGTGGAACAAATATGCTTCAAGCATTAACCCAAATAGCCCTTAGCTTGTGTGTTTATCACAGTGCAACTGATGGTGAAAAATTGGAAAAAGGCTATCCGTCTTCTGCTATTTCGCTACCTCAAAGTAAATCAAAGGCAAGCTATAAAGCCGTAACCATTCGTTCATTTAAAGAAAAACAAAGCAGTGTTGGTGATAGCTCAAGAATAGTGACGCATCGCATTCCTCATTATAGAAACCTTAGAGCAGAAAGGTTTTATAAAAAAGATAAATACAAAAATATGAAACGGGGTTCTCGCTGGACGTTTGTTAAAGAGGTCGATGTTTACGGCAGTGTGAACACCTTACTGAGTTAATTTTATTAGAAGCAAATGAGGATGAACAAAAGAAAAATGAAACAAATTAATAACCAAAAATTACCCACAAAAACAGAGGAGAAATAATTATGTGCGTATTAGGAATTATGAAAGAGATGGCAAAAGAGTGTGAAAGTTTTGAGAGTGATCGCCACTTGTTGGCGACCTCAATGCGATTTTTCGTAGAGCTTGATCTGTTGAGGCATCGCAGAGAAGAGCTGAAAGAAACACTTGAATTGCTTTTATTAAATGAGTGCCTCGGTGCAATTCGACTTGAATATTTAATCAATGAGTTCACTGAAGAAGCTGATGATCTTGAGCATATCTTTGATGAACTTACGGAAGATCATATTGATGCAAAACTTCATTTTAGCTTGCTGATTAGAACACTTCAATGCACCGCCAGTTTCTTTGAAACGGTATTAAATATGTTTAACAACTTACAACAAACCAACCACAAAAGAGGATAACAATATGGAAAACGTAAACAAATATAACAACTTAGTAAATCAAGCCCCTAAACATTTAGCATTAATTGAGATCTTATTTCACAAAGGAAAATTAAGAGAGATGTTATCAAGGCTATCTAGCGAAAAAATAGATTTTATGTTGCTTCCTGATGAAGAAAATAGTTTTGTTTGTGTTTCTTCGAGTGAGGTAATAAGGCTCTCAATACAAGGACTTCGTCTGATGGACAAAGACAAAATTATGCTGTTTGGTCTTACTGAGTTTTTGGCTGATAAAGATATCGCATTTAGTAAAGAAATAGCAAAAAAGATTAAAAATGAAGAATTGAAAGAGCTAGCCGAGAAGATTATTGGACAATTTGAACTTTTTTATTTTATTGAAAGGCATAAAAGCAATGGAACAGAAATCATCCAATTTTAACAGGAACTTAACGCAACAAGGAGGTTGCATTTATGAGGAAATAATTATGAACAAGAAAAAAACACAAAAAATATTTAGAGAATGGGCGTTAGATTTTAGGGCTATTGGAGATCTGGGAAGGTATGAAAAATGGTTGTTTATATCGAACCAAAAGCGCTATACAGAAGAGGATTTGAATATGATTACCCTAAGATGTGAAGAGCGAATAGTAACTGACTTAGAAATAGAAAAATTAGCGTTACTTGTTTCTAAAAAATATGCACAGGCGACAAAAGATATATCTAATGAAGCTAAATGCGTGCTTCAACACATTCAAAAACTTAAAAACAAAAAATAGGAGAAAAAGATGAAAGAAGATATTAAATATATAGAGCAATGGGCGTTATTAAAAATTATTGATAACTATGAGATAAAAAACACTGTTACAACTGATGATAGATTATGCTTGGTTGAAAAAGTTGTAAGAGATATTTCAGTTACATTTCCAGCCTGCATTTTTAGAACATTGCCGAATTATGCAAGGTTATCAGTGATTGAAGCGCTTGATTATAATGAAGTGTTATCAATGGATAATATTCATTACGTTGAGTCTGAGTTAAGAAATATAGATGAGGCTTATGAGAATTATGATTGGTTTATTGTAGATAAAGCTCGTGAAATTAAGCGAAGTCAAAGGGGGTCATATGTATAAAGCACTAGAAGATAAAATCCAAGCTTTAAGCATTGATGAATTAGCGTCAATTGTTGATGAACAGCCTCGTTTACAAGAGTTTGTGCGCTGTTTATACACCAATGAGCTGTATCAATTAAATCAGTTGAGAATGCTTGATGCTAACAATTACATTATTGCACTGACAATTTTAAAAAGAGTATATCCTGAGTGTCGGCACGTTTTCAGTAAACACTTTTAATTAGATTTATCAGTCACTCGATACAAAGAAGCCCGTTTGGGCTTTTTGTCGTTCTGGGCTGGGTAAAATCACATTGATAAACGTGATGATTTTAACCTGTTTTTAGTCGGAGTGGTTTCATCGTTATTATCAACAGACACATCAAGGATAATGGACTGTAGCAATTTTAAATTATCCAATTCTCGCTGAACAATAGCGCTAGATACACCTGTAAGCGCCACTTTTTTATCTGGGGTGAAAACCTCAATCCCATCTTTAGACTCATTGTAACCAATTATTTTTTGGTTTTTTAATTGTATCAGTGGGCTGTGATTATTGGCACTTTTTACAATGTAATCATTTAATGCATCGGTATGTTTGTCTGCTAATTTAAGCTCAAAATCTAACTTTTCAGGCACTTTATAAGGAGATTGCATCGACAAGTCTAATTTATGTTTCATCACTTTACGGCTGATATAGTTTTGTGCTTCCTTTGCCTGTTTACAGATACTTAATAAGGCTTTTTTCTGATCTTTAAATTGGCTAGCGTAACCCTCTAAATAAGATGCGTGTGCATTGAAAGTTTCAAGTCCTTCATCTAAGCAAATGAACATTGTGCTTGTCTCTGCAATCAATTCTTCTGAAAAATATGCTTTAGAATTAGAGGCATTATTTTGTTTTCTATTTAGCCTACTAGGATGACCTGTGGAATGTGATAATTCGTGCAGAATAACAGCGAAGAATGCTTTGTCTGATATAAATTTATTTCTTGGGGGAATAGTAATACAGTCATTTTTAGGCGAATAGAAAGCTTTATCTTGATTTTTTTCAACCACTGGAACACCCATCGCATCAATGATTAACTGTGCTTTTTCTACAAACTCAACATCCTCCATCTCAGGTGACATTTTTTTATTTTCTAACTCTTCTTGTCGTGCAAAATAATCACGCTCTTCAATGAACTGCTCTGGTAATAAATGCTTGATTTTTTCTATTGGAAAAACTTTGTATGGCTTTAATCCTTTGCGTTTCTGGTAGCCATTTTCACGCATTTGAGTGAATGACATACCTCGTGTTTCTTTGTCAAAAACACTTTTGCTGATCAGCTCCCCATCTTTTTTATATGTTTCGAGATATTTAACGACCTGTGCATCAAGTGTAATGCCTTTAAGGGGCTTATCTGGATCGAATGTTTCAGATTTAGGTGGGAGCTGGTCTTTATGTTGTTCAAGTAAATCAGAAGCTTGTTTGAAAGTTGAGTAAATTGGAACTTTGGTTGCGTTGCTCTCTACTTCTTGAAGTAGCATTATAATATTCACACCATTATATTCATTATCGTGGAAATTATGTGGCAAAGCACTGAGCGCAGAGCGATAAAAACTCACTTGCACATCACTGTCAGAGGTTGGTTTTTCGCCTTTGGGTTTAGAGAAATAATCGAATAATCTATCAAGTATTTGTGATTGTTGGTCTGTTTTTGCGGTAGAGCGTCCTACTCTCGGTCTTGTGTTTTTCATAAGTAACTCCTTTTATGAGGTGGTTACTTATGTCGTATCATTGATTGGATATTTTCCAAGTTGTTGCAATATAGCGGTTCTTTTTTTCCCTTAATTTACCATTTTTAATTTTTTAAAATTGAAAATTATTACTGTAATAAAATAGAAAAATTGCACTACCTAAACACACAGGAAAGGTAGCGCAATTACAGCTATTTAACGTGTTGCTTCTTCGGTTTTGTTCAGTCCTTTCATAAACATATCAAAAATGATGCTGGCTAATCCGTTCTTCACCGTATCATCAGAGAGTGCTTTCATTGCCATCGTATTATGCGTTTCCATACTCTCGATAATGGCGGTTTGTATCGCTTCAGGGAACTGACCGAGCATTGCTTGTTCTTTGGTGTTATTTTTCACCTGATCCATAGTCACTTCATCATCTTGAACTTTGCCAAATAGCGTTTGAGCGTAGCTCAACATATCATTTTCAGATAAACCATCTTCAAGAAAGAGATCATTCATACGTTCAATAATCTCATTAAGAAACTCAGTTTTAGGATCTTTAGGCACAGCGCCAGAGCCTTCTTTGCTTGGTGCTAAATAAGGTGCTGGCTCTTCTCCAATTTTTACCCCTAGCTGTAAATCTGCTTCTCGTTGTTCGTGTAAACGGTAATGAGTCATTACTACATCAGAAAGGTCCACATCATCTTCAATCACATCAAGACGCAATAAAGGGTGTAAGTGTTTAGCAAAGATGCTCATCTTTTCTAGCTCCATATCGTTAAAATCAACGATCTGCGAGCTAAACTCATAATAGCGATAGAAAGAGATTAAATCCTTTTTAAACACTTCTAAAATGTCTCGTGCTTCTTTGGCTTGTTTTACGCTATTTTCACAATATTTTATTTTTTTATCGTTTTGCTCAATCTTCGCTTTAGAAAGCTCGGCTTGTGCTGAATGTAAAACCTGTGTTGCTTCTTTATAACGAACAGTAAAACGCTCAACAGGTGCTTTGCACAGGTTAGCCAGTTTAGCTTGATTGGCTTGTTTACTGTTATAAGCATCAACAAACGCTTCTACTTCAAACCATTGGTAAATGCCAACTTCTGCGAGTTTGTCCATAATTTCATAAACGATATTAGGATCAGATACGCCCGATAATTCAGCCGTTTGAAAATAAACTTTAAACTCTGCCAAAACATCTTCTGGTTCATTGATAAAATCGAGCACAAAGGTTTTATCTTTACCTTTGTAGGTGCGGTTTAGTCTTGATAAGGTTTGAATACATTCAACGCCTTTAAGTGGCTTATCAACATACATAGCGACTAATTTGGGCTGATCAAAACCTGTCTGAAACTTATTAGCAACTAACATCACTTGATAATCATTAGTATCAAATGCTTTACGCATATCCCGACCACGCAGATTAGGGTTCATATTGTTTTCAGTAAAAGGCTGATCAGGAAAATCAGGATCATTTACTTCACCCGAAAAAGCGACCATTGCATTTACATTGTTATAGCCTTTTTGCTCAACATACTTTTCAAAAGCAAGTTTGTAGCGAACCGCTTCTAAACGACTACTGGTAACAACCATTGCTTTTGCTTCACCGCCTAGTAGGTGCTTAATTTTACTATTAAAGTGTTCAACAATTGTTTCTACTTTTTGAGCAATATTGTAAGGGTGTAACCTTACCCATTTAGCCATTTTGGACGATGCTTTTTTACTATCGACCTCTTTATCCGTTTGCGGGTTATCGTGCGCTAATTGGTAAGCCACTCGATAGCTGGTGTAGTTTTGAAGCACATCAAGGATAAAACCCTCTTCAATAGCTTGGCGCATTGAATAAACGTGGAAGGGGAGAGGTTTATTGCTATCGCTGGCTGGTGCATCTTTATCTGGTGTTCGTCCAAATAACTCTAAGGTTTTCGCTTTTGGTGTTGCTGTAAAAGCAAAATAACTAATGTTGTTTGAGCCTTTACGAGCTTCAAGCGATAATCGCAACATATCTTCGCTATCCAGCTCTTCATCACCTTCAAGCTGTTCAGACATTAATACTTCACGTAATTTACGGGCGGTTGTGCCTGTTTGACTTGAATGCGCTTCATCGGCAATAACTGCAAAGCTTCTACCTGCAAGGGTAGAGTCTTTACGGATTGCTTCTAAAACGTGTGGGAAGGTTTGAATAGTGACGATAATAATAGAAGTGCTGGCTTTTAGCTCTCCTGCTAATTGGCTTGATTTACTGCCTTGTGCTTCCTCACGGTTAACACGGGCAATCATTCCTTCGTTATGGTCAAACTGATAAATCGTATCTTGTAACTGACTATCCAGCACCGTTCTATCAGTAATAACAATAACAGAGTCAAAGACTTTATCACCTGACTGTTTGTTTAGGGCTGGGTGGTCTGTGTAATAGTGTTTTGAAGCAAGTTGATGGGATAACCACGCAATAGAGTTTGATTTGCCTGAGCCTGCACTATGCTGAATTAAATATTTTTCACCTGTGCCTTCAGCATCAACAGTCTTAATTAACTCAGAAACGACCGACCATTGGTGGTAACGAGGAAATATCATCGTTTCTTTCACTTTAATTGAGCCGTCTAACTGCTCTTCATCTTTAACTTCAAGGTGAATATAACGACTTAAAATCAGTAGTAGATTATCTTTCTGAAATATCTCGTTCCACAGGTAAGCAGTGGAGTATTCATCTTCATTTACTGGAGTATCATTACCTTGACCGCCTTCACTTGAGCCTTGATCAAAAGGTAAGAAAAACGTCTTTTTACCTGCCAAACGTGTAGTCATTGCCACATTATATTGACTCACCGCAAAGTGAACCAATGCGCCACGTTTAAAAGTTAATAATGGCTCTGGCTTTTTAGTCGTAGGATCTTTTGGTTGCCTGTCCTTCATATATTGCACTTTGGCATTATTAATCGACTGCTTAAACTCAGATTTTAATTCACAGGTAACAACAGGAAGCCCGTTAACAAATAGAGTTAAATCTAATCGACCATCATAACCATTAGGCGAATAAACCAGCTCAGGCACGACTCGTAAAATATTCTTATCATAACGAACGGTAGCATCAGGGTTTAAATTATGATCGGGTTTAAAACTACATAAGTTAAACTTTGCACCACGATCTTTAACGGTATTTCGCAATACCCATAATGTGCCTTTATTTTTTAAATCTCGCTCGATAGATTTTAACAATGCATCAGTGGTAGCGGTTGGGTTACGCTCTGTATCAGGGTAGTGTTTAGATAATTTATCCCACTGTTCAGGCTGAGTATTTTTAACAAAAGCGATTACATCTTCTGGGTATAGTGCTAATTGCTTGTTGTATCTGTTCGACTGACCTAACAACCAGCCTTGTGCTTGCATTTGCGCTAAAATATCATCTTGGAATATTCTTTCTTGAGATTTATCGGTCATTGATAATCCTATATATTTAAGTTAAGTCGTTCGCAAAGGTAATACATTCCAAAAAGCAAAAGGGTGAGCAATTGCCAAAATATCGTTAGAAATATACCTGCGAAGAACCATTCAGCGATATGATATTGAGTTTCTAAAAAGCTTGGAACAGATGTAATTGATCCGATTTTTGCGTAAATAATCAGGAATATACTATCTACAGTCAAGAATGAGAATAACCGTAAAAGAAAGTCTCTACGTGTTAATGCTTGATCTACTAACTCAGTATTACCAGCCTTAATATCAATAGTTGGAGCATCAATCATTTCTTGATCGATTATTGGTCGATTAAAAGTAGCAATAGCGGCTAAGGCCGCAATTAGAAAACCAGGGAGGCTAATCACAAAATCAGTTAGATTTTCAACTAAACCATTTTGACCGATAACATCGCCTATTTCAGCTAAAAGCACCAGAATGGTTAAGCTAATGGCTGTCAGAATAAGTGGAATTATCCAGTTATAAACCTTTCCTGCTGGATGTTTAAGAAGCAAGTATGAAATAGGTCTTGTTAACTGATAAGCTATCACATCATATTTTGTCATAATTAAATATGCTCTAGCATCTTAGTGATGATTGGTTTATAGATTAGGTTTACAGAAGTAGTTAAAATATCTGCAAAGCCTATGATTTTAACTTTTTTCACATATTTTTCTGAATTGATTAATTGTCCTGTAGTAGTATCTATTTCTGCGGTATGAGAAACATCACCATCATCTTTAAATGATACTTTGATTGACTCCATATTCATTGCTTTTGCATCATTATTTCTAAACCGATCAATCAGCTTATAATTTCCACCTGCTTTCAATATTTCATCTTTATCTATTTTAATTGGTAGTTGAACTTCTTTTACACTTGTGTGCTTTTGAGCGTCATAGCCGACAACACTATCTATTTTCCCTGTAATAAGAGTTAATGACTTCAAGCTACCACCATTTAGGTCATCTTCAAATTGTTTAGAAATATGTCCATTAAAATGACAATGACAGTAGGTATTGATCTTTTTTACTACCCCTTTGGTATCTACAATATTTTTAGGGTGTTCAGTCTCAAAGTCATCTTTATTTGCTTTCGCTATTCTCTTAAATATTTCATTTAAATAGCTGGAAACTAATTTGACAGATAAAGCAGGTGACTGCTCATATAATACTATCCAACTTCCATTTCCTTCTGGATCTGATTTTATAATTATATGTGATGAAAAATCAGTGCCTACCCCATTTTGCTTAGCATTAACCTTTCTAGTGTCATCAGTGCCACCAATTTTTCGGTGAACTTCGTCAGCTAATGTTGTATCTGTAACATTGATTAGTAGTTTCCAGCAGTTATTTGCAATATCTTGTTCAATATCAGCCAGATAGACTTCTGTTTTATTGTCTCCTGAACCACGAACCATATTGACATTATTTGCTTCTCGAATAGCTTCAATTTTTTTAAATATTTCAGTCAGAGTAAACTTGTTAGTTAATCCGTTAATTTTAGGCGAAGTTGTTTTAGTATTAATGTGCAAATCTAGAAACAATATTGTCCGTTCATTTTTTTTAGCCATTTGATAATTCCTGTTCAATTGCTTCGTAGTTTCTTACGTCAATTTTACCTGTTACTGCTGAGGAAATGAGGGCTATTTTGCGCTCTTTTATTAAACTTATTCCTTTATTCGCTTTTTCAATGATTTTGTTATATTTATCAATTTTATCATTTAAAAAACTTGCAATTTCAATGGCTTCACTCAATGGAGGACAAGCAATATGTAAGTTCCCTATAACCCCCATACCAATGTTTTGCTGAGTCCCAAAGTTCCAATTTAACTCAATAGCTTTTTGAAACTCGTGCGATCTCATAAAATTAAGGACAAAGTAAGGATGAATACTATTTTTACTTCTTATAACAGCGAGGGGAGACCAAATATTAAATATTTTATTCGTTTCTACGATTGCTGTAACGCCTGTTGTAGCACCAGATTTTACCATATAGATATCATATATTTTTGGGGAGTATTTCATCGAGTAAATAGCGTTTTGCTTTTCTGTAATAAAGCCTCTAATTTTATTGAAATTGACAACCCCTTTAGAAACCGCTTCTGCGGAAACAAAAGGAACACCTTGATCAACAAACTTTGGTGTTTCGTGTGGACCATCTGTAATTGGAGTGGAAACCACTTGCTTTATTCTAGGAATCGCCCAATGCTCAGGCACTTCACCCAACCATTCCACACCAGAATCCTTCATTGGTGCATCGGGGTTAAGCCCTTTGGTCACTGCGTGAGAAATTACCGCTTGGCGTTTTTCTTTTAACAGCTCAATCAGCTTTTCTTGCTTGGTGATTAAGGTGTCGATCTTGGCTGTTTCGTGATCGAGAAAGTTGGCGATATTTTGTTGCTCTTCCTGAGAAGGCACCGCTAAAAATAAGTTTGAAAACTCACTGTATCGGAACTCAGTAGATCTTTCTCTTATACCTTTAGCTAAAGAAGTAATATAATCAGTTACTGCAAGTTGACGAACTAAGTAACCGTAATAACTTGTATCGATCAAATCTTTATTCCAGGGAATGCACACTGAGCATACTGGTGAACATTTACCATCAGAGTCGCTAATACCGATAGCCCCTGCAAATCCATCCATAGCGTGAACTAAAAGATCACCTTTTCTAACACCTTGATAACCAATTTCTTTAACTGCATTAGTAAATCCATCAGTTCTTCGTTTACTTCGAAGAGTTACCTCACCATCACGAAATGCGGTGATAATTCCATTCTCAGGTTGAACTGGTCGTTGAACTCTTTTGAATATGTTTTTGGCTTTAACAAGCTTCCAATGAGCAGGCATTTCTTTTAGCCACTCAATACCTGAATCAAGGTATTCGGGGTATTTTTTATAACGACCTGTCATTATGAATGCACCTCATTTAATAACTGCATAATTTCAGCCGATACTGCATCCAAGTCTTGATCAATTACCTCTAATGATCTTGGTGGTTGATACACATAAAAATGACGGTTAAACGGGATTTCATAACCGACAATACCGACTTCTTTATCTTTTTCATCGATCTTTTTGGTATCAATCCACGCATCAGGAACGTGCGGTAATACTTCACGTTTAAAATAATCTTCAACGGTTTCGGTTAGAGGCACATTCTCGTTATCACGTAGATCTGGGTTTGCTTCTACCTTACCTTTTGTTTTGCACGTTTCAGCTTCATCATCCTGTTCACTTAAATGTTTGATGATGAGTTTCTGCTGACCTGCGGTTAGTTTGCTATGCAAAGGACTTGCATTCAATTTTGCTGTAAATGAAGATAAGAATTGATCACGGGAAAGTATTTTTTCTTCTGTGAAAGAAGCTAACGCACTAAGCACGGCTTGTTGCACTGACTCCGATAATTTAGCCCAAGGTTTATCCGCTGTTAACGCTTCAATACGTTGTGCATCTTTCGGGAAAATAGCCAGTTTTAAAGGACGTTCTACGGTTATTCTTCGGTAGCCAAACGCTTTATAATCAAAGATTTTACTAAAGTCGTTTTCTACAAACTGCCCGTAGGTTTTAACGATGGTTTCAATACTCTCTTCGGTGAGTTCTTTTCGTTTACTACCTAGTGATTTACGCATTGCTGAGTAAAATACATTTTCATCATTACCTTCAACTTCACCACCGCCACTGCGTCCACGACCGCCTGTTTTAGCTCGCTCTTTTGAGGCATTGATAAGCTGAACCTTACCCTTGCGATTAGCTGGTTTGTGAGACGATAAAATCCAAACATAAGTCGCAATACCTGTGTTGTAGAACATATCGGTAGGTAGGGCAACAATCGCTTCTAACAGATCATTTTCTAAAATGTAACGTCTAATTTCACTTTCGCCACTACCAGCACCACCCGTAAACAGTGGAGAACCGTTCAAGATAATACCGATACGTGATCCGCCTTGGCTCTTGTCTTGAGGGGAAAGAGTTCGCATTTTGCTCACAAGGTGCATTAAGAATAGTAATGAACCGTCAGAGACTCGTGGTAAACCTGCGCCAAAACGACCTTCAAAACCTTTGTCGTTATGCTCGTCATTGATGAACTTTTGGATTTTCTTCCAATCTACACCAAAGGGAGGGTTAGACAGCATATAGTCAAACTTATCGGTGCGTAGTTGATCATTAGATAGGGTATTACCTAACTTAATGTTATCGACCTTTTGCCCTTTAATTAGCATATCCGCTTTACAGATTGCGTAAGACTCTGGGTTTAGCTCTTGACCAAAAGCAGATAAAGAAGCTTTTTCGTTAAGCTCGTGCAGATACTCCATACCAGATGATAAAAAGCCACCTGTTCCCGCTGTTGGGTCGTAAATAGAGCGCACTAAACCTGCTTGTGTTAATGCATCATCATCGTTACTAAATACTAATGAAGTCGTTAAACGGACAATATCTCTTGGTGTAAAGTGTTCACCAGCGGTTTCATTAGAGCTTTCTGCAAAGCGTCTGATTAACTCTTCAAACACCAAGCCCATTCCATAGTTACTAATTGCCTCTGGATGTAGATCAGTAGTGGCAAAGCGTTTAGCTACTTTATAAAGTAGATCTGCCTCTGCTAATTTGTCGATGGTATTGAAAAAATCAAAGTGTTCAAATATTTCACGAGCGTTAGGGCTGAACGACTGTATATAACTTTCTAAATTACTGGCAACACCTGTTTCACCAAGGCGGTTTAAGTCCATTTTAGAGGTATTATAAAAGCTTAATTGCGCTGAATGTGTCAGTAGTTTATCTTGCGCTTCAAAAGGCATCGCCTTTACAGCTTCATACTTGGTTAATACATCTGGTTTACTGGCTTCAAGCACACACTCTAAACGTCTTAATAGTGTAAAAGGGAGAATGATTCGACCATATTGAGATTGCTTAAAATCACCACGCAGAAGGTCAGCAACCGACCAAAGAAACGATGCGGTTGAAGAGAAATTGTTATTCGTCATTAGGCTCTACACTCAAATTATTAAAAATAAAACCACTATATAACAAATGTTATTATAAGGTCTTCATTAATCGCTGATTATTTGATTTACAAGCATAAAAAACGAGCTGTTGAACAACAGCTATTGCGGTTTTATTCTTTGGCTTGGGTTGCCTCGATGCTCTTTTGTGGTTATATCAAGTGGCTGTTTGTTTAACTCTGCTTTTATCTCGTTCAAACAGGCTTCACGGGCATCATCATTTTTTAAACTGTTTTGGTGTTTTTCCGTGGGGGGTATCGTTTTAAAAGTGTTATTTTGGTAAAAGTGCTGTAATGCTTGCGCTGATTTATTATCAAGTTCTTCAATTGAAAAACCTTTTTTAAGCGCTTCTGCAAAGCCTATTTCCTGCGGAGTTTCAGCTATTTTTTTCAGCGTATTAATCATTTTATGAGTATCATCTTCGCAGATTAAATTATTTCTGATTGCTGTTTTTATATCTGTAGCGGTAAGGTCGCTTTTAATGGATTTTAAATCATCATAAGTTAATAAATTAGGTTTATCGGGTTGAAAATAAAACAACAGATTAGGATCTTGTTTGTAAGCAATCGCCATATTACGCTTTAAAAAGTCACGGCTTGAGTTAGATATGATTGCACCTTTCCAGCCATTTTCTAACGCTACATCAAGCGCTAATTTCAGGTCAAAATCATTGGGTGTTGATGGGCCAAAGCTGATTTTATCTCGTTGTTGCGATAATTTAAGATTAAAGTTATAGGGTCTTTGCTCTACATTTTTCTTGGTAAAATAGATTAAAATATCCCCGTTATTTTTGTTACTGCGTTGTTTATAATATTTGTTTATCTGCTCGATATGAAAGTCGAGTAGGCTAACTGGTTTTGCTCCTCTTTGACTGAATGTAGGAGGTTTTTCAAGTGTGTTAATGAAGTTTGGAAAGCGTTGTTTAATCTTGCCTAATGTAATTGAACTAGATATTTTTCCGCCTGAAATAGATTGGCCTTTATAGTGAAAAACGATGCCTTTATTTTTGCCTGATTTACTGTGTTTAAGCAGTTCAACGGTAATTTTTTTATCGGTGATTTGCTTTAAAAACTCCGCTTCATTTTCTGATTTTTTATAAAGTGAAAATATCGTTTTTTTAATGCAGTTTAACTCGTTATTAACTTGCTCTTTATCTGATATTTTAATATTTACCGCTTCAAAGTGTTGGTGTTCTTCAATTTCTAAATCACTTTGGTAAGTTGTGGTGAGCATTACATTATGGATATTTCGTTTTAGTTTAATGAGTGGGGAATCTTGGTTTATTGCCTCGTTGAGTCGTTTCTGGTGCAGATAATTAGCTTCTGATTTTTTATTCTTAAACACTTTAAGCATTGGGTCATTTTTGATTTTGGGAGTGTTTTTAATATTTTTACCCGTGAGCACAAGAGAATGCTTTTTCTCTGCTTTTTCGCAAGCCGATCGTAGTTTCAATTTTGATTGTTTAACTCGTTGATACTCTCCATTACTCGAATACATTGATCGAACAATATGAAAGTGTAAACCGTGCTTATTGTCTGTTTGTGGCCATAGAATGTAGGGGGTATTTTCCATATCATAAACAGTGTTTAATATTTCGATGCTTATTTGGGCTAATTCATCTTGTGAGCGTTGTTGGTTATCGAGTTCCGCAAAACTCACTACATCGTGAGAATAAAGCTTAGTCTGGCGGTTATTGGTTGAAAGGGATTTATTTAATGTGACTTCTTTAATGAACTCTTTCATAAACTGATCATAAGCTTGCAGATCGGTTATATCTATAACTCCCAAGTTTGATAACGCACCAATTAAACGAGGGTTATCCGCTGAGTTCAGCCACTCTTTAGCAACACTATTATATTTAATGGTTCTTTTTAGCTGATATAGTTTTTCGCCTTCGTGAAGGATTTTTGCAATAGCCATTAAGCACCTCCTTTTTTTGCTCTTTTAACAACAAAAGTTGTAATCACTTTGTTTTTTAATCGAGAAACAGAGGTTGCTAATTTTTTCAACTGTTTAACTTCGTCCACTGATATTGCTTTGTTGGTATTACAGTGCCTAGTTAGCTGGTTTAAATTATTGCCAATCCGCCTTAATTCAGTGAGTATTTTCATTAAATACATATCGTCTTGAATGATGACTTTAGGGGGACCTATCTCTTTTTCACTGATTAATAGCTCAACCATTTCCAGCCAAGTATCTACCTGTAAACTCTCTTTAATCGCCACTAACTCAGCTTTTTTTTCACCTGAACAACGAATAATTATTTTTTCTTTATTTTTACGGTTGCACTCCATTTTTACTTTCTCCTTAATGATCCAAATGTAATGAGGAAGTAAAAACAGCTAATGCTTAATGATGGTTTTAGCGAAGATTGATAACGAGAAATGTTTTTAAAATATCGAATGCAATAAGATTTTTAAATGTATTTTTGGCTATCAATCACCACTCTTTTTAAAGCGATTTATCGTTTTTAAAAGCAAGGCTACGGGTTAACCGTGGCACAACTTGCAGGGCAGTAAAACTGTCTTATTTCCTAATATCTATCCACTCATATTTTTACGATTTGTCAAATAACCAAAGTGGGTCAATGGCTTATGGTTCTTGCAAAGCTTATTAGCTATGCTATTGCTGTAATAGATGATTAAGGAAACAGAAATGAAAAATAATAATAAAAAAGGCAATAAACAATGCCTGGTTAATACAGCAAAAGCAGAACTACAAAAAACACAGGCATTGAGTGTGTCGGAGTTTGTTACCGATAAATTATTAATGATGAAAAATGATAAATTAAAAAACAGTATTGTGTTACGAGATAAAATCTTGGATAAGATGGAAGCACCTTCAAAAAATCTGCTGGATCGTATTGAGTCTGAACAGTCGTTAGTTGAAGAGATACAGGCGGAAGTAGACTCGCTTGATACCACGCTTTACCTATCACTTGATCAAGTAAATAGGGCTATTTTAGCGCTTAGAATTGTTGACCCAAAGTTAGCGAGTGAGCTTCAAAATGCCATTGCTTTGAAGCATAAAACTAAGAAAAATCGCACTATCACCAAGAAACGACTTTAAACGATAGAATATACCTCTTTTTATAAATGCCTCTATCATTTTACCCAATCAGTAAAAAATGGCTTATATGGACTAATTTCAACAGCATTTAGGACTGTTTCAGTTTTAATTTTCGATAATCAGTCTGATTAATCGACTCCCACCAGAACTGAAAATCTCTGATTTTCTTGCGAAGCGGTTTTGTGCTTTTCAAACAATATTTTTGCTAATTTCATTAATTAAAAGAAAATTAATTAAAGTTTAATATATTAATATGATGCACTATTACGAACGTTTAAATGCAGTATTACGAAGAAGTTAATGCAGAATTACGAAACGACCTGTTAATTATTAAGCGTGTTTAATCTAAATCGAAATTATTTACTGAATGCTAGATTTACTTCCATCTCTCCATCGTATTTGTCTGAGTTAAAAAATTATGCCTAAATGGTAGGAGTAAAATCAACTTAGCTTATTTGATGTTTATTTTCTGATCATCCGCCTAGTTATTTCCTCCCACCAGAATTGAAAATCTCTGATTTTCTTGCGAAGCAGTTATGTGCTTTTCAAACAATATTTTTGCCAATTTCATTAATTAAAAGAAAATTAATTAAAGTTTAATATATTAATATGATGCATTATTACGAACGTTTAAATGCAGTATTACGAAGGGGTGAATGCAGAATTACGAAACGATGCTATTGAAAAATCACCGTTAAAAATGATGAATTATTTGCAATAATTATTTTCTATGATTTATTGAAGAGAAAGAAAAAGCGCATTGACGTGCGCTTTAAAATGAATATCTCAATTGCCGTTGAAGATGATTTTAATATATCAACCCATTTAATTTAGTCAATTATCACTGAGCTTGTTATGTAAAAAATCCTTTTATATTGGGAATATTTATCCAATAAAAGAGGAAATTATGTTAACAAAAAATCTATTTTTACCCGTTCCAAGCGTTTGTTTTAAAAATAAGAACAAAGCACAACACAGTCTTTATCAAGCAAGTAACCCACTGGAATTAAAGTTTGTTTTTGCGCTGATAGCCCACGCAATGATGATCCGAACCGTAGCTAAGAGTAATGAACTCTCTTTCACGCTGAGTTTAAAAAATATCAGTAGTAAAAAGGGATTGTTTGGCACTAAAAAATTAAGCTTAACTGCTGTTGGAAAGCTTCTTAATAATATTGATCATCCTTATTTAAAAATCGATACAGTAATGTATGCGGATGATGAAATAACATATTGTTTAACAGAAGCATATATTAAGGATTTATTTAAAAAAGCTACACATAATAAAAATGTCACTTTGTCTGAGTTAATGGGATATAAAAATATCTCTGCGATGAAGGCACACCTGCAAATCGGTTATTTTGAGTGCTATAAAATCTCATTTTATGGCGCAGTAGATTTTTTTAATATTTCTAAAGAAATGAGTCACTCTAACCAGCTTGTTGCAATCAAGCGTATTCTCGGCTCTGCTAAAAACGGCAAAAAGCCAGTTTACTACGGTGAAACCTATGATAAAAAAACTCGCTATACGATAGAAACACCTCGTTTAGATGATTATCAATTTTTTGAAGATTTAGAGATGGATTTTGATGATGATTAGGGGCGTTAAATTATTCGCAAAATACAATAAAAATGTGTCGCTTAATGGGTATTTAGTAATTGCAAAAGGGCAGTGATATTTTGTCTATTTCTGATCTTTAGTAGGGAGCACGCCTAGCAAGTATGCTCATTTCCTCTGTCACAAAACTCCTATACAATCGAGCCTCTATTTGTTACAATTCAATTAAATCAATAGGTTATGTTGCATAGTTTTTTAGATGGGAAATCTCTCCGTCACCGCCACATTATAAGAGGTTGATTTATCAGCCTCTTTATTCAAAAGTTACAACAGTGTTACTCAAAGCCGACAATCGAGCCGACACTATGCCAATCAATCCCCAAGTTAACTTTTCATCCAGAGAATCTACTTATCTTATTAAAAGCCGTACTGGTATCTACACGTTTAGATGGAATATCAGAGCTAATGGCAAGCATAAACAACCAAGAATAAGCCTTAGAACAAGAAATTACCTTGAAGCAATTAAGCATGAGTCCGTTCTTGCTACTGAATTAGTCTCTTAACTCGAAAGTACTTGGAGTGGCGAGTTAGCTCTCTCCCAGTTGTTAAGTTGTACATAATGTTGCACATGTTATCTTTATTAGTTAGACTTGTCTTATTAATTGTACAACTAGAGAGGTGGCTTATATGCGTATTGTATCATTCACAGAAGCACGAAATGGGCTTAAATCAGTTTTAGATCATGTTGTTGATGATGTTGATTGTACTGTAATTACTCGTCGAGATGCTGAAGATGCAGTTGTAATGTCTATGGAACATTACAACAGTTTAATGGAAACTGTTCATTTATTAAAATCTCCAGCTAATGCTGTGCACTTATCAAAGTCAATCGAACAATTTCAATTAGGTAAAATTACTGAGAGAGAAATTCCAAATGACTAGGCTGCTTGCGTGGACTGATGAAGCATGGAAAGATTATGTTTATTGGCAAGGGCAGGATAAAAAAACGTTAAAGAGAATTAACAAACTAATAAGTGATACAAAACGATCTCCATTTGAAGGAATCGGCAAACCAGAAGCATTGAAAGAGAACTTATCTGGTTTTTGGTCTCGTCGTATCGATGAAACAAATAGGTTAGTTTATGCTGTTACTGACGCTCATTTGACAATAATTTCTTGTCGATATCATTATTAAAATACGCTGGCTTTGCTCCTCTATCGCAGTATTCCCATCTAAAGTAGTACAATTTTAACCACCCAAAAGGTTATGTTGTTTTGCTGGCTGCTTTTAGTTTTTTGTTTTTTTCAATCAGTTGCTTATATGGTTTATATGAAGAAGGTGAGACTGGAGATGAATAAAGTTTTTTTCTTGGGTATTATGTGGGCCAACTATGCCTTTAGTGAACCATTTGAAATTTCAGATGTTGATGTGACTACCTATCAGGTAGTCAAGAGAGTAGATGCGGTAGTACCCCAAGCTATTGCGAAACCGTTATGTATGAGCCTGGTGTGTAATCAGACAGCAGGTACAGACGTCGCCCCAAAGCAAAAGTGTCAGCAATAACTCCAACAATTCAAAATACCGCGTTTGAAAATCTGGGAGAGGCTGTCTTTACATTTGGTAAAATGGGGCTTGCAGACAACTGCAGGCATCAATTCGCTATTCCACGTGATGAAGTTTCAGCTTGCCAGTGGTAAATACGAAAGGGAAGGGGCTTAAACTTATTTGGTCATAAAAGTTTGTCCCACAGTTACTCTGAAGTGAGGTTAGCTGATTTATTGATCTGCGAAGAATAAGCATTGTTGATTGATTCGATTATCAGCCAAACTGAAAACAGGTGTTCGTAAAACGGCCAAAGGCAGGTTGTTTTCACTTCAGTAGCGGCTGCTTAGTTTATTTACTCTAATGCCGCTAAAGGGCTGCGATCGTTCCTTTTCTGAATGTGATTAGCTGCGTCCCCAATTTTGGTTAAAGTGTGTTTGAATGAATTTAATCGGCTCAGCTAGATTAGTTGATAATACCTACGAAGTTAAATATTGTTATCGCATAGAAACAGCTCAAGTTGATATTTATCTATAGGTTTTGAAAAATACCAGCCCTGGTATATGTCACACCCTAATCCCTTAAGCTCTAATAACATCTCTTTTGTTTCAACACCTTCAGCAACAGTTTTTATATTCTTATTTTTTGCAATAGAAATTATACTGTTAATCATCGAGCGTGTGTCTTCATCTACGATGACATCGTCGACGAAAGACTTATGTCTACGAAGCTTAGCGCTGTGCAAACAAATTAGAGGAGCAGGTCTTTAATCTTGATCCTTTCTAAAAATCGTTCAAAACACGTATTGAACCGCCCAGCACGTCCTCTGCACCACTACAATCTACCAAAAAGAAGATAACGTTTTATTTTCATGAAAACGGCTGCGTCAAGTACCACTCTATACTATAGTTATTGTATATCTTTCGTGTACTTTAAGGGGGCTGTCATGGCTAAAATACTAGTTATCCTTGAGCAGGAGCAAGAGATCAAATGTGCATTGGATAGAGCTATTGATATTGCGACAATAACCGGGGCGGACATTCACGTATTGATCTATTGTTATGAGAATTTAAGCTGGATGAATGATGTTTTTGATATGATCGAAAACCTGCGAATAAAAGATCAATTGATTCAACAAAAAGAAGTCTGGTGGAAAAAGTATATAACAGCTTACAGCACTACCATATCAATTACCCATGAAATTATTTGGGAAAAATATTTTGTCGATGCTGTTTTAACGCATTGTGAACAGCATAAATATGACTTTTATGTAAAAAAAGGCCATCGCAGCGAATCGTTTTTACATACACCTTCAGACTGGCTGTTATTGCGAGAGAGCAAGATACCTTCCTATATTGCTGTTGAACAACAAACAGGCAAAGATGGAAAGTCTGTATTATTAGCATTAGATTTGATGGCAAGCAGTCGGGAGAAACGACAATTAAACCAAAAACTACTAACGTTTGGTTTTGATTTTGCGGAAAAAATGTCACTGGCAATTCACTGCTGCTTTGCTATTTCACCTCCTGGAGTCTTGACTGATTTCGGCCCTGATAAAGCTCAAGAGTATTACAAAAAAATTGAGGCATCAGCGTGTAAAAATGCCAATTTGCTGCTTGAAGAGTTTAATATCCCTCCAGAAAACATCCATATAAAAATGGGGACTCCTAACGAAGTGATTGACAGCATTTCCTGTCAGCATCATGCGGGGGGTGTTATTATAGGCAGTATGGGTAAAAAATTACTGGCTGGAAAAGTGATTGGTAATACCTGTGAAGGAGTACTGCATGTCACTAAAAAGGATATGATTGTGCTGGGGTTATAACTAAGAGCTCTGGGTATTAGGGGGGGGGAATAATCCCCCTGTTTAACAGATGCTCGGGGACTGTCGGCTTATTGAGATGAGCTTGAAAAGCTTGGTATATCGAAACTAAACGCAAAACATGACTGATGATTTGTGCACAATAACGATAACCTGCATAGATATACCGCAAGAAAATAGCAGTTTTCACTAAAAAAATACAGGCAAAGATTTGAAAATAGATACAAAATATTGAATTGAGAAAAGTGCCGTGTATGGATTTTAATATGTAAATGTACAGTTGCGGATTTTGTACTATTTTTGCTGTGTAGATCAGTCTTATTGAATCGGTATTTTAGAATCGAATGCAGAAAGAATCGCATCATACCTGCCGCTGTCCTTGAGTTTTCTCAGTCCAGAATCTAGTTTATCAGCCAGTTCTTCTACATTAGGAAGGTCTTTATTAAACAGCATATAATAGGATTGTTCATTTAATGTTTTGGGGTGATGAGTAAAACGGGTTGATTCAACATCATCAAATAACATTTCTATCTGATAATATCCGACATTAAGAGCGTTTGGATAAATATCAATTCTGGATGAGAGAATTTTCTTATAATTTAAATCTTCCTTTCCCACATATTCCACGTCTATACCGTAACCCTCAAGCATCCGTGTAATGGAATATCCAACAGTGCCTCCTATCCGGTATTTTTCTAAATCATCAAAATCTGACCAGTCAAACGTTGAATTCTTTAAGTGAAAAAAAACGGTTTTCTCTACAAGTATCGGTTCGTTATTTATATAAAAATCGGTTTCCCTTTGTTTGGTTCTGTACCATGGGAATGTTCCGTGAAATCTGCCTACACGGCTATATTCAAAGCTTCTTTTCCAGGGGAAATGTTCATATTCAACGTGAATGTCTTCCAGTTCAAAAGCTTCCTCAACCACAAGCTCCAGCACTTTACCTTTTTTATCTCTGCTGGACGTATATGGTTCCCAATCTCCTATGGCAAGAGTTATAGACTCTACGGCGGGCATGGCAGGAGAAAATGTAAACAGTAATAAATAACTCAATAACAGTTTTTTCATAAGCCGGGCTTCAATTGTAGTGTATAACTCTATTCTGTTGAGCCTGTAGAGCAGTTTCATTGCTTAAATGTTTACATCAGCCTTATTGAATTATTAATTCATATGGGCAGACACTATTTATTGAGAATAATACCCTGATAACAGGTTATCAAACATATTATCGTAGGTACCGTCTGCACGAAGTGACTCTAATCCTGCATTGAAAATACGCATGATCTCCTGTGAACGTTTATTGGTTTTGGGAAACAATAGAAAGCCCGGGCGGGAGTTCATCGGCCTAGGATGAAAAGTGACTTGATGGATAATATTTGGAGCAAATTTTGTTCTCAGCAGCTCAAGTCCAGTAACAATATTAACAGGAAACAGATCGGTACGTCCGTAAAGCAGCAGTCTGAAATTTTGTTCATCATCATTCACTGTAATGAATGTCACTTTGCCATCTTTATTAGCGGCTTCAAGTGTGTCGGAGGTAAAGTAACCGCGAGTTTTACCTATCCGATATCCGCTAAGGTCATCCACTGTCTTCCAGTCAAAATCCGGGCGATGGCTTATTACGTAAAAAAAATGAATATGGGCTTCTAAAAGCTTCTCACTATAATGAAAATTCTCGCCTCTTTGCTCATTGAAAGCCCACCAGCTGGTTGCGTCAAAATTTCCGCTCTGGGTCTGTGCAAGCGCTCGTTTCCAGGGCAAAAAATAAAATTCCACCTTATGCCCTTGGCGGGCAAAAGCTTCGCTCACCACATGACTGGCAAACCCTTTGTGTTTGGCAACACTGGAACAATAGGGGGTAAATTCACCTGTGGCAATACGGAAAGTCTCACTGTGAACTTCAACCGTCAGTATGAGCAGCAGGCAGGTTAGGAATATTTTCACAATAGACTCCTTAATTACTTTAACTCTCTAAGCATAGCTCAGAAACAACAGTATTTATGCAAGTCTAAAAATGCAGGTTAGCGAACAGTTAAGGTCAGGGGAAGAATTGTTAAGGAAAAGCATTTTTTATGGTGGTTAATCTTAGAGATATTGAATTAATAGAAACAGTTAGCAGTTGAAGTTATGCTTTCAAGATCAACGTATTTGAGATATTTGACTATGAAAATGCCATGCGGCTGTTTTCCTTTTGAATAGAAAAGTGGGCGGGTGAGTCTTATTCACTTTGTAGTTATCCTGAAAGCGGCGAACAATAAATTATCATGTGATAGATCTACCATTAGATTTTGCCCCTTACTCAAAAGATAAACTCAGCCTTTTTCACCTAAATGACTTTTAATAATTGATTTCTGCGAAGGAGGGCGGTTTTGTTGAAACCGGTTATTTTGATTGTCTGGTTGTTTTTTGTCCACCTGCAAAAAATTATTTCCAGTCATAAATCCCGTTGATAAATTAATTACTTAAAGTTCGTGTCGCAATCGAAAAAAGGTCAACAAAAACATTGCTGTAGCCTACAATAGCTGACTGCGGCAGGATGTTTTTTTGCACCTGTAACTTTTTGAATTTAAGTTGTTTTGTTGGTTTCTACCTAGTTTTAGTGTTTTATATGCCTTTTTTGGACTTATTCTTGCCTTTTACGATAATAAATTACTGTGTATTTGTGTCTAATTTGTTATAAACTATTGTCTTGTTTGTGATGTGTTGTCGGTGTTTGAACTCATCATGCTTATTATTAAAAGGAGTTTTTGTGAACAAAATATTTGCCTTTATACTGCTGCTTATCCTGCAGGGCTGCTCTTCTTATAATCTTCCCGATGATTTTGATACAGATAACGCTGCAACAATTATTGGAACGTACAATAATGGGAGCGTTGCATTTGAAGCTGTCAATGGAAAGGTATTAGATTATGATCATTTTCCATATCAAGAAGCGATCAGTATTGAGTCTGGTACCCATGTATTTGATCTCAGTTATTACAAATACAGCAATAGAGGAACCAGCACGGCTTCAGCCAAGGTAACCGCCTTTGTAGAGCCGGGAAAAAATTACAGTGCACATATTAAGTTACACAGAGGAGATATCTTGTTTTTTATTAAAGAAATTGACTCAGGAAATAAGATTGCTTCAGGTGTCGGTGGATAAATAACAGCGTCATTGGCTGAAATTGTAATCTATTCTGCCCCCCGGAATATTGAACACTTTTAGTTTCGTTTTTCCTAAAAGCGAACCGTGAAGCTTATTATTTTTTTCTTAATAACTCGATATTATCTTATTATAGAGTTCTTGATTTTCTCGTATCGAAATAATTGTTTTCCATATTTCGATACGCTGCTTCTGAAGAGCCTTTGTTTTTTTAGAAAAGGGCATAAAATATGACTTTGATGCAATTGGTTTTTCATGAATTTGGGTTGATGCATCTAAATTAAATTTATCAATAAGAAGCTTAGCAGTCCCATGGGGGCTGATGATTGAACCGCGTTTGGCTTTAATCACCTTGATAAAATTAGTCTCAGCTTTTTGATCCGTTAAAACCTCAATCCCTTTTTCTCTAAGGTCATCCACGATGGAGTAACCTAAGGGAGCCCTAATCGGCTTGGGTAAAGTACTAAGATCGCCAGTAAATTTATATTTAAGACTTGGGTGTGTAACAACGATGTACTCTAGCTGAGTAATTCGCCACTTTGATTTTTTTACGCCCGGCACTATTATTTCCGGGTAGTACAAGTGTTTGGCCCTTTGCCCTGTGTAAGAGGCCGAAACGATTGCGTCATATTTACCTTGAAAGCTTTCCTGCAGACATCTCTTCCAGGGTAAAGGTTTAAATGAGCATCGCCAGTTTAATTTTTCACAGGCCTGTTTAACAAGATCAATATGAATACCTTTTGATATTCCATCTTTTTCAAAAGTAAAGGGATACCAAGTGCTTGCATCTGTGCATATTTTTAACTGTACCTGGGCAAAAACAAGGTTTGTATAAAATAAAATGACTGCAATAAATATTACCTTCATAACTCTGCTCCATTCCCCTTGAATTATTTGGGATATTCATCAGTTAAATAAGTCAGTTTATCTATACTTGAGCTAAACAAACGGATACGGAATTATTATAACCATCACCACTTTTTCTAACAGAACGCCATAGAAATTGTAAGACTGTTTTATAGACAATTCAATTTTGCTTATATTGATATTTAAGTGCTTGTGGCTGGGAATAAAAACAGATGAAAAATATATTTGTGATCGAAAGCGATATAACAAAATCTGACGTTGACGCAATTGTTAATGCAGCTAATCCGCAAATGCTCGGAGGAGGAGGCGTTGACGGTGCAGTTCACCGGGCTGCCGGTCCTGCTTTATTAGAAGCGTGCCGCAAAGTCAAAGAGGTTAACGGCATCCGCTGCCCAACGGGGCAAGCTCGAATAACCGCCGCCGGCCGTCTGCACTGCCGATATGTTATTCATACCGTGGGGCCTGTTTATCAACAGGTAACGAATCCGAAAGAACTGCTGCAGTGTGCTTATTTAAGCTCGCTGCGTTTAGCGCTTAAGAATCACTGCCGCAGTATCGCTTTTCCTGCTATATCCTGCGGTGTGTACGGTTATCCTCATCGGGAGGCCGCCGAGACGGCGCTGGCTGCCTGCTCCCGTGAAGAATTTAAACAATTAACAATCTATATCTGCCTGGCGGATAAGCAGATGCTTAGCGTCTGGCTGGATGCAGAAAATAGTATTTTGCCTTAACATGCTTAGCTTTTTATAATGTTGTTCATCTCACCTGTTTTAACATCGACATAAACATGCTGGCGGCTGTGCTGATCCAATAATTTGAATTTGTAGAAAGTAATGCCTTTTTCATTTTCTAATTCAAACTCCACAATTTCTGCATTGTATTTTTCACTGACCATGGCAATTGTGGACTGCAGATTGAATTCTGATACCTGCAGTTCCTGCAGAGCCTGATAATCATCATCGTCTAAGCTGTTGAAACCCAGTGTTTTAAAACTGCTGCTTTTCTCTTTGAGTAAGGATCCGTCTTCTGTGCTTAAGTACAGCTTATATTTCTCTTCTTTCAGCAGGTTAAGCACTTTTATTTGATAGGCGCTTTGTCCTCTATGGTCATCGACTGCAAATTCGGCTATTTGTCCGGGATAGTCACAGCTTACTTTTTCAACGGCCTGCTCCATGGTGAAACTGGCGCGTTTTAATGCCAGCTGTGAAAGCGCATCATTGTCGGCGGCTGCTGTAAAAGAAGTAAGCGCGCCGGCAGCACAGATTAGTTTGTTTAATTTATTTAGTTTCATATTTATCTCCTCGTGATTGATGACTGAAGTTTACTTGGGGGCACATGTCAAAAAGGTGGAGGGAGTATTACAAAAAGTTAATCTGTCGAAAAACATGCGTTCAGGCGGCAAAGGGGGCACTATTTTCTAGTATCACAACAATTCACATCCTTTCACTACTTATCACTTATAAGCTGTTGATATAAAGGGTAAAGTGTCTTCATTAAACCTGTTTCAAATGCACTTTATATTAAAGTGACAGCTGGAATTGTAGGTTTATTAATTTTTTGTAAGAACTATTGAAGGTGAATTTTATGTTTAAAAGAAGTGTCGGCAGAAATATCGGTATCGGTCTTTTCAGCCTTGGTTTTGCTCTTTCTCCTATAGCAAGTGTTGTTGCCAGTGAATTTAATACTGAGGTTGAAGCGCAGAGTGAAGGTCAGTATTGGAGCACTTATGATATTAACTTACTCAACAGTGATAATGTTGAGGTAGATTTAATGGATGCGGTAGTGCAGTTTGTGCTGGATCAGTCAACGTCGGATGTCAGATGGAAATCTACTGCTCTTAGCTATCCGACATTGGCCGTTAAACATGCTCCGGGCAGTAGCGGTGTTGTGCATGATGTGGAAATTAAGTTTTCAGAAGATGACTGGGTTGATCATACACTGCAGCCGGGTGAGTCATTTACGCTGACCGTTGCTTTCGGCGGACAAATAGCTGATATCAGCGCGTTTGAAGAGTCTGTTAAGGTTATCACTCAGGAAGACGGTACACCGAGTGATGTTGAAGTGACTATTTTATCACCTCAGTCCGGTGCTGAACTGCCGATTTCTGAAGCTGTTGATATTTCAGCACAGGTAACTGGTGAAGATGCTGTTAAAGTAGAGTTCTGGGCACAAAATGAGCGGATTTCTGAGCAGCAGATAGAAGACGATAAAGAGGTATACACACACAGCTGGACGCCGACTGCTGCCGGAGAAGCGGTTATCACTGTGATAGCTTTTAATGAGGCAGGCGAGAATATTGAACAGCAGTCTGTGGATGTTGAAGTTACCTCTTCTGAAGTTCCTGTTAATCCGCCGATCATAAACTTTTTAAGCCCGGCAGACCAAAGCAGCCATAAGCTTTCTGATCAGCTTGAGGTATCTGCACAGGTAACTGATGCCGATGATGACCTTGTTTCAGTGACTTTTTACGCAAATAATACTGAGATCTGTACTAGACTGCCGGATCCGGAAGCGCCGAGTGACACTTACAGCTGTGATTATACTGCAGATACGCTAGGCACCGTTGAAATTCATGCACAAGCCGTAGATGCTGCCGAGTTGACAACTGAGTCAAGTCTGACGATTACCGTAACTGACAGCAGCGGCGGCAGTTGTGGGGCTGTACCGCAGTATGAGGACGGTATTCCTTATCAGGTTGGAGATCAGGTTTCCAATGTCGGCTCAATCTTTTCCTGTAAAGTATTCGGCTGGTGTGGTGATCCGGTGTGGGCTCCGGGTACCGGACATCCTGACTATCCTGACGCCTGGGAAGGTGCATGGGACGACCTTGGGGAGTGTGATGTAACACCTCCGCCGGAAGTGGGTATCTTATCACCGGCTGCCGGTGAGCGTATCGCCCCTGGACAAGCGTTTGTGGTAACGGTTGATGCTTCGTCTTCAGAAAGCGAAATCGCAAAAGTTGATCTATTACTCGGCGGGGAAGTTGTCGCAACGAGCACAGAAGCCAATGAAGAGGGGCTGTATATTATAACTGTACCGGGACAGTCAGAAGGTCCTTATGTATTAACTGCAGTGGCTTATGATTTAGAAAATGGTTTCACAGAAACAACACCGGTACCGCTAGCAGTTACGGATCAGGATCTTGTGGTCAGCCTGACATCACCTGCAGACGGATCAACGTATACTGAAGGACGTACTATCAACTTAACAGCTAAAGTCGCCAGTTTTGAAGGTGAGATAGACTATGTTGAGTTTTATATTAATAATAATAAAGTTCACACAGCGACAGAAGCACCTTATCAGTATGACTGGATCGGAGCTTCAGTAGGCGGGCACAGCATTTACGCCAAAGCGGTTAACAGCAAGGATGTTGAGCAGAAAACGGCAGTTTCAGATATTGAAGTAAAAGTACATGTCCCAGGTACCGGGCTTGCTGATAATCCTGATCGTTCAATCAGTTACCTGACATCCTGGGCACCGCTTAACGATACGATCAACAACTCCAATGGCGACGGTTACCTGCTGGCGTTTGGTCAATGGACTCAAGACGGTACAATTATAAGTTCAGACGGCATGTTTGATATACCTGCTTATGATGCTCATTGGCTTGCGCCGAATTATTTATCCTGGACGCACCTCAAACATGATGATCCGGAAAAAGCGGTCTTAGTTGCCTTCGGCGGGCAGACCTATGAAAGTATATGGGGGTATTTAAATACGCCTGAAAGTCGTGAAGCAATTGCGGAAGGCTTAATTGAACTTCTTAAAACCCCGTACCCAGTGTATAAAAAAGGGCTGACTGAAGATGAAATACATAATGGTCAATGTTTAGACAGCCGTGGTGAGCCGGTAGAGATGGAAGAATGTAACTTTGAAGCATATCAAATTGCTGATTATATCACTCTTGACGGTTTGGATTTTGATTTTGAAAAAACAGCTCGAATTACTGAACAGGAAAATGAGAATCTGGAAGCGTTAATCGACTTGATACGTGCGGATGAAGAGGTTGGCCACGATACGCTGCTTTCTTTAACAACGTATCATGTTGGTGCAGATCCTGAGTCATGTCTGAGTTCATCAGTGACTGAAAACTGCTCCTATGTTGAACCATCCGGGCGCTCTGCACATCACGGTGAAGTGATTCCATTACTGCAGTCTGCAAGTGACAAGTTCGATTTCTTTAATGTGATGGCCTACGACGCAGGAGAGAATTTCCTGTATAAAGTTGCAATGAATAACTACGCCCAATACGTGGATAAAGATAAAGTGGTTTTGGGAAATACCATTAACAGTCAATGGGGACCTGAAGGCCGGTTTGTTGAAGAAAGAACGACAAATATAGAGCGTACTCAGTGGCAGCATGAAGAAGGTTACGGCGGCTTCTTTATGTGGACACTGGGCGCGAGTACACTAGAGGGAGGGGGAAAGATGCCCCTTGAAGAGCAGGTTGAGTACTTTAATGAGATGGATGATGTTAATCAGTAACAGTCCTCTTTAGCTGCCGCTATACAACTGGCCTTACCTTGTACTTATAAAGCGCAGTCTGCTGACTGCACTTTTATTGTATTTATGATGCAGGGAATTTATCTATTATAGAAAATCAGATGTTCCTGAAGCACCGGGTTTTAATATTTCTTATTAACCAAACTCGCCGCTGACATAACCCTGGGTACGTTTATCCTGCGGCTGGTTAAAGACCTGCTGTGTATCACCGTGTTCAACTAACTCTCCCATCCAGAAAAAAGCGGTTTTATCAGAAATACGTTTCGCCTGATTCATGGAGTGGGTGACAATCACAATGGTGAATTTTTTACGCAGCTCGTCCATCAGTTCTTCAATTTTATGGGTTGCGATAGGATCTAAGGCACTGGTGGGTTCATCCATTAAAATCACTTCAGGCTCCATAGCAATGGTACGGGCAATACATAAACGCTGCTGCTGCCCGCCTGACAGGCCGAGTGCAGAAGTATCAAGACGATCCTGTACTTCATCCCAAAGCGCCGCGCTGCGCAGTGATTCTTTAACGATTTTATCCAGCTGTTTCTTATCACGCATGCCCTGTGCTTTAAGCCCAAAAGCAACATTTTCATAAATACTCATGGGAAAAGGATTGGCTTTCTGAAAAACCATACCGACACGCATGCGAAGCTGCTTTACATCATTATTGGCATAGATATCCCAGTCTTCAAATTTCACTTCACCGTTGATTGTTACATTGGGCACTAAATCATTCATACGGTTTAGGGTTCTCAGCAGCGTTGATTTGCCGCAGCCGGAAGGACCGATTAATGCTGTTACCTGACGATTGGGTATTTTAATTGAGATATCTTTGAGCGCATGGTTTTCGCCGTAAAAAAGATTCAGGTTGTTAACTTCTAGCTTATTCATAATATCGACCTTAATGTGATGCTTTGTTGTAACGGGCGGCAATAATTTTTGTAATTAAATTCAAGATAAGCACTAAAACAATCAAGACGGTTGCGGTTGCATAGGCTTGATCCCATTCATGCTGGGTAAAGAGTTCTTGGGTTAATTTATATAAATGTACGGTCAGGGTGCGGCCGGAATCAAACACCGACTCTGGAATTTTTGTGACCATACCGGCGGTTAAAAATACCGGTGCTGATTCTCCAATAACACGTCCGATACTTAAAATGACTGATGTGACAATACCCGGCATGGCGCTGGGTAAAATTAAACGCCAGATGGTATAAATTTTAGAGCTGCCTAATGCATAGCCGCCTTCGCGGTAGCTCATGGGGACGGCCATTAATGCTTCTTCGGTGGTGCGGATAATAACCGGCAGAATTAACACCGATAACGTTAAGGCACCGGCTAAAATTGAGAAGCCCAGCCCTAGAGTCGTAACAAAAAAGGTCATACCAAACAGGCCGTATACAATTGACGGGATACCGGCTAATGACTCGATACAGAAGCGCAGCACCTGCACGATTTTGCTGCCGGCTTTAGCGTATTCCGTTAAATAAATAGCGGTCATAATGCCGACTGGGGCTGCAATGCTTAATGTTAGAGCAACCATATAAACGGTTGAGACAATCATTGACCAGATACCGGAACTTTCACCAATACGTGTATAAGCACTGCTGACAAATTCCCAGCTGACATGGGAGAGCCCGTTGCTTAAGATGTGCCACACCACCCATAATAGAAACACAATGGTAATGGAAGCGGCCGCCCAGGTTGAGGCAAGCAGAAGTTTATCTTGAGTTTCGCGTTTTAACATTAGTGAACACTCTTCTTGTTAATGTACAGCAGGCCTGCATTAAGCAGTACGATAAATATCAGTAATACTATACCGGTTGAATAAAGGGCACTGGCATGGATCCCCGTTGCATAGGACATTTCCATAGCGATATTCGCGGTTAATGTTCTTGCCGGTTCAAGTATTGAGCCCGGCATGGCCGGCGCATTCCCCATGACCATAATAATCGCCATGGTTTCACCGATTGCGCGGGCAATCCCTAACGCCACACCGGTTAAAATGCCGCTGCGGGCCGCCGGGATAAGCACTTTAAAAATACTGTAAATATGCGACGCGCCTAAGGCTAATGCGCCTTCTTTGTAAACCGGCGGCAGGGCGCGTATTGATGTTTCTGAGATGGTGATAACGGTCGGCAGGATCATAATAGCTAAGACAATAACCCCGGCTAATAGTGTATTACCGGCCGGGATATTAAACAGTACTTCAATGGCAGGCACGATAACCACTAAGCCGAAGAATCCGTATACAACCGACGGGATACCAGCGAGCAGTTCAACGGCCGGGCGGACAATATCAGCCAGCCATTTTGGGGCAAGCTCAGCAAGAAAAACGGCTGTTAAAATGGCAATCGGAACGCCTATTAATACTGCGCCGAATGTTGAAATTAACGAGGCCACAATCATCGGGAAAATCCCGAATAATGCCGGCGGCAGCCATTCACTGCCGAACACTAATTCGATAACGCCTGCCTGACGAAAAGCGGGTAAACCCTCAGAGAAAAGGAACCAGGCAATGGTCGCCAGTGAAACGACACCGACCATTGCACAACAGATAAACAAAAGGTGGAAAAAGGTGCCCAGCCGGTCCGGCTTAGGCGTCGGGCGGAGAAAAATACCGCTGTCGCTGTTTTTTGTACAGGTATTCATAACGTTGCCTTGAGCTGCTGGTGGATTGTTAGTTAACACGGATATAACCTTGTTCTGCTACTATGCTCTGACCCGTATCGGACATGATATAACGAATAAAATCAGCTGCCTGCGGGTCTAGTTCATTTTTAAACAGCAGGATAAAAGGACGGGCTATGCTGTATTGACCGGAAAGAATGTTTTTTTCACTGGCTTCAACATTGTCTACTTTCAGCGATTTGAGCAGATTGTCATCAACGGAGCCCAATGAAATATATGAGATTGCATAATCATTATTTGCGACCAGTGTTTTAACCATGCCGTTACCATTAGCAACCTGTGCGGCTGCTGAAATACTGGTTACCGGTATACCGTTCACCCGGCGCTTTAAACCGAGGATTTTTTCAAAAGCTTCACGGGTACCCGACGAGGCATCACGAGTGACCACGACAATCGCTTTGTTATCTCCGCCGACTTCCTGCCAGTTGGTTATTTCTTTACGGTAAATGCGCTTTATCTGCTCTCGGGTTAGGCTTTCTACCGGATTGTTATTATTGACTATCAGTGCAATACCGTCGCGGGCAATAACCAGCTGCTGTGTATCTGGCGCCGCTTCATCGGGTCTTAGCTCTCTTGACGACATACCGATCATGCTGGTGCCGTTTTTCGCCGCTAAAATACCTGAAGAAGATCCGGTTCCCTGGACGTCAACATTATGGCGGCTGCTTTTCTGGTACGTTTCAGCCAGTACTTCAACCACGTTGGATACCGACGTAGAGCCGGATACGCTTACGGCTGCGTAGGCGGTGGTAAATGGAGCCGTTAACAGGGCAATAGCGGCGGTTAAAGCAATAACATTTTTCATTAATAAATCCATATGATGTGTGATGCGGATAGTGGACGTGCGTATAAAAGTGACGCTAATGGGAAATACTATTTCCCATTAGCGTCCGGCGGATTAATTTACGCGGATATAACCTTCATTAACGATGATATTCTGGCCTGTATCGGACAGAATATAGTTAACAAATTCACGTGCTTCTTTATTCACATCATCTTTCATTAATAAAACAAACGGGCGTGCAATGGTGTAGTCGCCGGCCGCAATGTTGTTATCGCTGGCTTTATAGCCGTCAACCGCTAAGGCTTTTAATGAACTGTCTACCGAGCCTAAAGAGATGTAACCGATGGCAAAGGGGTTATTGGCAACGATTGTCTTAACCATACCGTTACCATTGCCCACTTGCGCGGTTGCTGCAATCGCCGATACTTTGATACCGTTTACTTTCCGCTTAAGTTTTAAGATATCTTCAAATGCGCCGCGCGTACCGGAGGCTGTATCACGCGTAACGACAACGATAGGTTTGTTTTCACCGCCGACTTCTTTCCAGTTTTTAACTTCACCGCGATATATTTTAGCTACCTGCTCTTTTGTGAGGTTTTTAATCGGGTTGCTGTTATTAACCGCAATGGCGATCCCGTCACGTGCTATTACGGTACCTTTTGTATCTGCGCTCATCTCATTCGTTTTGACTTCACGCGAAGACATGCCGATCATGCTTGTGCCGTCTTTCGCCGCGCGAATACCTGCTGAAGAGCCTGTTCCCTGTACTTCAACTGTTTTGCCTGCTGTCTGTTTGTAATTCTCACTCAACACTTCCATTACGTTGGTAACTGATGTCGAACCAGATACGGTAATGGTAGAGTCTGCTTGAACAAGGGAAGTTGTCATTAAACCAATCGCTGCTGCTAAACCAATTACTTTTTTCATTTTTAGTCACTCTATAATTAAAGTAGTATTAAACCAAATCCATTGATTATCTATTCATTTACGCTTGTTAAAATGAATGCTAGCTTCGTTATTGATTTTGCAGTTAGAACAACTAGTTACTGCAATCAATGCCTTGCTTTTATGCATTTTCCTTACGCCTAAATAGATTATCTAATTAGTGGAATTGGTATTAAAATTAATTCGCTCTTCCTCTGTGGAAGCGAGTGTATTGAAACAATTGAATATGACAGCCTGGTTGCATTTAGATTACATTTTTATGACAAGTATTATTTATCGTTTAACTGTTTTTTATAGATGCAGTCTGCTGTGTGCAGTTAACTGTTCGGTTTGCCGGTAGTTTCGTTTTAATATCAAATAAATACAGATTACCAAGGGAGGCGGGATGAAATTATTATTTGTGTTGGTGACGGTATTTTGCTCTGCCGCCTGCAGCCCCTTAACAGCTGAGCGAAAACATCAGGTGATCTATTATCAGGTCTCAGAGAGTCGTGTGGAAAAGCATAGTGATAGCTTTGACTGGCAGAAAAAAACACCGGCTGATTTTTTGGAACTGCTCCGGAGCAGAGGGCCTGAAGCATATTATACTGTACGGGGGGAGCATAAAAACTGGATCAAATACTCTGATATAACCAAGTTGATTGAGCTGCTTGATTCAACTGTTCCCTGTGCCGCAGTGGCAAGATCCATTTCGTCCTATATTGACTTCAACGGCTCAACCATTGGAGATGAAGCTGCTTTTTTAATTATCGGTTTTCAAAAGGGACACTATCCGCCGGATCTTAATTCGACCCGGCCGAAAATCACTGCGAGTGACAAGCACCGGCTTAAAGAGTGGTGGGCTGACGTGTTTTTGAAATAAATGACTTTCGATATCCTCATGTGTATTTTAACGGGACCTAGAATATGCCGCTACAAATTGCTGTTAATGGAGTTTCATAATGATTCAATATAGAGAAATTGCTTCGTGTCAGGCTCCCATGAGTCTGCTCCTTGAAGCCGATCCTTCACAAGAATGTATCTTAAAATATTTAAAATATTCACAGTGTTTTGCAGTACTTAAAGATAGTTTGATTATTGGTGTTTGTGTTGTAAAAGTGCTGAATTGCGGCAGTGCTGAAATATTTAATCTTGTTGTTGCACCCGCTTTTCAGAAGCAGGGGATCGGGAAGAAGTTTTTAAAGTATGTCTTAAACCAATTAGCTAAAAAAGGGATCGAATCCGTTAAATTAGGTACCGGCACTTTTGGCTATCAATTGAATTTCTATCAACAGTTGGGGTTTCATGTTGATTCAGTGGTTAGCAATTTCTTCTTGGAAAATTATAGTGAGCCGATATTCGAAAACGGTATACAGCACAAGGATATGATTCGTTTAGTCTGTCAGCTTAAGAATAAAGAATTTTAACAGAGTGTTTGTGCTTGAAGTAATAGCGCCTTGTTTTGTGAGATAGTTCGTCAGCTGTTTCAGCTGCAGCAAATAGTGACCTCGATGGACTAGCAGAGCAGGCATGATCAATACACCACTTTGTTTCTGTCTTGCTCTTTGGCGACATACAAATTTTCATCAGCATGAGAAAACAGATCTTCACCAGATTGAGAGCAGTCCTGAAAATTTGCAACGCCGAAACTACAGGTTATATCTTTAGATAAGAAGAAGGCATCGTTTTCATCATCAGCGGGCTTTATTAAAGATTTGCATAAATCGTGTGCAGTGATCTGGTTTAATCCGTAATGCCCGATCAGCAGCCTTTGTTCAATTGATGCTCTGATCCTTTCTGCGACCGCAACCGCATCAGGCAGGTTAGTTTCAGGCAGTAAAACTAAAAATTCTTCTCCGCCATATCGGTATCCAAAATCACAAGGACGTAAATTTTCTAAAACAAGTTTGCCGAATAATTCTAAAGTATCATCTCCGACAGAATGACCGAAAGAATCATTAACCTCTTTAAATTTGTCCAGATCACACATAATTAATGAGAAGTCAGAAATAGCTTCAAGATAAATATCACTCTCTAAACTGGTTATTTTTCTTTTTAAAAATTCTTTTTTTCTTAAACCTGTCAAAGGGTCTAGAGATAATTTGTTAATTTCATTTAAATTTTTAGCCGCTAAATCATATCTGCCGTCACGTAAATGCTGATTATGAGATTCAACAAAACCATAATTCATAATATCGCGATAAAAAATTTCACATTGATTTTCAACAGAGTTCCTATCTGAATCTTTATAGTTCGGAAATTTAACAAAGTTCAGTAATTTAAAAAAATCATCTCCGAACCTAAAACCTCTGTCTAGTTCAACTGTGCTTCCTTGACGGTTTAAAACTTCCATATATAACCTTGAATCTAATAAGTCGTAAAATCTACAGGATTTATCGTTCAAATAATATTTTTATGACTCGATTTTATATAAATATAATCAAGAACTAAGAGGTTGTCACCAGGGAACTAAATTAGGTGATTGGATTGCAGATAACAGAAAGAGGTTTTAGGTTAAAAAGTCAATTTACAGATGTTGTTAAAAGCAACTTATAGCGGACATTAATTCGTATATGAATAAAAACAAAAAGCACTAACATATGTGGAGAGGTTTAAAATCAGACGGTTAGTTGGTGTTAATGTATGTAGCTAGAGGGGCAGACACAACCTTTTTAACTTGGTTGTCCGATAACAGTCAAAACAGCAATTTTCTCCACGGTATTGAATTGCTTTATTTTTGATGGTGATTTAAATGTAAAGTAAAAGATATAAGGCATTACTGGTTCAATAGAGGGCTAATGCTCTAGCTGAATGAAATTAAAACAAAGTGTTTGAAACTGCACCGAATTCCTTCTTGGGGTTGACTGCTTTTATGCCCTTTACTCTGGTGGTGAAGGGCATGCTTTATTTAACAACGTTTCCTATGGGGAAGAGCGCGCTGTTTGAAAGCTTGTCGCCTGTTGAAGCTTATTTAGCAGCTAAGCTTTTGCTGCGGGTATTAATTCGTTCGAGTTCTTTAATCAGGTCATCGTAGTTAACCATCAATACGGCTGCTTCTTCGGCCACCGGGTCAATATAGTCATCACTCAAGGTTACTGCTTTCGGACGACACTTTCCCTCAATATTATCGCGTTCAAAGGCAAGAATATCGAGATCCATGTAGGTTTCCTCTACACCTTCGAGCTCTGTGCGCAGCTCTTTAATAAAGTTTTCAAGAATACTGTTAAGCTTGCGGGCCGCTTTAACATCGTCATTTGTATTTACGCGGGTAAAGAGGTTTTGAATATCATTTTTTACTCTTAAAACATTATTGTTATAAATTTTGACCTGCAGGCTAAGCATCTTATTGAGATTATTATAGGTATCTCCCATCACCTTAAGTTCAGCACATCCGCCTGCATAGGCGACAGGGCTTAAAATAAATAGAATTAAAGAAAGTAAAACAGCGAACTTTTTCATACTTCCCCCGACATAAATAACAATAGTGATTATATAGTCACTTGTTAGCAATCGAAATGCAAAAATCAGCAGATCGAGAGGTGAGTAGATTCTAGGCATGTTAATGGAAATATCAAAGACAAAACTAACGAAGGAGCAATTTTAGCTGCTCAGCAAGGCTTGATGCATCTGAATTTCACTTGGTTAGCCTGTTTATCTGTATATTCATTATTTACTGAGCTCCTCTCATGACCTGTGTCATGTTGAATTGCGCAAATCATTGACCAATAAACACATAGCCTATATATTTTCGCTTTGATTTGTCAGCGCGGTATAAATAATTATAAAAAATAGAACTGTTTCAGCGCGTAATCATGCATGATTTATGCGGTTGTGATAGTGACAACTGCTCTCAAATTAATTAGCCAAGGATAGCAACCCGGCGTAAATACGACTAGATAAGAGGAATATAATGACCACATCTTTGTTAATTGTTGATGATTCAACTTTTTCGCGGAATATGATTAAACGAGTGCTGCCCAATAACTGGGATGTTGATGTTACTGAAGTAATTTGCGGTGAAGAAGCGCTGGAAGTTTGTGAGCTTAAACAGTTTGATGTTATTTTTTTAGATCTTACTATGCCCGATATTGACGGCCTTGATGTTTTATTAGAGCTTAATAAACGTAACTACAATTCTCGAGTATTCATTATTTCGGCGGATATTCAGGAGAGCTCAAAGCAGATAGCTAAAGAGCGCGGTGCGATAGATTTCTTTCCTAAACCAATTAAAACCGATACTTTGCTTGCTATGCTGCAGCATCATGAGGTGGTTTGATGACAACTCAACAAGAATTTACAGATTATCAGATCGATGCGCTAAAGGAGCTTGCCAATATAGGAATGGGCAGAGCGGGGGCTAAGTTATCAGAGGTATTTGAACACCGAGTTACGTTGAATGTACCTAATGTGGCGATGGTGGATGAAGATAAACTCAATTCCTTAGCCTTAAAATTTGAAACCGGCAGTCCGATTGTTAATATTATTCAGCAGTCTTTTATCGGCGAAATTGAAGGACGTTCCGCATTCATTATCGGCGGCCATAACTTTGCGGATTTAGTGAATATCCTTGGTTATGAGGAAGATGATGCGATTGATGAAGGGCGCCAGAAAGAGATGCTGATGGATGTCTCAAATGCGGTAAACAGCGCCTGCCTGTCAGGATTAGCAGAGCAGCTTGAGTTAGATATTGAACTAACCAACCCTTCAATTGTTGCTTTCAACACACCCAATTCAACATTAAAAGACTTTTTCTTTAAACAAAAGCATCAAGAGACACATCAGACTTTATTATTTGAAATTAAGTTTTTTATTAAAGATATCAATTTGTATTGTGACAATATTATTTCTCTTAAAATAAGCAGCTTAGAAAACCTGCGCAATGCGTTAGAAAGGCTGCTTTGATGGGAAATCATGACCAGTTCACGGAGTTTTCCAAACTCCTCCAAGAGCTATCCAGTATCGGTTTTATTATCCTAGACAGGCGTATGAATGTTATATTCTGGAACCGTTTTATGGAACTTCACAGCCATATCAAATCGGAGGAGATTCTCAGCCGCAAGCTGACCAGTTTTTTCCCTGATGTGAATGAAGCCTGGCTGAATAAAAAGATAAGATCAACGTTAGTACTGAATAATCAGGCTGTTACCTCCTGGGAGCATAGACCCTACCTGTTGAAACTGCCTAGTACTCAATACTCAATCGATGATGTCGACTTTATGTATCAGAACTGTTCTTATTTTCCAGTTAAAGACAGTGATAATTCTACGATTGCTGTCGGCATTGCTATCTACGATGTAACAGAAATAGCGGTTAGTCAAAAACTCCTTGAAAACGTCACAGAGCAGGCTTTAGATCTGCAGGAAATCAGTACTCATGACCATTTAACAGGACTGTTTAACCGCAAGTTTTTCCTGGATCAGTTAGTACAGGATGCTTCCCGTTGTCGTCGTTTGAACTGGGATCTGGGTATCGCAATGATTGATGCGGATCACTTTAAGTCAATTAATGATACCTATGGACACCAGACTGGTGATGATGTTTTAAAGGAACTGGCAGAACGACTTCAGGCTACGCTGCGTACATTTGACAGCTTATGCCGCTACGGTGGCGAAGAGTTTGCATTGATCCTGCCTAATACTACTGAGCAGCAGACGCTGCAGGTGTGTGAACGTCTTCGCGAGTGCGTTAATAAGACGCCTATTATTTCTGGCGGGCGAGAAATCCCGGTCACTGTCAGTATTGGCGTTTCTTTTTTGAGCCGCAGTAAATCTTTAGAAGAGATAATTTCAGAGGCAGATGCAGCACTATATTTAGCCAAGCACAACGGCAGAAACCGCGTAGAACAGCATCAGTCAGATTGACTGTCTAGTCACTGTTAAAGAGCTGAACAGCTGTTTATTTATTTCGGCCTTTTGGATGCACCAGAAGGCCGTTTTATTACCTGTTTAATATACCTCCCGTTTTTTTATATAAATCTTATCTGCTGTAGAAATACGCAGACCCGGAAGCCAGCAAACTTTTTTGGCTGAATCACTTTGCTAAATAAGTGAATCAGAGTTTCGGACTGATCAGCTGGTTTGAAACAAATCCGGTTACTTTATACCGCCGGTATGTACAGCGCTTAAAGCAGAAGGGTTATAGTTATGTACAAAGTTATCGCGGTGAGTGTCGCGATATCACTGCTGAGCGCTTTTTTTACGGTTTTAGATTATCGTGGCGCATGATGAAGGTGTGACAAGGGTGCCCTCGCTTAGTGTAAACCGCCAAAAGGTTCCTTTAAAAACTCAGTTGGTAATTAATTTAAAGCTCCGCCGGCAGTTTTATAATTTGATTTTTCAGCATCAGGAAAAAGGGTTAAGCCTTGATCCTTTATTGGCTGCATTAGGCTCAGAGCTGAATTTAAATAAACGTTTAATGCTAGAAATTAAACGAGTTGTTTTTCCGTTATCAATCTTATTTAAACGCTGTCTTTGATATAAAAAAAGATGCCCCGCAAAGAGATGATGTTATTGAGTTTGTGCAGATAAAGAAAACCCGGTCAGCTGTCCGGGTTTTATACAGGCTGGTTTATAAATTACTTTCTGGCTGGTAATAATGCTGTAACTGCAACAAATAAGAATAATACGCAGTAGATGCCGAAGCTGACAATTAACCACTGCGGCATTGAGTAACCTAGAAACTGCCATGATATTTCTGCGCAGTCGCCGCTCGGGTTAAATAACCACGGCAGCCACTCGTGCAGAGGGGCCCAGCTTGGAAAATTCGGTAAAAACTCACAAGTGGCAAAAGGTGACGGGTTCATCTGGTAATCTGTATGTTCGACAGCTAATAATCCCCCCCACACTGCACTTACGCCCCAGACTAAAAATGCCGTTAGTCTGACCAGTATATTCTGTGGTGCCGCTGCCCCGATTAAACCTGCGAATATAAGGCCAAGCATGGCTATCCGTTCATATACGCACATTACACAGGGCTCGAGTTTCATAATATGCTGGAAATAGAGTGCGCACATTTCAAGGGAGAGCGCACTGGCGGCCAGCAGCAGCCATGCCCAGCGTTGTTTGCTGAGACTTTTTAACGTTGATAACACTATCGACTCCTAATTAATAAGATAAGTTGGTTTTATATACTCAAGCTATTTGAAAATGCAGGTAGTTTGACCATAACACTATCATCGTAACGACGGTAAATAAATGAACTTCAACAAGCGGCAGTGATTATTTACCGTAATTGTTCATAACATAAGCACAATTGATTGTTTTATATATATAAGTAAAGGATTTTTCCTGCTTAATAATGTCTGTGGTATTATACCCGTGTTACCTCAAGATGCTTTGTCAGGCGCTAGCTCGGATGCCAGAGCAAGGCGTAACATGAGGTAATTGTTATTCACTTTTCGATTGTTGCAACGCTGGGCTGGTTTTCGAATTAACGCCCCGTAGGGCAAAGCAACTTGTGTCAATCTGCGTTGTTATAAAATCTTTATGTAGAATAACCATACTTCAATTTTATGCCTAGCATCTCGGCACAATTTGCCTTGCTGACTTTGCATCTTGAAGTATCATGGGTATATAAAAAAATAATAAGAAACGGGCGATAGAAATTAATGATTATGAAAGCAAAGGGGCCTGCTGATGTTGCTGAGCAATATCTAATTGAGTCCATCTGGAACGGATCAATTCCAATTCATTCAGAGTTACCTGCTGAACGTCTGCTTGCTGATAAAATCGGCGTTACACGCACTACTCTGCGTGAAGTACTGCAGCGTCTGTCTAAAGACGGCTGGATCACCATACGCCATGGTAAAGCGACCAAAGTAAACGACTTCTGGGAAAGCTCCGGCCTTAACATATTAAGCACACTTACTCGTCTTGATGTGAATCGCCGTGCTGATTTCATTGACCAGTTAATGTCTGTGCGTACTAATGTCAGCACCATCATTCTGCGCATGGCTGCTAAACACAATCGTGAAGCTGTGCTGTCTTTTTTAGAGGATGTGCCTCCCATTGAAGCAAGCAGTGAAGTGTTTACTGAGTTTGACTACCGTTTTTATCATCAGGTCGCTGTTTCCTCTAACAATATGATTTACGTTTTAATATTAAACGGCCTGCAGGATCTTTATCGCAAAGTCGGGACTTTTTATTTTTCTAATACAGAGGCTAAATCGATTGCACTGGATTTTTATGCACAGGTTAAACAGGCAATAGGGCAGGGGGACTCGCAGCAGATAATGCAGATAGTCAGAGACTCAGCCTTTGCCAGCGGTAAAATATGGCTGCGCCTGCGTGACCAGCTGCCTGATGATTTTTTAGATTAAGTATTTTGCACCCTAAATATTTGGGTGTAGTATTTCCAGTTATATTTTTATTACAAGGTTAACCTTTTGACGAAAACTAATATGATTAATCACCTCTCAGGTGTTCAAAAGTTGTTTGAAGTCGGCATTATCATCAGTATTTTTGCGGCTATTTTTGTTTCTATTTCACTTTTTTCATTTTCTCCGGTAGATCCAAGCTGGTCGCAGCAGCAGTGGGTTGCTGAAATTGAGAATGCCGGCGGCAGAGTCGGCGCATGGACAGCTGATATTCTTTTTTATGCATTTGGTCTGCTGGCGTATTTTATTCCGATTGTTATTGCCGCTTTTGCCTGGGTTCTTTTCTGGAAGCCGCAGTTTCGTTTAGATATTGATTTTTTGAACCTGGGGCTTCGGATTGTCGGTTTTATTTTTACCGTATTCAGTACCTCTGCTTTAGCATCGCTAAATTTTAATGATTTTCATTATTACCCGTCCGGCGGTCTGGTTGGAGATATAATTTCCCAGAGCATGCTTGGTTTTTTCAGTCTGCTGGCTGCTAATCTTATTTTATTAACCCTGCTGATTTCCGGTACGACACTGCTGCTGGGTTTTTCCTGGCTTCGCCTGATTGACGGCCTGGGGGCTGCTGTCATTGCCGGCGTGACCTGGACTTATCAGTTACCGTCACACATCAGCCACTGGAACCTGCAGCGCCAAAGTGTAAAACGACAGGCTGTTGAAGAGGCGCTGAGCAATCCAGCTCCGAAAAAATCCAGGAAGCCGGGTAAACGTGCTGCTAAAGCTGTACCTGAGTCTGTACCGTTAAGTGTTGATGATCAAGTACAAGCAGCACCGCAGGAAGAGCACGCATTTAATTTTGAACCCCATAACACTGATCAAGACTACCTTGACAGCCCGTTTCAGATAGATAATGAAATTCCCGATTTAGAGGAAATAGATTTTGACCAGTTTCCATACCCGGAATCGACAGAGCCGGAGTTCACTGACGCACCAGTCCCTGAAGCCGTGCCAGCAGTAAAGACTGATTTTTCCCATTTACCTGAACATGCCAAACCCGTTATTAAACGTAAAATAGATAAAGATCTGGCCCCGTTTCCAAGCATTGACCTGTTAGATAGACCGAATAAAAAAGCACATCCAGTCTCTCAGGAGGAGCTTGACAGCGCCGCCCGCTTAGTGGAAGCGAAATTATTAGAATTTAAAATTAAAGCCGATGTAGTTAATGTGCTGCCCGGCCCGGTTATTACCCGTTTTGAATTAGCATTATCACCGGGTATGAAGGTAAGCACTGTTTCAAGCTTAGAAAAAGATCTCGCACGTGCGCTGTCTGCAATGAGTGTGCGGGTTGTGGATCAGATACCCGGTAAATCAGTGATTGCATTAGAGCTGCCTAATAAATATCGTGAAACCGTCTATTCATCTACCGTGTTAGGCAGTAAAGAGTTCACTGATGCTAAATCACCGCTGAGTATGGTGCTTGGGGCTGATATCTCCGGAGAGCCGGTGGTAGTTGATTTAGCTAAAATGCCTCATCTGTTAGTCGCGGGTACAACGGGCTCCGGTAAATCAGTTGGTGTCAACTGTATGCTGGTCAGTCTGCTGTATAAATCATCCCCTGAAGATGTACGCCTGATACTAATCGATCCGAAGATGCTGGAGTTAAGTGTTTATGAAGGTATTCCACACCTTTTATCTGAAGTAGTCACCGATATGAAGGATGCCGCCAATGCGCTGCGCTGGTGTGTAGGTGAAATGGAACGCCGCTATAAACTGTTGTCTGAAATCGGAGTACGAACACTTGCCGGTTATAACAGTAAAGTGAAAGAAGCTATTGATGCAGGTGAGCCGTTAACCGATCCGCTTTGGAAACCGGGAGACAGCATGGATGTCAGCGCACCGGAGTTGACTAAATTACCGAATATCGTGGTAGTGGTTGATGAATTTGCCGATATGATGATGATTGTTGGTAAAAAATGTGAAGAGCTGATCACGCGTATTGCGCAAAAAGCACGTGCAGCCGGTATTCATCTTATTTTGGCAACGCAGCGTCCATCGGTAGATGTTATCACCGGTTTGATTAAGGCTAATATTCCAACGCGAATTGCCTTCCAGGTCTCGAGCAAAATTGATTCGCGTACCATTTTAGGTATGCAGGGCGCTGAAACATTATTAGGCCATGGTGATATGTTATACATGCCGCCTGGGGTTGGTGTTCCTACCCGTGTTCACGGTGCATTTGTTGATGATCATGAGGTACATAAAGTGGTTGCCGACTGGAAGAAACGCGGCGAACCAAATTATATCCAGGAGATTATTGACGGTGATGCTTCATTAGATACCTTATTGCCGGGCGAAGAAGCTGAAGCTGAAAGCGAGATTGACTCCTTGTTTGATGAAGTAGTGGCATTTATCACTGAAACCCGTAAAGTATCCATCTCCAGCATTCAGCGTAAATTTAGAATAGGCTATAACCGTTCTGCACGCCTTGTTGATCAGCTTCAGGCGCAAGGTGTTGTCAGCGCACCCTCAGGTGCAAACAGCAGCCGTGACGTACTTACTCCCCCTCCAATGAAGGATTAATTCATGAAAAAAATCATCTCTCTATTATTTATTTTATTAACGCTGCCGCAGACCGTTTCTGCTGCTAGTGATGCGCAGCTGCTGAAAGAAAAGTTAGCAAAATTCTCTGTGATTAACGCCGAGTTTTCGCAGAAAATAATCAGTCCGGAAGGTAAATTATTAAATGAGAGCAAAGGTCAGCTGACCATCTCCCGCCCGGGTAAATTCCACTGGCAGGTGCAGACACCAGAAGAGGAGCTGATAGTTTCCGACGGTAAAACCATGTGGTATTACACGCCGTTTGTTGAGCAGGTCAGCATTATTAATTTAAGTGATGCCATTGAAGGCACGCCGTTTGTTTTATTGTCAGGGGCGAATAAGCAGCAGTGGGCAGATTATTCAGTTAAAAAAGATAAAAATAATTTTACCGTAAAAGATAATAAACAGCAGGAGCAGGAAACTACATTCGTTTTTGAATTCAATGCTTCTGATAATGTCAGTAAATTCGTGGTTATCGACGCGCAGGAGCAGCGCAGTGAGTTTGAGTTAACACACCAGCCGTTGAGCAAAAAATTAGAAACGGATTATTTTACATTTACCATTCCCGATGGTGTTGAAATTGATGACCAGCGTTAATGAGAGATCTTTTCGAATTCAATAATGATTTTCAGCCTTTAGCTGCGCGTATGCGCCCTAGAGGCTTTGCAGATTATATTGGTCAGTCACATATTGTCGGTGTCGGTAAACCGCTGCGTAAAGCGCTTGAAAGCGGTGCTGCCCACTCCATGATTTTATGGGGGCCGCCCGGTACGGGAAAAACTACATTAGCCGAGCTTATTGCAACTTACTGTCAGGCACATGTAGAACGGCTTTCTGCGGTAACGTCAGGGATTAAAGAGATCCGCGCCGCCATTGAAATTGCGCAGCAGAATCAGGCATCGGGTATCAGAACCCTGCTGTTTGTTGACGAAGTACATCGTTTTAATAAAAGCCAGCAGGATGCCTTTCTACCCTATATCGAAGACGGTACTATTTTGTTTGTCGGCGCGACGACGGAAAATCCCTCTTTTGAGTTAAATAACGCACTGCTTTCGCGGGCGCGTGTTTATCTGTTGAAAAAACTAAGTGACGATGAAATAGGTGCGGTGATTGATCAGGCCTGCTCCTCGACCCGTGGTTTAGCTGAAAAGCATATTCGCTTTGCAGAGGGTGTTAAAGGCAAGCTTGCGCAGCTGGTGCAGGGCGATGCTAGAAAAGTGCTTAATTATTTAGAGCTGCTGGCGGATATGGGGGATGACAGCGATGGGCATCTGAACATAGGCTTAGATTTACTGATGGAAATTGCCGGCCGGGAAGGTGTCAGTTTTGATAAGCAGGGGGACCTGTTTTACGATCTTATTTCCGCTTTTCATAAGTCTGTACGCGGCTCCGATCCTGATGCTGCTCTGTACTGGTTTGCACGTATGCTGGCTGGTGGATGTGATCCGCTTTATGTGGCGCGGCGTCTATTAGCAATTGCCTCTGAAGATATTGGTAATGCCGATCCGCGTGCCATGCAGATTGCTATTAATGCCTGGGACTGTTTTGCCCGTGTTGGGCCTTATGAAGGTGAGCGTGCGATTGCGCAGGCGATTGTTTACTGCGCATCGGCACCAAAAAGTAATTCCGTGTATGTGGCTTTTGCTAATGCCAAACAAGCAGTAAAAGAACTGCCGGAGTTTGAAGTACCGCTGCATCTGCGTAATGCTCCGACAAAACTGATGGCTGAACTGAATCACGGCCTTGGTTATCGTTACGCCCATGATGAAGACGGCGCATTTGCCGCCGGAGAAGTGTACCTGCCGCAGGAACTTCAGGGCACGAAATTCTATCAGCCTAGCGATCGTGGTTTTGAGAAGCAGATTGCAGATAAACTCAATTATCTGCAGCAGCTAAATCTACAAAGTAAAAATAAACGTTATTAGCCTCAGCGGAACAATCGAGTTATCTTTGAGGTGCTTGTGGATAAAAACAAGAAAGTTACAAGGTATCAACAAATTCTATGAATAATATGATAACAAATATCGCTTTAGTGGCCTGCGGCGGCGCTTTTGGTGCAACATTACGCTATTTAATTGGTATTGGCATGATAAGCCTCTTTGGAAAAGGTTTTCCATTTGCTACACTTACGGTCAATATTTTAGGCTCGCTGATAATGGGTTACATTTTTCAGCTGGTCCAGCAGGAAACAATTGCCTCATCACCCTGGTGGCCGTTAATCGGTGTCGGGTTTTTAGGTGCATTAACAACATTTTCAACATTCTCCATGGATAATTTACTGCTTTTACAGCAGGGTGAATTAGTCAAAGCGATGTTAAACGTCGCATTGAATGTTGTTGTCTGTATTTTAGCCGCATATGTAGGCACTTTATTAGTTTTAAAGAGTTAGGGAAAGAGCATGTTAGATCCAAAATTTTTACGTAATGATATAGAAGAAACAGCAAAAAAATTAGCATCTCGCGGTTTTGTTTTAGATGTTGAGTTAATCAATCAGTTAGAAGAAAGACGCAAAACACTGCAGGTTGAAACAGAAACATTACAGTCACAGCGTAATACTCGTTCCAAAGAGATCGGCATGGCGGCTAAACGCGGTGAAGATATTGCACCTTTACGTGCGGAAATGGGTAAACTTGGTGAAGATCTAGATGCAGCTAAAGAAGAATTTACCGCTTTAGCTGAGCAGATTAAACAAGCTTCTTACGCAGTTCCTAATGTGCCTCACGAATCGGTTCCTGTGGGTAACGATGAAGATGAAAATGTTGAAATTTCAACTTGGGGAACGCCGAAAGAGTTTAACTTCGATGTTAAAGATCATGTTGATCTGGGTGAGGCGTTAGGCGGTTTAGATTTTAAATCTGCCGTTAAAATCAGCGGCTCACGTTTTATTGTGATGCAGGGGCAGATTGCCAAACTGCATCGTGCATTAGCACAGTATATGCTGAACCTTCATACTAACCACCATGGTTACACTGAAATGTACGTACCGTTACTGGTAAATGCAGACAGTTTATACGGTACAACACAGCTCCCGAAATTCGGTGATGATCTGTTTAATACTAAACCGGCAACGGAAGAGGGCATTGGTATGTCGCTGATTCCGTCAGCAGAAGTACCGCTGACTAATATGAGCCGTGATATGATTTACGATGAATCTGAACTGCCGGTTAGAATCACAGCGCATACGCCTTGTTTCCGTAGTGAAGCCGGTTCTTACGGGCGTGATACTCGCGGCCTGATCCGTCAGCATCAGTTTGATAAAGTAGAATTAGTACAAATAGTTCATCCGGAAAAAAGCTTTGAAGCATTAGAAGAAATTACTAAACATGCTGAGCAGGTACTTAAAAACCTTGAACTGCCTTACCGTAAAGTTGTGTTATGTACCGGTGATATGGGCTTTAGTGCAACCAAAACTTATGACCTGGAAGTATGGGTACCGGCGCAGAAAACTTACCGTGAAATTTCATCTTGTTCAAACGTAGGTGATTTCCAGGCTCGTCGTCTGCAGGCGCGTTTCCGTGCTGCCGGTGCGAAAAAACCTGAGTTAGTACATACCTTAAACGGCTCTGGTTTAGCGGTAGGCCGTACACTGGTTGCTGTACTGGAAAACTATCAGCTTGAAGACGGCCGTATTGAAATCCCGGCTGTTTTACAACACTACATGGGTGGTCTTACACATATCGGCTAATTAATATTCTGTATTAAATATCCATAAAAAAAGGAGCCTGTGGCTCCTTTTTGTTTTTTGCGCTTAAGAAAAACTTAATCGTTGTCGTTGTAATCGCTTAATACCAGGTTAGCGGCTGCAAAGGACGCATTTTTACGAGTTGCCTCAGGTAAACTTTCATCAGCTGCAATTGCATCTAATGTTTTAATCGCACAAGTAATCGCTTTAGGTACGTAAGCCGCATCGCCGCTGCCGATAAGGTTGATGAAGTTTTTGGTTTTATCACTGTATTGAAACATTAGTTACTGACCTGTTTATTAATAAATTTACCGTATTATACCCAATTTTTAATGTAATGAGGTTATTGTTTACAGTAAACAAAACAGTCTGTTTCAGAAGATCGAGAGTATGTTTCCAGTTCAGTCTGTAAATCATTATCCAGATCGTTTAACCAGGAAATAACCGTTGCGTAGTTATTACTTTTCAATGTGCTTTTCAGCATCTCTGTTGTGTCTTTTACTTTGCTCGCATCAAGGGTGATAACGCGGCTTTTATCAATGCCGGCCTGCTGTAGAAACCTGAAATTCGGTCTGCCGGGGGGAGCAATAAATAGTATCCAGCGCGGATCATTATCTTGGTTCAGGTGGGTTAATAAATCATGAAAGTTCTGCTGCTCATAGCTGATATTAACGAACTGTTTATTAATTGCTTTTGCATAAAGTTCAGTTAAAGAGAAGGTTGAATTTTTAGCCTGCACGTAATCTGATAACATAATAAGCACCTGTATATAAAAACACTGTATACACGAACAGTAGTTGTTTTGTGTTTATATTTCAAGCTCTATCTGTTGTTTACGGGAGATTATTTACAAAAATAGGGTTTTTAACCGATTTTTTGGTACAAAAAAAGGCAGCCGAAGCCGCCTTTGTACTTATCTAACAGTGATTAAATTAATAAATCACTTCAACTTTTGATGAAACCGCATTCGCATTTTCAACTGCTTGACTGGTATTGTCACCGCGTGCAACTGCGACACCTAAACGGCGTGTGCCGTTGATATCCGGTTTCGCAAATAAGCGTATTTGTGAACCGGCGGCGGCGCCTAATGCCTGGCTGATATTTGCAAACTTAATATCCTGTGAACTGCCGTTACCTAGGATCACACTGGATGCTGTTGGACCATACTGGGTGATGGTGCCGATCGGCAGGCCGAGAATTGCACGTACATGCAGAGCGAACTGCGAAGCATCCTGTGAAAGCAGCGTTACTAATCCGGTATCATGCGGGCGGGGTGATACTTCATTAAAGTAGACGTCATCATCTTTAACAAAAAACTCCATGCCGAACAGGCCGTACCCACCTAGTTCTTTAACTACTTTTTCTGCTATTTTCTGTGCTTTTCCAAGCGCCTGTTCAGACATCTGCTGCGGCTGCCAGGATTCGCGGTAATCTCCACCTTCCTGACGATGCCCGATTGGTGCGCAAAAATGAATGCCGTCAACAGCGCTGACCGTCAGCAGGGTAATCTCATAATCAAAGGGAACAAAACCTTCAATAATAATCCTTCCGGCGCCGCTGCGGCCGCCTTCCTGTGAGTAAGTCCAGGCAGCCTCTAAATCAGCTTCAGATTTAATGATACTCTGCCCTTTACCAGAGCTGCTCATTACCGGTTTAATAACACAGGGAATACCAACTGTTTTAACTGCCTGCAGGTATTCTTCTTTTGAGTCTGTAAATACGTAAGGGGATGTTTTAACAGAGAGTGTTTCGGCAGCGAGGTGGCGGATACCCTCTCTATCCATGGTTAATTTTACGGCACGGGCACTGGGCACAATATTGAAGCCGTCAGCTTCTAAAGCGACTAAGGTATCGGTTGCTATCGCTTCAACTTCCGGAATGATAAAATCAGGTTTTTCAGCGCGGATAATCTGCTCTAATTTTTCACCGTCGAGCATACTGACAACATGTGATGAGTGGGCAACCTGCATAGCGGGGGCATTTTCATAACTGTCTGCCGCTATGATTTCAATACCAAACCGCTGTAACTCGATCGCCACTTCTTTACCCAGTTCTCCCGAACCTAATAAAAGGGCTTTTGTTGCACTGCTTGCTTTTGCACTGCCAAAAATAGAAAGACTCATAATATTCAACTCATTGTGTAATTAATGGGGATTATTAGCGGTGCATAATAGCAGGAAACGGGGGGGATTGGTTGGAGTAAAAATATAAAATTTAGACAATAAAAAACCTCTGTAATTGAGTCATTACAGAGGTTTTTGTCTGGTTTTTAAATTACAGGCTCTGTTCGCCGCCGAAGGCTTCAATCACAGCGGGGATCAGCTGTTTGATTTCACCTGTCATTAATGCAAAATCTGCATCAAAGCGGGCTGCAAAATCATCTTTATCGATATCTTCGTTCTGCTCCTGCAGTACATCAGCAAATTTAATGCGTTTGAATGCAAACTCTTCACCAATAATAAATGAGATACTGTCTGCCCAGTTAAGCGCTAATTTAGTAACAAACTTATCTGCCGACAGGTGGTTTTTAATCTCTTCTGAAAGTAGATCCTGCTGTTTACAGCGGATAATACCGCCGCCTTCTAATGCTGAGCATAATTCAGCTTCATCTTCTAATTTAAAGTTAGCCGGGATATTACCTTCAGCCAGCCAGTCGGTCATAACCACATCTGCCTGGTTTTTAAGCTGTACAGGTACAACTGGCAAACTGCCTAATGTTTTACGCAGCAGAGAAATTAACTCTTCTGCTTTACGGCTGCTTGATGCGTCAACATATAACATGTCAGATTCCGGATCAATCCAGGCGAAAGTCTGTGAAGTACGGCTGAACGCGCGGGGCAGCAGCTGCATGATAATTTCTTCTTTGAGGCTGTCTTTCTCTTTTTTCTTCAGTGCGCGCCCCTGTTCAAGTTCAATGGCTTCTGCACGTTCATTAACCTGATCCTTAATCACGCCGGCAGGTAACATTTTCTCCTCTTTTTTCAGGCAGATTAGAATTTGTTTACTGGCCAGGTGGGTATACATAGAGCCTGATTTTCCCATTGGAAATACCCAGCCAAGTTTAGAAACATCCTGGCTGCCGCAGGCTTTAAATTTAAACTCTTCAAGATTTTTTTCTAAAGCCTCTGCATCTTGCTCTAACGGACGAGTAAAACGATAAACCTGCAGGTTTTTGAAAAACATGGAATACACCTTAATTAATGAGAAACAAAAAATAGGAACAGAGTGTAAATGATTTTTAGCAAGATCGGCAAAAGTTGATCAGTTTTTTTAATAAATGCTGTTTTCTACAAGTTTGATGACAGTTTATGATTCATTGTAATATAAGTGTCATAATGCATAGCAATAATGAGCGCACTTAAAATTGATAACAGACAGGTAAAATTTAATGGCCAGCCGCATTTTAGTTGTAGAAGATGAACAAGCAATCCGCGATATGTTGTGTTTTGTATTAGATCAGCATGGTTATGAATGTATTGAAGCTGATAATTATCAAACGGCACTAGACAAGCTAGCTGAACCCTATCCTGATCTTATTTTACTGGACTGGATGTTCCCCGGCGGCAGCGGCATTAAATTATTAAAACATCTTAAACAGGATGACATACTGCGTCAGATACCGGTGGTAATGCTTACTGCCCGTGGTGAAGAAGAAGACAAAGTGCGCGGGCTGGAGAACGGCGCCGATGATTATGTGACCAAACCGTTTTCACCGAAAGAGTTAATGGCGCGTTTAAAGTCTGTGATGCGCCGGGTTAATCCGACTTCCCTGGATGATACTTTAGAAGTGGGTAAATTAAAGTTAGATCCTGTTTCACACCGCGCCTCGCTTGCTGACACGCCGCTGGATATGGGGCCCACTGAATTTAAACTGCTGCACTTTTTTATGACCCATCCTGAGCGGGTCTACAGTCGAGAGCAGCTGCTTAATAACGTATGGGGAACCAATGTATACGTTGAAGACCGTACTGTTGACGTGCATATTCGACGTCTGCGTAAAGCGCTAGGCGATCATGACCATCTGGTGCAGACTGTCCGCGGTGCCGGTTATCGTTTTTCGACAAAATCTTAACTGTCTATGAGCAAGAGTAACTAATTTGAAAATCTATTCATGGAAGCAGTTAATATGGTCACTGGTAATTGTATACCTGCCGATCGTTATTATCGGCACATTATTTAACTGTCTGACAGAACTGCTCTTAGCTGCATTTTCTGTGCATATTATCTGGCATTATTATTATCTTAAAAAACTTAATGACTGGTTATGGCTGAGCAAAAGTACGGTACTGCCGCAGGGGAAATCGGAATGGGAGCATGCTTTTACCGGTATTCATAATATGCAGCAGCGTCACCGTAAACGACGTAATAAATTAGCCGGCGTTATCAGCCGCTTTCGCGAAGGGTCGGAAGCACTGCCCGATGCGGTGGTGGTATTTCGTAAGGAAGGCCAGATTATCTGGTGTAACCGTTTAGCGCAGCTGCAGCTGGGTTTTAAGTGGCCGGAAGACAGCGGTGAAAACATTACCAATTTGATACGTCATCCTGATTTTGTCGGTTACCTAAAAGCAGATAATTTTCATGAACCTCTGGATCTAACCTCACCGATTAATCCCGACAAAATATTAGAGTTCCGGGTTATGCCCTATGCTAAGCATCAGCGCCTGCTGATTGTTCGAGATGTTACAAGCTACCGGCAGATGGATGAAACCCGCCGTCAGTTTGTTGCTAATGTTTCCCATGAACTGCGTACGCCGCTGACTGTGCTGCAGGGGTATATTGAAATTTTAGAAATGCAGAGCGAAGAGAATTCCTATCAGAGCAAAGCAATTACTGTGCTGGATCAGCAGACTACTCGAATGTGCTCCTTAGTTGAGCAGCTGATGACTCTGTCGAAAATCGAAGGAGCGCCGAGTATTGACCTGGAGCAGCAGGTGGATGTGCCGGCACTGCTTACCCAGATTAAAAACGAAGCGGTTGCTCTGGGTGACAAGAAGGTACTGCGCGTTGAGTTTGATATTCAGGCTGATCTGCTGCTGCTTGGCGATCAGATGCAGCTGCGCAGTGTGATGGCTAACCTGGTTTACAATGCTGTTAACTATACGCCTGCTAAGGGCACGGTTAAAGTTACCTGGCGATCCACTGCACAGGGTGCTTATTTTTGTGTGACGGATAACGGCGACGGTATTGCCCCTGAGCATATTCTACATCTCACGGAACGTTTTTACCGTGTTGATAACTCCCGCTCTCGTGATACCGGTGGTTCGGGGCTGGGCTTGTCAATTGTAAAACATGCCTTAACCCATTATGACTGTGAATTAAATATTGAAAGTACTCTCGGAGAGGGCAGTCAGTTTTCATTTGTAATACCGAAAAATTATCTGGCCTGAATTGATTATCACGACTCCTCTGTAAAAGTTTGATTTTCAGATTTTTTATTTGTATCGAAGTAACAAGCTATTCGTTACAATCAGAGCAGTTTTGAGTCGATGGGAAATGATATGAAAAATAATAAACTCGCCAATAAATTAGACCAGTTTTTAGAAATACATCAGTTTAAAGATTACTGTCCGAATGGTTTACAAATTGAAGGGCGTGAAGACGTTAAAAAAATTATTACCGGTGTGACTGCCTGTCAGGCGTTAATCGATGCCGCTATTGCAGAAAATGCAGATGCTGTTGTTGTGCACCACGGTTTTTTCTGGAAGGGCGAAAATGAAGCGATTGTCGGTATGAAATACAATCGTATCAAAGCATTAATTGAAAACGGCATTAACCTTTATGCCTACCACCTGCCGTTAGATGTGCACCCTGAGCTGGGTAATAATGCGCAGCTGGCAAAATTATTACAGATTACCGATCGTCGTCCATTAGAGCCCTGGGATAAACGCAGTGTCGGGCGCGTTGGTAAATTTGAACAAGCGCTCAGCGCGCAGCAGTTGAGTGAGCGCATTGAATCTGCTTTATCACGTAAACCACTGCATATAAACGGCGGTAAAAAAGAGATTAAAAGTGTCGCCTGGTGTACCGGCGGCGGGCAGGATTATATCAATATCGCCGCTGAGCAGGGCATCGATGCTTTTATCAGTGGTGAAATATCAGAGCGCACCGTACATATTGCACGGGAAATGGGTATTCATTATTTTGCGGCTGGTCATCATGCCACGGAACGCTACGGTGTTCAGGCCCTTGGGCAATGGCTTAATGATGAACTTGAGCTGGATGTGACCTATATCGATATCGATAATCCGGTTTGATTTATGCTTAAATATACATTTTTTATGGAGAAATAGTCACAGGAGGTTTGAAACTGCGGCTGCTTTTCCTTATAGTGTTTTACACAAAATTAAGAAGATCTAAAAACATAACCATCATTTAGGGAATTATAATGACTACATATAACATTGCTTTACTTGCAGGTGACGGTATCGGTCCTGAAGTAATGAAAGAAGCGGTTAAAGTATTAAACCTTGTTGAACAGCGTAATCCGGAAGTTAACTTTGAACTTAACGACGTGTTATTTGGTGCAGCAGCCTATTTTGCTACGGGCAGCGCCTTCCCTGAAGAAACCAAAGCCGCTTGTGATAAAGCCGATGCAATCTTGAAAGGTACAATCGGTCTGAATCATGAAGACTCTAAAAAAATTCCTATTGATGAACAGCCTGAACGTGGTGCTTTATTACCGCTTCGCCGCCGTTACAATACTTATGCAAACTTCCGTCCAGTTTACCTGCCGAAAGGTCTTGCACACTTTTCTCCGTTAAAAGAATCAGTTATCGGTGAAGGTATCGACATTATGATTATCCGCGAATTAGTGGGTGGGTTATACTTCGGTGAGAAAGAAAGCGGTGTTGATGAAAATGGTAAACGTTTTGTCCGTGAAGTACTTGAATATGATGAAGATCAGATTCGTCAGATTATTCGAGTTGCTTTCGATGTTTCTATGACACGTAAAAAAGTACTGCATAATATCCACAAATCAAACGTGTTAAAATCAAGCGTACTGTGGAATGAAATTGTTGAAGAAGAAAGTAAAAACTACCCGGATGTTGAAGTTAAAAACATTCTTGTTGATGCGGCGGCTACTTACCTTTGTTTAAATCCGACTATGTTTGATGTGATGGTGATGGAAAACATGTTCGGTGATATTTTAAGTGACCAGGGCGGCGGTATTTTAGGCTCTTTAGGTCTTATGCCTTCTGCTTGTAAAGGTCCTGAAAAGTCTTACTACGAACCGTCACACGGCAGTGCGCCGGACATCGCTGGTAAAGGTATCGCAAATCCTTATTCAATGATCGGCTCTGTAGCACTAATGCTGGAAATGAGCTTTGGTATGGAAAAAGAAGCGAAGAACCTTTGGGCCGCTATGCAGAGTGTATTTGCTAAAGGTTATTCAACATCAGATTTGTCTAAAGCGACTGAAGCTAATCTAGTTAGTACTGAAGAATTCGGCGATTTAGTATGTGTTGAGCTGGCTAAAATGCCTACAGCATAAACGACGATAAAAGTAACAAACTATAAAATATTTAAAGCCGCGTTTTACGCGGCTTTTTGCTGCCCTTAAATAATGGAAAAACCATGGCACTTAAACCCACAATCTTTAAAATGAATATTAATGTTTCAGATCTAGATAACGATATATACGAAAGTATCAATTTAACCGTTGCTCAGCATCCGTCAGAAAATACTGAGCGTATGATGGCGCGGGTGATGGCTTTTATTTATAACAATCAAGAGTTTTTAACATTCACCAAAGGGCTTTCAGTGGCGGACGATCCGGATATCTGGGCTAAAAGTCTAGCCGATGAGTTTCTGTTATGGATTGATGTCGGTGAGCCGGCGTTTGAGCGAATTAAAAAAGCCAGCCGTTTAGCACAGCAGACCAAAGTTTATAGTTTTAATAGCAAAGCAGGTGTGTGGTGGAAACAGAGCCAAGCTAAATTTAGCGAACTAGATGTTGAAGTCTATCAATTTGAATTTGAACAGATCCAGGCATTAGCCAAGCTCGTACAACGGAGCATGGATTTCTCGGTAACAATCACAGACGGCATCAGTTATGTTGCAGCTGAACTGGGTGATTGTGAAGTGACTTGTACTGCACTGCAGAATAAGCAATAAAAATTAACTATCCTCTTTGCCTCACGGAGTGCAAAGGGTATAATCCGGCACCTTATTTTAACTAGCACAGTGACCACACAATGAAATTTATCGTAAAACTTTTCCCTGAAATCATGATGAAAAGTAAACCCGTTCGTAAACGTTTCAGCAAAATGTTACAGGGTAATATCCGTAATGTTTTATCACGCCATGATGAACAGGTTAAAGTAATTTTAGAGTGGGATAAAATCATTGTCCGCACGGAAAACGAAACATCTGAGAATAAAACAGCTTTGATCCAGGCGCTGAAAAGTACACCGGGAATTGCACATTTTCTGGAAGTGAAAGAAACACAGTTTACTGATCTGCATAATATTTATGAACTGACTAAAGAAAATGTCGGCAGCACATTAGACGGAAAAACCTTTTGTGTACGTGTTAAACGTATCGGTAAACATGATTTTTCATCAATTGATGCAGAGCGTTATGTCGGCGGCGGCTTAAATCAGCATACTGATGCGGCGGGGGTAAAATTAAAGGGTTCGGATATTACTGTTCATCTTGAAATTAATAACGACAAACTGTTTTTTATCGATAAGCGTCATAAAGGTTTAGGTGGATTCCCTCTTGGTACACAGGAATCTGTACTGTCACTTATCTCCGGCGGGTTTGATTCTGGTGTTTCCAGTTATCAGCTGCTTAAACGCGGCTCTCGTGTTCATTACTGCTTCTTTAATTTAGGCGGTGCAGCCCACGAGATCGGCGTTAAGCAGGTTGCATATCAGCTTTGGAATCGTTTCGGCGCATCGCATCGGGTTAAGTTTATCTCTATTCCTTTTGAGCCTGTTGTTGCTGAAATTTTAGAAAAAGTAGATAACGGTCAAATGGGCGTAATCTTAAAACGTATGATGATGCGTGCTGCAGCGATAGCCGCTGAACGTTTAGATATCGAAGCATTAGTAACTGGTGAAGCACTTGGTCAAGTTTCCAGCCAGACTCTGCGTAACCTGTCTGTTATTGATCAGGTAACGGATATGCTTATCCTGCGTCCGCTTATCGCCACTGATAAGCAGGATATTATCGACTGTGCACGTGAAATTGGTACTGCTGAGCTTTCTGAAACGATTCCTGAATACTGCGGGGTTATTTCACAGCGTCCGACGGTTAAAGCGGTAATGAAAAAAATTGAGAAAGAGGAAGCGAAATTTGATCTTTCTCTGATCGAGCAGGTAGTAACCGAAGCCAATGTATTAGATATTCGCGATATCGCTAAAGCTGCTCATGAAGAAGTTGCTGAAGTTGAGTCTGTTTCTGATTTTGCTGCCGATGAAGTGGTGCTGGATATTCGCTCAGCTGATGAAGAAGAAGAAGCGCCGCTGGAAATTGAAGGCGTAACTATCGAGCACCTGCCTTTCTTTAAATTAGCCAGTCAGTTTGAAAAACTGCCGCAGGATAAAACTTATCTTTTATACTGTGAACGCGGTGTAATGAGTCAACTACAGGCTTTATATTTAAAAGAAGCCGGGTTTGAAAACGTTAAAGTTTATCGTCCGTAACTTAGACAGCCCTCCTAGGGCAAGCGTTATCCCTCACAAAAACGGCACTTAAAGTGCCGTTTTTTTATCCATCTCAGTTGTGCTTTCACATTTTTACTGCGTTTGATTTTCTCTTTTAAAATATTGTCGTATGCTGTTTGCTATAGATGCTAACAAGAAGGAAACTTAAATGCCTCAAACAAAAGAAACATACAAGCTGATCACAGGTAAAGACGATGGAGACTTCTGTGCCCGTGTAACCAAACTACTTGAAGAGGGCTATGAGCTATACGGCTCGCCGGCCATGTCTTTTAACGGTGAACATATCGTTGTCGCACAGGCGCTGATTAAAGCGGGCCCGCAGCTGCTTTAAATATTCTAATTATTAATAAAAAAGGCGAAGAAAATCCTTCGCCTTTTTTGTACCTGCAGTTATTACAGCAGTCCTTTTATTTTATTCTGCAGTTTCCCTAAATACTCATGCCAGGCCACGGTGCTTTTATCAAGATAACGTGCAGAAGGGATGTAATAATGGGCCGCCGTTTCTCCTGTACGGTTCTTTGCTAGAAAATTAGCTGGTGCAGCTTCCGGGCCTGCGCCGTATTTATAAAACAACTGCAGAGAGCGGTCCATATGAGTGGCGGAAGTGACTAATACAGCTCTTTTACCGCGGATTATTTCTGACATAATACGCGCTTCATCATCGGTATCTAAGGTATCATCCAGACGAACTATTTTATCCGCCGGAATATTCATAGTTAAAGCTAACTCCTGCATCATCTGTGCATGTGTTTTGACATCTCCGAAACCGGATCCGGAAACCACTAAAATCGCGCCTGGATTAGCATTATATAAACGTAGTGCTTCAACAAAGCGGCTTAATGCGGTTGCTGAAAGCTGGCCGGTGACTGGAAGGCTCGGATCAGCGATACCGCCTGAGCCGAGCAGTAATATCACTTCATAATTTTGCGCCGGCTGCATAATAGGCAGATGTTTTCGCTCCACAGAGTGAACAATACGTTCAGATACCGGCATAAAGCTTAAAGTGAACAGCACAATAAAAGTAAACAGTAAAAAAGTCTTAGCCGTTTTTTGTTTTTTGCTGAAAAAGAGTAAAATAAGCCCGATAAAAAAGAGTATCAGTAACAACGGAAGCGGCATTAACAGCCCGCCAATCCATTTCTTTAAGATAAATAACATATTGAAAACTCGCTAGTTTAATTTGATGGCGAATTCTAACAGCTAAATTGAGTAGAAAAAATTGACCGATCATAATTTTGATAATATCGCGCAGAAATTTGTAAAAAACATTTACGGTTCGACTAAAGGAAAAATACGTTCAGAAATCGTCTGGTCTGAGTTATTACACTGTTTATCTTTACTGCCGCAGCGGCCGTTACGTATTCTTGATGCAGGCGGAGGATTTGGCTTTTTCACTCAAAAACTGGCCGCCCTTGGACACCAGGTTGTACTTTGCGATATTTCCGGAGAGTTGTTGAAGGAAGCGCAACGACAGCTTAAGGGGCAGGTCTACGCCGCGAATGTTGAGATTCTGCATTGTTCAATTCAGAATCTGCCGGAACACTGTGCGGGAAAATTTGATCTGATTTTAAACCATGCGGTATTAGAGTGGCTGGCTGATCCTAAACAGACATTACAGGGATTATTGAGTTTTTTATCGGTGGACGGTTTATTGTCTTTAATGTTTTATAACAAAGAAGCACAGCGTTTTTTTAATTTAGTCTCGGGTAATTTTGACTTTGTTGCTAAAGGCATGGTGCGTAAAAAGGTAGTGCGGTTAACACCGGCGTATCCTTTGTTAGAATCACAAGTTAAAATGTGGCTGGATGAATCTGCTATGCAGGTTGTGCGCAAAACTGGTGTCCGTGTATTACATGACTATTTAAAAGAGTCTTCGCACTGTGAAGAAAAGCTGGTACAACTATTAGAAATGGAGAAGCTCTATTGCCATCAGGAGCCTTATGCCTCGCTGGGCAGATATACACATTTAACTGTCAAGGGTAAAAATTTGTGAATGCTTATTATTTCCGCCTCAATATTTCCTATCAGGCTTTTGAGCAGTTGTACCGTACACCTAATACTATTGTAAAGGTACGCGATGAAGGTGGACGGATGATCCAGATACCTGCGATGCGTTTTGTGCCTTTCTTTTCGCAGCTGGGAGTACGCGGACGGTTTCAACTGCTGCTTGACGACAATAATAAATTTCAACAGCTGACTCTGCTGAATCAGTAAAACGGCTTGTGAATTTCAGACAAAAAAAAGCCTAGGAGTAAAGGGGGAACCTAGGCTTGGGAAACAGTTGTTTCTAATTAAAGGAATAATTGTTTGAACACTTTGAGTTTAGTAAAGATCAACTAATATACAAATGATTGACTACATTTAATTTTCAAAATGAAAGACACAGTTCAAATAAATTATAAGAACTGTGTTTTATTGAGGAAGTTAGCTGAGCTTATTTTTCGAATAAATTGTTATCGCGGATCATTTCTCGAGGCAGGCTGTTTTTAATACGGTTATTAAGCGCTTTGCCTAAACCGATAACACTGCCGCGATAGCTTAGTAAAATTTCGCCCGATGCGCCGTTTGTTTCTAGTCCGCGTATATCGCGGCCTTGATAGAACTCTTTAGCCTGCTCGGTATTTAATTCGATTTTATTTTTACCCGCCTGATCGCCAAAAGTGCTGACAAACTCATGCATAGTTTTAAAACCGCTTTTGCGCCCTTTACCAAACTCTTCGGAAATCTTGATGCCTAAGCGTGAAAAACGCAGCTCTTTGATCAGCGGTTTAATCGGATCTGGAAACAGCCAGAATTCATTATCACGCTGATATAACATGCCTTCAATAGCTGTTACAGCAAACTGCTCTGCAAAGTAGTCGTAGAGTTCTTTCTCTTTCTGTCTGGTTGGTCTGATAAAAGGAAATTTTCCTAAACGCTTTTTAGCAGGTTCAACGGTGCTGCGCTGAGTTTTTCTAATTGCTGCTACAAAGAAACCTTCGCTGTCATATACCTGCGGCCAGATATGCAGGAAACCTTCTTGTGTTGCTGTTTTTTGCGCATCGCTAAACAGATCTCGCAGATCTAAAAACTCAACATGTTCCGGAAATTCATTTTTTAAATAAAAACAGACATCCTGGTTTTCTTCATGGCTTAACGTACAGGTTGAATAGATTAAAATACCGTTTTCTTTTAGTGCATGAAAAGCGCTTAAAATAAGACCCTGCTGCATCAGTGAAATCTCATTTATGGAGTTCTGACTCCAATTTTTCATTGCGTATCTATCTTTACGTACAGTGCCTTCGCCAGAGCAGGGGGCATCTAATAAAACCGCATCAAAAGTATCGGGCAGCCACGTTCCGAACACCTGTGCATCAAAATGGGTTAATGCGACGTTTTTAATGCCGCAGCGCTGCACATTAGCATGAAGCATTTTAATACGGCTTGAGGAGAATTCGTTAGCGATAATCAGACCGCGGTTTCCCATTTCAGCCGCCATCTGTGTGGTTTTTGAGCCCGGGGCAGCCGCTGCATCCAGCAGTATTGATTCATTTGTCTGCTTGAAGAAATGAAACAGGGCGGCTACCGGCATCATTGAGCTTGCTTCCTGTATGTAACAAAGTCCGGCTAAATGTTCAGCACTGTTGCCCAGGGGCGTTTGCTCATTTTCTATTTCAATCCAGAAACCTTCACTGCACCAGGGAATTTCGGTTAAGTTCCAGCCCTGTTCAACAGCACGTTCTTTAAAATCGCTTACGGATATTTTTAATGTGTTCACTCTAACAGCACGGCGCAGAGGACGCTGACAGGCATCGATCAAGTCTTGAAGCTGTAGATGTTGTGGTAAAATACTGCCCATTTTATCGATAAAGAGCTGTGGTAGAAGGGTGTTGCTGTCCATTAGTAATCCTTAAAAAAAACGCACTTATGCAGGTGCATAAGTGCGCTTTATACAGGTTTTTAGAAAGTAAATCTATGGCTTGGGAATGGCTAATTTCCAGTTCAGCCAGTTTTCATTGAATTCAGTTTTTAATTTAAAGCGGGCAAAAGCATCACTCATTTCCTGCAGTGGTTTGTTATCAGGTGTGCTCATACTGATCCCGCCTTTTATTAAAGAGGTCAGTGAAGTTGATTTTAATGCCACGCCGGTAATACCCACATTTAAGTTAAAACCAGAAGCCGGCCAGAAAATAGAATTTTCGCGGATCAGATGTGAATACTGCGGGTAGATGTTAATCGCGATTTCAACACCAGAAGCATCACTGCTTAGCTGCTTGCTCATCACTTCACCAATCTGAATCTGCCGGTGATAAACAGGGCTGTTGATATCGGTTGAGCCGGCGTTATCAGACAGTAAAATTAACGGCAGGCCGGTTTTATGGCGTTCAATAATAGGGGCAGAGGTTTCACCGCTAAACTCATCAGCAGGTGCTCCCTTACCCGGTTCGACATTAATATATACCCCGCTGACTAAGGTTGACAGATTTTTAGCACCGGATAATGAAATATCACTACTGATCACCCAGAAGCGGCTGCCTTTACGTGCTGTCTGCGCTGCAAATTCTGCTTTGACATTTATTTTCGCCTGTACTTTACCTTTATTAGTCAGTGTCAGCTCACTAACGCTGCCTATAATTAAACCTTTTAAACGTAATTTACTGCCGACCTGCAGGTCATTGGCCTGATCAAAAAATACAGAGATAACCACTGGCGGTTTAGTGGCTTTTTCATAACTGTCGAACAGTTTATAACTGCCGTTAGCATGTTTGTTATCGATGCCTTTTTTGCCGAGATCAACAGCGATCCCGCCTTTTACTATCGATAATAATGAGTCGGCCTGAATTTCGATGCCGCCGAGTCCTGCATCGACATTAAAGCCGCTGATATTCCAGAATATACTCTGCTCTTTAATCAGGTGTCTGTATTGTCCTTTAATACTCAAGCTGGTTTTCATTAAACCAGAGTTGTCGATAGAAAATCCGATTACCTCTCCAATCGGCAGTTTATGGTAATAAACCGGTGAGCCTTCACTCACTGCTGGTAATTGTTTACTTAAAACAGAAATGGGTAATGGTTTACTAAAAACGTTTTTTCCCACTTCGGCAAGCGCTCTGGAAGGGTATAACCTGAAGCGCAGGTTTTTATCGAGTGCTTTATTATTAGCGGTTTTTTTAACGGGCTGGGCATTATATAAACCTATACCGCCGGACAGAAGGTGCTCTAGAGGTGTCGACTGCATTTCTATGCCCTGCAGAGACGCTTTCATATTAACACCGCTTAATAAATAAAATTGACTGCTTTTGTTGATAAGGTACTGGTAGTTGTGATCAATACTGATAGCAGTTTCGATAAAACGGCCGCTCTGTGCAAAATTTAAACTGCGGATAGTACCGATTTTTATACCCTGGTAACTGACTGGATCACCGGCATTTAAACCTGTCGCATCTTCAGTGAGCAGCATTAAATCAAGAGATGGAGAAACAGGTAAGCGTGACTGAAGCAGTGTAAACCTGTCGGCCTTTTTAGCCTCCGTCACATCCGGTGCAGGAGCAAAAGCGACATAATCTCCAGTGATGATATTCCCCAGATTTTCAATTTTAGAAAAAGAAACTGCAGTTTTTTCAACCCAGAATTGAGCACCTTCGGTGATCATTTCACTAAACTGCGGATTGATAGTGGCCTGGGCAATAAACTGTTTCTGCTCAAGGGAATACTCAATATCAGTGATTCTACCGATACCGTGACCTTTAAATAAGATACCGGCGCCTTTAGGTAGATTATTAATATTATTGATGGTCAGCTCGATTGCCTGGCCAGCCTCGCTCTTGTCAATATTTTCATATAATTCAAACTGAGTCTGTGCGGAAGCCGCTTCACTTTTTTGCGGTGAGCTGAATGTGATGCCCCCTGCAATTAACGAGGTAATACTGTCTAAATTTACGTCAATACCAGCACGTGAAATATTTGCCCGTAACCCGCTTATATTCCAAAACTTGCTGGCGCTTTTCACCAGGTGGCTAAAATCGCTTTCGACAAAGGCTTTTATATTAACATGACGGCCGCTGTCATCTAGGCGCACCTGCACAATTTCACCGACTTTTATCTTTTTAAAGAAAATGGGCGTGCCGACACTGACGGAACCGGCTGAGTCACTTTTAAGGCTGACTAATAAAGCATTATCGGGGATGGTTATCGGTTCTTCATCTATTGCGTCAAAAACAGTTGCCTCTTCTCCGTCACCCGGCTGTAGGTTGATATAACTGCCTGAAAATAAAGTGTCTAAACCAGTAATTGAAGTCAGAGAGGCCTTTGGTGAAACTAACCAGAACTGGGTCTGCTCACGAAGCATAAAAGTTGCATGGGATTCTATTTCTGCAATTACATTAACACCGCTGGCACTGTCCAGTTCAATTTTTTTGACGGTACCGACAATAACCCCTTTATAGCGGATTTTGGTTTTATCAACGATAATACTATCCGCTTTTTGAAAGTGAATTTTAACCTGCATATTAGCATGGGTAATATTCTGAAATAGAATCCACAAGCCGAGAACGGCAGCTACAACGGGTAAAAACCAGATAGGAGAAACTGAACGAGTTTTTACAATCTGTGCCTGATTTTCTGAAAAGTGTTCATTCATGTGTTTGAGCGTCCCAAATTAAACGTGTATCGAAGCTGTTAGCTGCAAATAAGGTGGTGATGACTACGACTGTAAAAGAAGTTGCTGCGACTCCCGGATATACGGACAAAAGATGCCCTTTATCGAAAACGGCAACCATAATTGATATAACAAAAAGATCCAGGATAGACCATTTGCCGATCCATTCAACGAATCCAAATGCCCAAAGTTGTTTTTTCGGACTTAAATTCCAATGAAGCTGTACTGATAGTGCAATGACCGCTAATGCGGCAATTTTAAAAATGGGGACTGCTATTGATGCAACAAATACGATCAGAGCAATACCAAGCATATCACTGTTGATTAAACTTATAATGCCTGAAAATATGGTGTCCGGGTATAAAATATTATTTTTCAGCAGGTAGGTGATCGGGTATAAATTTGCCGGAATAATAAATACCATGGAGGTAATTAATAATGCCCAGGTTTTTTGTAAACTATTGTTTTTGCGCTGGGCAATATCGTTAAAGCATACCGGGCAGGTTTCAGGATTATCAATTTGTCTGGAGTAATTACCGCAGATGGTACAAAGCTGCAGTCCTTGCTCTATACCGGTTTTTCCTGCTGTCGCGTGTTTATCCATGTATATAGCGTTCCCAATAATCATGATTATTATAATTACTTAAAATCGTCATATTAAGCATTAACAGAGCACCAAAAAAATAAAAACCAGCCCCTAAATACAGATCGGCGTAAGTCATTAGTTTAAAAATAGCCACCATTAAACTCACCATATAGACCTCAAGCATCGACCAGTGTATAAGAATACGTGTTATTTTTAAAATCTTCGGCAGGTAAGGCGGATGATAGTTAAATGTTAAACAGGCACTGCTGAAAGTGATGGTTAGAATTAACAGGGTAGGTGCAATCACGGCACAAAACAGGACAACAAACGAGACAATCGGTGCATTGCTGGTCATCATTAACGCGCCCTGTAATAAATTAGCTCCTTCGGTAATACCTAACAGGTGAATAGAAATCAGGGGGAAATAAAAGGCGGGTATAAGAAGAATCAGCGCAGCAATGCACAATGCCAGTATACCGGAAGGATCACATAAACTGTTTTTGGCAATTACACGCCCGCAGCGTATACATTTTGCCGCGTAGCCCGCTTTTAACTTAGGTACTTTTGAAACCATATCACAATGGTGACAGATGATCGTTTTCACTGGCTGTATTCATATGTTTTAATAGGTAAAGTAGAAGATAGCAAAATTTACATCTATAAACAAAGCTTGCATATTAAATATAAAACACTTACTGTATAAAAAAACAGTTGTTATACCAGGTTCATTATCGAGTTATAAAAGAGGCCGCCGTGGCAGTAATTATAAAATACATTGTAGAAAGAAAAGGTGTTGAAAAAATGACCTTTACCAGTAAAAAAGAAGCTGATGCTTATGACAAAATGTTAGACAGTGCTGATCAGCTGGCCGCATTTTTGGGAGCAAGCTCGGTTACCTTAGATGATGAGCAGTTAGAGGAACTGGGCTTGTATTTGGCAAGTAACAAGGAGGTGGTTCTGAATCTATTTAAAGGGAATGATTTTTTACCTGAAAATACGCCGGGAAAAAGCAAAAAATAGATAATTTTCAGACTGTTTCCCCTAAGATCTATAGAAAATATGTGTAACTTTTATGCGATTTAAAATTGCCGCTTTTCATGCGGCTTATATTGCTTTAAAATACGCGCTTCGTTTTTTATAGATAATACAAATGCTTTTTGGTTGGAAGCATCACTGTGAGGAAACAGCATGCCAATAATTACTCTTCCCGACGGTAATCAACGTCAATTCGAAAATACGACATCAATAATGGAAATCGCCGCCGATATCGGCCCGGGTCTTGCGAAAGCATGTATCGCCGGTCGTGTAGACGGTAAATTAGTTGATGCCTGTGATCCCATTGAAGATGATGTAAATATCTCTATCATCACCGCAAAAGATGATGAAGGTTTAGAAATACTACGTCACTCCTGTGCACATTTATTAGGTCACGCAATTAAGCAGCTTTATCCAAAAGCTAAAATGGCTATCGGTCCGACTATCGAAAACGGCTTTTATTACGATATCGACTTAGATGTTGCTATCAATGATGAAGAGCTGGCAAAAATAGAAAAACGCATGAATGAGCTGGTAAAAACCAATTATTCTGTGATTAAGAAGAAAGTATCGGTAGACGAAGCGATCAGTATTTTTAAAGAGCGCTGCGAAGAGTACAAGCTGGAGATCCTTGAAGGCATCCATAAAGATGACCGTCCCGGTTTATACCACCATGAAGAATATATCGATATGTGTCGTGGTCCGCACGTACCGGTAATGAAATTCTGCCAGTATTTTAAACTGATGAAAGTTGCCGGTGCATACTGGCGCGGTAATTCAGACAACAAAATGCTGCAGCGTATTTACGGCACAGCATGGGCAGATAAAAAGCAGCTTAAGGCGTATCTAAAACGTCTTGAAGAAGCCGCGAAACGTGACCATCGTAAAATTGGTAAACAGTTAGATCTTTATCATATGCAGGAAGAAGCTCCTGGTATGGTGTTCTGGCATAATAACGGCTGGACTATTTACCGCGAATTAGAGAAATATGTTCGTGAGCAGACTGAAGCTTATGATTACCAGGAAGTAAAAGCACCGCAGATATTAGATCGGTCTCTTTGGGAGAAATCTGGTCACTGGGGTAAATATAAAGATAATATGTTCTGTACTTGTTCGGAAAACCGCGATTACGCGATTAAGCCGATGAACTGTCCGGGTCATGTACAGATCTTTAATCAGGGGTTGAAGTCTTACCGTGATTTACCATTACGTATGGCTGAGTTTGGTTCTTGTCACCGTAATGAACCATCGGGTTCACTGCACGGTCTGATGCGTGTACGCAGCTTTACTCAGGATGATGCACATATCTTCTGTACAGAAGAACAGATCCTTAGTGAAGTATCTGCATGTATTCAAATGGTATTTGAATGCTACAAAACATTTGGTTTTGATGATATCGAAGTTAAATTATCAACACGCCCGGATCAGCGCGTAGGTGATGATGCAACTTGGGATAAAGCTGAAGCAGCTTTAGCGGATGCTTTAGATAAAAATGAAATTAAGTATGATATACTGCCGGGCGAAGGTGCATTTTATGGACCGAAAATTGAATTCACCCTGTATGATTGTTTAGGTCGCGCGTGGCAGTGTGGTACAATCCAGCTTGATTTCTCAATGCCGGGTCGTTTGGATGCGTCATTTGTTGGTGAAGATAACGAACGCCATACGCCGGTTATGATCCACCGTGCTATTTTAGGCTCATTAGAGCGCTTTATCGGTATTTTAACCGAAGAGTACGCGGGTATTTATCCGACGTGGTTATCACCGCAGCAGGTTGTAGTGATGAACATTACGGACAAACAGTCTGATTTTGTGCAAGAAGTTGTAAATAAATTGAAAAAATCGGGAATTAGAGCCATTTCGGACTTGAGAAATGAGAAGATAGGCTTTAAAATCCGCGAGCATACTTTAAAGCGTGTTCCGTATTTACTTGTTATCGGTGATAAAGAAGTCGAAGCCGGGGAAGTGGCTGTAAGAACACGTAAAGGTGATGATTTAGGAAAATACAATGTCGAAGACTTTGTTAATTACGTTAAAGAAGAAATCATTACACGTCGTTAAATCTATTTGGAGGAATTTGTTATAAAAGGTGCAAGAAAAGCCCCGCAACAGGGCAATAAACATCGTTTGAATGATGAGATCACTGGGACTGAAGTTCGTCTTTCTGATTCGGAAGGCAAACCAGTTGGTATTGTTTCACTAGATGAAGCAAAAGAAATGGCAATTGATGCAGATTTAGACTTAGTTGAGATCAGCCCAAATGCTGAGCCGCCAGTTTGTCGCATCATGAATTATGGCAAATTTCTGTACGAAAAGAGTAAATCCGTTAAAGAACAGCGGAAGAATCAGAAACAGGTTCAGTTGAAGGAAATAAAATTCCGTCCTGGGACTGATGAAGGCGATTATCAGGTAAAACTACGCAACCTGACTCGCTTTCTTGAAGAGGGTAACAAAGCTAAAGTAACACTGCGTTATCGTGGTCGTGAAATGGCACACCAGTCATTAGGATTGAATCTTTTAAACCGTATTAAAGCGGATTTAGCTGAGATATCTGTTGTCGAGTCTTTCCCGAAAATGGAAGGCCGTCAGATGGTTATGGTGTTAGGCCCTAAACGTGCTAGCTAAGGCATAAAGTAGTGTTAAGCTGTTTTATTTTATATAAAACAGCATAAACATTCGCCTTACTGGTTTAATTTAAACTTAGAACAATGCGGAGTTCGCAATGCCTAAAATGAAATCTAACAAAGGTGCTGCAAAGCGCTTTAAAAAGACTGCTTCTGGTGGTTTTAAGCGTAAGCAATCACACTTACGTCATATCCTTACTAAAAAATCTACTAAGCGTAAGCGCCACCTACGTGCACAAAGCATGGTAGCAAAAGTAGATGTACCTAGTGTTAACAGAATGTTACCATTCGCTTAAGTAAGGAATTAAAAAATGCCAAGAGTAAAACGTGGTGTACAAGCGCGTGCACGTCATAAGAAAGTCTTAAAACAAGCTAAAGGTTATTACGGAGCTCGTTCACGTGTTTATCGCGTAGCGGTTCAAGCAGTAACTAAAGCTGGTCAATACGCTTACCGTGACCGTCGTCAACGTAAACGTGTATTCCGTCAACTGTGGATTGCACGTATTAACGCTGCATCTCGTCTAAGCGGTTTATCTTACAGCCGTTTCATCAATGGTCTTAAAAAGGCTTCTGTTGAAATCGATCGTAAGATCCTTGCAGACATCGCAGTATTTGATAAAGCAACATTTGCTCATTTAGTTGAAGTAGCTAAAAAAGCACTAGCTTAATCAAAATATCTGATGAATAATTAGATTTTTTAAAGGGAGACATTATGTCTCCTTTTTTTTAACCTAAAATCGATGTATTGAGGTTTTTAATCTAATTTACCAGCACTTTGTGGTTAAAGTAAGCGGCCGGATCTGCAGTTTAGTTTTCTTAAAGGTACGACTGTTTTGTTATTGGTTTTATAATTTATGATTATAATCAACACCTTACTTTTATCTGAACAATGCATCTCTTTATTATCGGAAATAATAGAAAAAGATAATAATTCTGTTTATCACACGCCTAAACCTTGTTATTTGTTTTTAAATAACATAAAAAGGTTATTCTGCATTTACCCTATTGAATAACACTAATTCAATAACTGTTATTATGGATAATTTTATGAACGAGCTTTTTTCAAATCGTATCTCTGGTGTGCCGCCGTCTTTCATTCGTGAAATATTAAAAGTGGCTGTTGATCCGTCAATCATCTCTTTTGCCGGCGGACTTCCAAACCGTGACCTGTTTCCTGTTGATGCGCTTCAGAAAGCAACCAATGATATCTTTAATGATGATGGTAAGGATATTCTACAGTACAGCAGTACTGAAGGTTATTTACCGCTGCGTGAAATGATTGTTGCTGATTACAAGCGTAAAGGTTTAGACATAAATATTGATGAAGTACTGATCACCAATGGATCTCAGCAGGGATTAGACCTGCTTGGTAAAGTATTAATCAACGAAGGTGACCAGGTTATTATCGAAGAGCCCGGTTATTTAGGTGCTATTCAGGCATTTGAAGTTTACTCAGCAGAATTTAATTCTGTCGCTGTGAATCAAGACGGCATGGACATAAAGGCACTGCAGGATACGTTAAAAACCAGTCGTGCCAAATTGATGTATACGGTGCCGAATTTTCAGAATCCGTCGGGCATTTCCTACACTAATGAAAACCGTCGCGCCGTTGCGCAGTGCCTGTCAAAAACCAGTACTTTATTGATTGAAGATAATCCCTACGGCGATTTACGCTTCTCCGGTGAAGAAAAGCTGTCCTTTAAAGACCTCCTGCCTGAGCAGACTATCTTATTAGGTTCATTTTCAAAAACGGTTGTACCATCTTTTCGTTTAGGCTGGATTGTTGCGCCTAAACCGTTAATGGAAAAACTGATTATTGCTAAACAGGCAGGGGATCTGCACTCAAATTATTTCTGTCAGCGAGTATTACACCGCTTTTTGCAGGATAATGATCTGCAGGCGCATATTGAAAAAATTATTGCGGTCTACGGTAAACAGAAACAGGTTATGGAGAACGCTATCAAACGCTGCTTTCCTGAACAAGTTACTTATATCAATCCGGAAGGCGGTATGTTTTTATGGGTAACCCTGCCTGAGTCTTTGTCGGCGATGGAGCTTTTTGATAAAGCGATTGCTGAGAAAGTTGCGTTTGTTCCCGGCGACCCGTTCTACGTGAGTAAACGCGGTCTGCATACCCTGCGTCTGAACTTCTCAAGTGTCGACCCTGATATTATTGAACAGGGCATAGCGCGCTTAGGTAAAGTGCTGCATGAGGCACTGGATAAATAAATCTATCCGATGCTGCTGAAACCAGTCTCATGACTGGTTTTTTTATACCTGCCTGTTGTACCGCCATAAGTACCTGCTTTATGTCACAAACTATACATTTGTAATATAACTGTCATAAAAGCGCAATATACTAGAGGCCGTCTAATGGAAGCCTTGCCCGGTTGAGTGCGAAATTTTTCAGCCGAAGTCATTTATTAATATAGCTCGTCTGCACTGCATTACTTCCATCTTGCTGAGAATCTAAATAGTCGCCGGCAGGAACACATAATAAAGCTTAATAACCGCACTTGTAAAAAATATGCTGGAGATAGTAAATAATGCATGCTGACTTAGCAAACACGTTACAGGCCGACAAGAAACGTGTTATTAAGGATAAACTAGTCAAATACAGTATCAGCAGCGGCGGTGCGCTCGTGCTGCTTACACTGCTGCTGATATTCGCTTATCTACTTTATGTTGTTTCCCCTATTTTTGCCCCCGTTACCATTGAAGCCAAAAAAGAATTCGCTTACTCGAACGACGCCGATGTGCTGGCACTTGGCCTGGATGAGCAGAATGAGATTACTTATCAGGTCACTGCTGACGGTAAACTGTTTTTCTATTCCTTACGGGATAATGACCTGGGCGATTTACTGCTGAGCGAAACTATCTCCAGCAGTTACACCGCTTTTGCTAAGGCGTCGGCTTCTGCCGGTGCTTATCTATTTGCCGATCAGCACGGACGGGTGAAAATATTTCAGCCGACATTCAGTACTAGCTACCCAGATGACCTGCGTTTAATAACACCTGAAATTAGTTACCCTTTCGGTAGTGCCTGGATGCAGATAGATGCTCTGGAACAGAAAATCACCAGTGCAAGTTTTGAGCTTGCAGAACAAAGTGCGGCTGTTGCTGTGGTGACTGCTGACGGACGAGGCATTTATTACCTGTTAACTGCGAGTGAAAACATAATCAGCGATCAGCTGCTATGGGAAAAGCAGGCTGTCGTACTGCCTTCGCTGCCTCACCGGGTGGATCAGATGCTGTTAAGCCCGGATCTTAACAACCTGTTTGTACGCTCAGGCAATAATTTATTAGTGTACGACGTTTCTGATATTGCTGATATTCGTGTTAAATCTGCTGTGACAATTAATGCTGTCGATGCCGATGTGACTGACATGCAGCTCCTAACCGGAGCCAGTTCACTTATGGTCGCTAATGATAATGGTGTTATCAGTCAGTGGTTCGAGGTTTTACAAGATAATAAACGCACTTTTACTTTTATCCGTGATTTTAAAGCGCCGGATAATGTGACCGCTATTACGCCGGAGTATTTTCGCAAGGGTTTTTTGACTACGGACAGCCAGGGTTATTTATCACTGTTTCACACCACAGGTGGTACGCGCCTGTTAACCACAAAACTGAGTGACAACGGCACATTTCTGGCCGCAGCATCGCCGCGTGCGGATGCTGTCTTGATAGCTGATAACAGCCGGCTGCGTTTATTTGCAGTTGATAATGATCATCCTGAAATTACCTGGTCGGCGTTATGGCAGAAAGTCTGGTATGAAGGTTACCCGCAGGCGCAGTATATCTGGCAGTCGACTTCTGCCAGTGATGATTTTGAAGCTAAAATGAGTCTGGTACCGATTTCATTCGGAACCATAAAAGCCGCTTTTTATGCGATGCTGTTTGCGGTGCCGATTGCTGTCTCAGCTGCCGTTTATACTGCTTATTTTATGTCTCCTGCCATTCGTTCTTATATAAAACCGACGGTTGAGATAATGGAAGCATTGCCGACGGTTATTCTCGGTTTTCTTGCCGGTCTGTGGCTGGCGCCTCTGATTGAGAGCCATCTGCCGGGCATTATTCTGCTGTTGTTCAGCTTACCTCTGAGTATATTAGCAACTGCATTTATCTGCAGTATTTTACCTAGAAATATTCAAGACTCGCTTTCTGGGGGCTATCATCCATTAATTCTGATCCCGGTTCTGCTGCTTGCAGGCTATCTGTCTATGCGCTGCAGCGGTACTTTGGAATTGTGGTTGTTTGACGGGGATACTCGTATGTTCCTGACTAATGAGCTAGGTATTGATTATGACCAGCGTAATTCACTAGTTGTCGGTATTGCCATGGGGTTTGCGGTTATTCCAACGATTTTTTCCATTGCTGAAGATGCTGTGTTCACTGTTCCGAAAAGTTTAACAATGGGTTCCTTAGCGTTAGGGGCTACACCCTGGCAGACCTTGACAAAAGTTGTTATTTTGACCGCGAGTCCCGGCATATTTTCTGCCGTGATGATGGGCGCCGGACGCGCGGTCGGTGAAACTATGATTGTGCTGATGGCTACGGGTAATACACCAATTATGGACTGGAATATATTCGAAGGTATGCGCACTTTGTCGGCTAATATCGCGGTTGAAATGCCGGAATCAGAAGTTGGTAGTTCACATTATCGCATCTTGTTTTTAGCCGCGTTTGTACTTTTTATTTTTACCTTCTTTTTTAATACGGTCGCCGAATTTGTGCGCCAGCGTTTACGTGAAAAATATTCTAGGCTGTAAAGCCGCTGACAAAGTACCTTGAGGCAATATGATTATATTATGAGAAAATGGATTAAATCAGGCACTCCGTGGATATGGATGACCGGCGGCGCAGTAAGTATCAGTTTAATTGCAGTTATCGGCCTGTTTATATTAATCGGTTGGCGCGGATTAAGTTTTTTCTGGCCGGGCAGCGTCTATGAATTTGACATGCTTGATAAACAGGGCGGGCATTATACGTTAATCGGTGAAATCTATGATGTTGAAACTGTATCAACTGAGCAACTTATTGATGCCGGTATCAGCGGACTAGAAGGAAAGCCGGAAACTTTAGAGCGTTACTTGATTAAAATAGGTAATCGAGAATATGTTGATCTGGATTTTCAGTGGGTATTAGAAACGATTATCAGTGCGACAAGTAAACCTAAAGATATTGTTGTATTTGAGCGTAGTAAAAACGGTAATTTTTACGGTTATATTGAAGATATTCTGCAGCAGGGGCGTTCGGTAAACGTTGAACAGACTTCGTTCAAAGAGCAGCTGCAGATCCGCCTGGCTCGTGCCGACGCTCTAAAAAATCAGCAGCTGGAATTATTGAACGGTGAAATCAGTAGTATTAACTTTGCCTTAGAAAAAATCCGTTTAAAAAAACGAAAATTGGATTTAGAGGGTTTATTAAATGAACAGAATATTCTCGAACTGAATGCACAGAATGAAAAATTAACTGATAAATACCTGGCCTTAGAAGAACAGCTGTTTTCTTATCGTAAACAGGCGCAGCGTGATAGTGTTGTTGTGCGGGATATGACAGGACGTGAAGTAACGCTGCCGCTGTCTGAGTTGATTGATTTTTATCTGCCGAATGATATGAGTTTTTCTGCCAAAGTGCAGCACTGGCTGCATCAGGCCGGTAAATTCGTTAGTGACGATCCTCGTGAAGCAAATACAGAAGGCGGTGTTTTTCCGGCTATTTTTGGTACCGTTTTTATGGTTATGTTAATGGCTGTGATGGTGACCCCGTTTGGTGTTGTTGCCGCTATCTATCTGCATGAATATGCAGGAAAAAATAACCTCACTAAATTTATCCGCATTGCCGTTATTAACCTTGCGGGTGTACCGTCGATTGTTTACGGTGTCTTTGGTTTAGGTTTTTTTGTTTATATTATCGGCGGCAGTATTGATCAATTGTTCTATCCTGAAGCGCTTCCTGCACCGACATTCGGCTCCCCCGGGGTTTTATGGTCAGCATTAACCCTGGCTATTTTGACTCTGCCGGTTGTTATTGTCTCAACTGAAGAGGGGTTAAGCCGCATACCAAGTTCGCTGCGGGAAGGATCGTTAGCACTTGGGGCTACAAAATCGGAAACTCTATGGCGAATTGTTGTGCCCATGGCCAGTCCTGCAATTATGACCGGACTGATTTTAGCGGTTGCACGCGCGGCCGGTGAAGTTGCACCGTTGATGTTAGTAGGGGTGGTGAAAATGGCACCGGCATTGCCGGTTGATGCTAACTTCCCTTTTTTACATCTTGATCGTAAGTTTATGCATCTCGGTTTTCATATTTATGATGTGGGTTTTCAAAGTCCCAATGTGGAAGCTGCCAGACCTTTGGTTTATGCGACTTCGTTTTTACTAGTAACGGTTATTATCGGGCTTAACCTGGCGGCCATTGCAATCCGCAATAATTTGCGTGAAAAATATAGAGCACTGGAACATTAACTTAACTACAAATATATGCGGGCATAGAAAGTTTAATGCTCCAAACTTGGATAGATAGATGATCACACTGGCAACACCAGCCGCTGATACACAGGCACTTACAGGCTTAAGTGCTGCACAGACGGCACTGGAAATTAAAAAACTGGATCTATATTACGCAGAAAAACAAGCTCTGTATGATGTTTCCATGAAGATCCCTAAAGGTAAAGTAACCGCATTTATCGGTCCGTCTGGTTGTGGTAAGTCAACACTACTGCGCTGCATCAACCGCATGAACGACTTGGTTGACAGCTGCCGGGTAGAAGGGCGTATCGAACTGCAGGGGATTAACATTTATGATAAATCAGTTGATGTTGCTTCATTACGCCGTCGTATCGGCATGGTATTCCAGAGTCCGAATCCGTTTCCTAAATCGATCTATGAAAATGTTATTTACGGATTACGCCTGCAGGGTATTAAAGACAGGCGCACATTAGATGAAGCTGCCGAGAATTCACTGCGCGCCGCCGCCTTATGGAATGAAGTTAAGGACCGCCTGCACGATAATGCATTCGGTTTGTCCGGCGGCCAGCAGCAGCGTTTAGTTATCGCCCGCGCTATTGCTATCGGCCCGGAAGTATTATTATTAGATGAGCCGACCTCTGCGCTGGATCCGATCTCAACATTAACCATTGAAGAGCTTATCTCTGAGCTGAAAAAGAAATTTACCGTGGTGATTGTCACTCATAATATGCAGCAGGCAGCGCGGGTTTCCGATCAGACTGCGTTTATGTATATGGGTAAACTTATTGAATATTCCGATACCAATACGCTGTTTACTACGCCCCTGCAGAAACAGACCGAAGACTATATTACCGGGCGATATGGTTAATAACGTTTTTCAATATTTGTGTATATTACAATGCAGCTGCAAGGAATAACCAATGGAATCTTTAAATATTAATCGCCATATATCAGGACAGTGTAACAGCGAATTAGAAAGCGTGCGTAACCAGGTGATGCAGATGGGCGGATTAGTATATGGGTCAGCTGATTTAACATACGATACCAATACACTGTTTACTACGCCTTGTAGAAACAGATCGAAGACTACATTATCGTACATTATGGTTAATAACATTTTTACAATATTTGTGTATATTACAATGCAGCTGCAAGGAATAACCAATGGAATCTTTAAATATTAATCGCCATATATCAGGACAGTTTAACAGCGAATTAGAAAGCGTGCGTAACCAGGTGATGCAGATGGGCGGACTAATTGAACAGCAGTTTTCCGATGCGTTAACCGCGATGGCTGACAACGATATTGAACTGGCGCGTCAGGTTATTGTGAAAGACAAAGAAGTTAACCAGTTTGAATCGAATGTTGACCACGAGTGTTCTAGAATCATTGCTAAGCGTCAGCCGGCAGCCAGTGATCTGCGCTTAATATTAACCATTATGAAAACAGTGACAGAACTTGAACGTGTTGGAGACGGGGTTGCCGGTATTGCCTCGATGGTGATTGAAAATCATGGTAAAGCACTGCCTTCGCTTATTGGACTTGAGAATATGGGACAGATTGTGCTCAAGATGCTTCATAATTCACTGGATGCCTTTACCCGTTTAGATTTAAAAGCAGCTGTTACTATTCATAATGAAGATAAAAAAGTAAATCGTCAGTACGAAAGTATTCTGCGTGAGCTGATGACTTTTATGATGGAAGATCCGCGTTCAATTCCTTTTGTATTAAAGGTACTTTCATCGGCACGCTGTATTGAACGGATCGGTGACCGCTGCCAGAATATATGTGAACAGATTGTTTATCTGGTAAAAGGTGTTGATGTTCGTCATGCCACGGAAGAAGAGATTAATTCACTGCTCACCGAGTAATTTACAAATGATTGCAGGCAGTTTGTTTTATCACCAGTTTCTGGCTTTGCTAAACTGCTGCTAATCTTCCATATAGGTCTGTTTTTGTCTTTTACAACAAGCTGTTATCTACATTTTATTTTTTATGTAAATTTCGCTGCAGCTATTATCTATAGCTATGCACAGACAGACTGCTGCGGTATACTATGCCGCTTTGTTTGCGCGGATATAATTATATGAAAGTTTCTGATTTTTCTTTTCAACTGCCGGAAGAGCTGATTGCTCGTTATCCTATGCCGGATCGCTCGTCTAGTCGTCTACTTTCGTTAGACGGACAGACAGGCGCTTTAACACATCTGAATTTCAGTAATATCTGTGAGCTTATCAATAAAGACGACCTGCTTATTTTTAATGATACACGTGTGATCCCGGCCCGTTTATTCGGCGAAAAGGAAACCGGCGGCAAAATTGAGGTGCTGGTAGAAAGGGTTTTAGACGAAACAAGTTTTCTAGCGCATGTGCGCAGTTCAAAATCGCCAAAACCAGGCTGCAAGCTGCGTTTAGAGAACAGCGTGGACGCGCTGATGGTACAACGCCATGGTCCGTTGTTTGAAATACATATTAATAATGAAAAAAGTGTATTAGAAGTATTAGAAAATATCGGTCATATGCCCCTGCCGCCGTATATCGACCGTCCCGATGAAGATGCTGATAAAGAACGCTACCAGACAGTTTATAATAAAAATCCGGGAGCGGTTGCAGCGCCGACTGCCGGCCTGCATTTCGATCAGGAAATACTAGATAAACTGCAGGAAAAAGGTGTTGATTTTGCTTTTGTTACTCTGCATGTCGGCGCCGGTACATTTCAGCCGGTTAAAGTAGATAATATACTCGATCATCAAATGCACAGTGAGTATGCACAGGTATCGCAGCAAGTGGTTGATAAAATTAATACAGCCAAAAAGAAGGGCGGCCGGGTGATTGCCGTCGGAACCACCTCTGTGCGTTCTGTTGAAAGTGCCGCTCAGGCCGCAGTTGAAGAAGGCCGAGAATTATCTCCCTATTTTTCTGAAACCAGTATCTTTATCTATCCGGGTTACAAATTTCAGTTAATCGATGCAATGGTCACTAATTTCCATTTGTCGGAATCCACATTATTGATGTTAGTCAGTGCCTTTTCCGGTAAAGATAATATCGACAATGCTTATAAAACCGCCATTAATGAAAAATATCGTTTTTTCAGTTACGGCGACGCTATGTTTTTAACCAAGAACTAACAAACTTTTTTAACAATAATCAGACTGTTTATCTGATAAGGAAAACCATGAAATACGAATTAATTACAACTGACGGACGCGCACGACGCGGTCGTTTAACATTTGACCGCGGCAGCGTAGAAACGCCTGCATTTATGCCGGTTGGTACTTACGGAACGGTTAAAGGCATGACACCTGAAGAAGTTGATGCAACCGGTGCAGAGATTTTATTAGGTAATACTTTCCACCTGTGGTTACGTCCTGGCCAGAAAGTGATCAGGCAGCACGGTGATCTGCATGACTTTATGCAGTGGAAAGGGCCTATCTTAACGGATTCAGGCGGTTTCCAGGTGTTCAGCTTAGGGAAAATGCGTAAAATAAAAGAGGAAGGTGTTTACTTCCGCAGCCCGGTTAACGGCGATAAAGTATTCTTATCGCCTGAAGTATCAATGGAAATCCAGTACGATTTAGGCTCAGATATCGTAATGATTTTTGATGAATGTACTGCATACCCGGCAACGGAAGAAGAAGCAGATATTTCCATGAAACTGTCACTCCGCTGGGCACAGCGCAGCCGTGATCGTTTTAATGAACTGGAAAACCCAAATGCACTGTTTGGTATTATCCAGGGCGGCTGTTTTGAACATCTACGTGACATCTCACTTGACGGTCTGACTAATATCGGATTTGACGGTTATGCAATCGGTGGTCTTGCTGTTGGTGAACCGAAAGAAGATATGCACCGTATTCTTGAATATATTGCACCAAAAATACCGCTTGATAAACCTCGTTACCTGATGGGCGTTGGTAAACCGGAAGATCTGGTTGAAGGTGTCCGCCGCGGTGTTGATATGTTCGACTGTGTTATGCCGACGCGTAATGCCCGTAATGGTCATCTGTTTACGACAGACGGCGTCATTAAGATCCGTAACGCTAAACATCGTGAAGATACAAGTCCTTTAGACTCAGAGTGTGACTGCTACACCTGTAAAAATTATACTCGGGCGTATCTATATCACCTTGACAAGTGTGGAGAAATCCTCGGTGCGCGTCTAAATACGATCCATAACTTACGTTACTACCAGCGTTTGATGAAAGGTTTGCGTGATGCCATTTCACAGGGTACATTAGAGGACTTTGTTGACACGTTCTATCAGCGTATTGGAAAAGAAAAACCACAGCTGGACGTTTAACAAATTTAATTACAACAATAATATTTAATTTTCAATTTACAGGGGATACAAGATGAGTTTTTTCATTTCACAAGCACATGCAGCAGCTGAAGGCGCACCGGAGCAGGGTGGTTTTTCTTTTATTTTTATGATGGTTATCTTTGCTGCGATTTTCTACTTCATGATTTATCGCCCGCAGGCTCGTCGTTCTAAAGAACATAAAGGCCTGATGGATAACCTTGGTAAAGGTGATGAAGTATTAACACAGGGCGGTTTAATCGGTCGTATTGTTAAAATCAGTGACGAAAATGATTATGTTCAAATTGAACTGAATGAAAATAACGTTATTGTTCTTAAAAAAGATTTTATTAGTGCGGCTCTTCCTAAAGGCACGATTAAATCAATCTAAGTAAATAAAGCGAAACAGTTATCTGTTTCGCTTTTTTTAGTCCCTACTTTAAAGGACAGAAATGTGTTAAATAAATACCCTATGTGGAAGTATGTACTGCTCGGCTTTATTGTGCTGATCAGCTTACTTTACGCAGCTCCGAATCTATACGGAGAAGATCCTGCTATTCAAGTTTCCGCAACTCGTGGTGCAAAAGTAGAACTTGCTACTTTAGATAAAGTTCAAAGTATTTTAGAGCAGGCCGGTATCAGCCCTAAAAGTGCCGCTTTAGAAAATGGGCAAATATTAGTCCGTTTAAAAACTAGTGAAGATCAGCTTGTTGCCCGTGAAAATATCAGCAGCAGTCTTGGTGACGGTTTCGTTACTGCATTAAATTTAGCCCCGTCAACTCCTGCCTGGCTTGAAGCCATCGGCGGCGGACCTTTAAAACTAGGTCTTGATTTACGTGGTGGTGTGCACTTTCTGATGGAAGTGGATATGGATGAAGCGGTTGTTAAAGCGCAGGAGCAGATGGTTCAAGATCTGCGTTCGGATCTGCGTGAAGAAAAAATTCGTTTTCGTGGAATCCGCAAAGACTCCAGCACCACGGGTGTTTTGTTACGCTTCACAGACCAGGATACTTTAGATAAAGCGGTTGATTTCTTAAAACCGAGAAATGCTGGTTTCGAGTTTACTGATAAAGTAGAAAAAGACGAGTATGTCTTGACTATTGCTATGACAGAGCTGAAATTAAAATCAATTAAAGAAGATGCTCTGCAGCAGAACTTAAGTATTCTGCGTAACCGTGTTAATGAACTGGGTGTAGCTGAGCCGCTAGTACAGCGCCAGGGCATTGACCGTATTGTAGTAGAACTACCCGGTATTCAAGATACTGCCCGTGCTAAAGAGATCCTTGGCGCAACGGCAACACTGGAATTCCATCCGGTAGATTCTGTAACTGATGTTAATGACGCATTAGCCGGCCGCCTGCCTTCCTCTTCAGTTATTTATAAAGAGCGTAATGGCCGTCCAGTGGTTGTTAAGAAGCAGATTATCTTAACGGGTAACCATATTGTTGATGCACAGTCCAGTGCCGATGAATACGGCCGCCCGCAGGTTAATATCTCTCTTGATTCAAAAGGCGGCAGTAAAATGTCTCGTTTTACCAAAAATAATATTGGTAAACCGATGGCAACACTGTTTATTGAATACTTACCGACGGGTAAGAAGAAAGCTAACGGCAAACTTGAAATCAAAAAGCGTGAAGAAATTGCTAATGTTGCAACCATTCAGGCACAGCTAGGCCGAAGCTTCCGTATTACTGGACTTGATAATGCAGCAGAAGCGCATAACTTAGCACTGTTATTACGTGCTGGTGCCCTGATTGCACCAATTCAGATCGTTGAAGAGCGTACAATCGGTCCAAGTTTAGGTGAACAAAATATCGATAACGGTATCAAAGCGATGACTTACGGTATGCTTGCCGTGATTCTGTTTATGTTTGTCTATTACCGTAAGTTTGGTGTAGTGGCGAATACTGCGTTGTTATTTAATATCGTGATGATTATCGGTGTTATGTCGATGATTCCGGGGGCCACATTAACACTGCCTGGTATTGCCGGTATTGTATTAACCGTAGGTATGGCTGTTGATGCTAATGTATTGATATTTGAACGAATTCGTGAAGAACTGCGTGCTGGAAAATCAGTACAGAAAGCGATTCATGAGGGATATGCAAATGCATTTTCAACCATTGCCGATGCAAATATTACTACCTTAATAACTGCAATCATCCTGTTTGCTGTGGGTACAGGACCTATTAAAGGTTTCGCAGTGACACTTGCGATTGGTATTGCAACTTCAATGTTTACGTCAATTTTTGGAACGCGTGCTATTGTCAACGCAGTCTGGGGCGGTCGTAATAACATTAAAAAACTATCAATTTAAGGCAAGGATAAATTATGTTTGAGTTATTTAGAGCGAAGCAGACTCTTCGCTTTATGAAATATTCAAAACCTGCTTCTTGGTTTTCAATATTGTTAATTGTTGGTTCTCTGGCAACATTGAGTATTAACTGGTTAAACTGGGGACTTGATTTTACCGGCGGGACTCTGATTGAAGTTGGTTTTGAACAGCCGGCTAATTTAACCGAAGTTCGTGCAACGCTTGCAGAAGCTGATTTTGGTGATGCTATTGTGCAGCATTTCGGCAGCAGTCATGAGGTGATGGTACGCCTTGCTCCTCGTGAGGGTGTTAAAGGAGAAGTTATTGGTACAAATGTACTTAACGCCCTGCAGCAGGCCGATTTTGGTCAGGTTGACATGCGTCGTATCGAATTTGTCGGCCCGAATGTAGGTGACGAGCTGGCTGAAGACGGCGGTTTAGCGATTATTATCGCGCTTATTTGTATCCTGATTTATGTTAGTGCGCGATTCGAATGGCGTTTAGCGATGGGATCTGTTTTCGCCCTTGCTCACGATATTATCATCACATTAGGTGTTTTCTCTCTGTTTCAGCTGGAGTTCGACTTAACGGTTTTAGCCGCGCTGCTGGCGGTAGTGGGTTATTCGCTTAATGATACAATTGTTGTATTTGACCGTATACGCGAAAACTTCCGTCTGCTGGCAACATCAACGCCTGAAGATATTGTCGACCAGTCGTTAACACAAACTTTAAGCCGTACATTAATCACATCGGGTACAACCATCTTTGTACTTGTATCGCTGTTTATCTTCGGTGGTGCTCTGATACACGGCTTTGCGACAGCGTTACTGATTGGTATATTTGTTGGTACTTACTCATCGATCTATGTTGCCAGCTCATCGGCTATTAGATTAGGCATTTCACGTGATCATATGATCCCTGAAGTGGTTGAAAAAGAGGGGGCAGATCAGGAGGCAATTCTTTAATAGAAGCTGTTTTACTCCTTTTATTGTCTAAAAAGCACTGTTCGCAGTGCTTTTTTATGCCCTTATTTTAAGTGTTCGCTGAGAACAGCGTTCCGGTTTTTCTTAGGCACATTGATAAACCTGGAAATAACTGCTTTAACTAAATCATGTTTTTGCAAACGCTTTACCGAGATCGACCTTTACTTTATCTGTGTTATAGTTCACTCTTAAATCTCTTATCTACAAGGGTTTATTCATGAGAATTCATTTATCTACACTGCTTTTCTTACCGATATTATTAACGCTGACCGCCTGTCAGAGTGTTTCTACTGATGATGAGGTTGTACCTGAAAGCACTGCCGTTTCGCCAATATTCCCGATTGCAACCGCGGTGCAGATTGATTACCAGGATGAAGTAAAACTGCTCCGTATTAATCAGCTGATTGCCGAGCAGAAAGCGCTGGATCCGAAGCAGCGTGCCGTTTTGTTTTATGAACGCGGCATTATTTATGATCGTATGGGCTTAAGTGCGCACAGCCGCTATGACTTCCATCAGGCAATTAATATTGATCCGACTTTTGCTGATGCTTATAACTCCTTAGGCCTGTATCTGTTATTAGCGCAGTCATACAGTGAAGCGTTTGAAAACTTCGATTCCGCCATTGAGCTGTCCGAAAATATGCATTACAGCTACCTGCACCGTGCCATTGGTTTATATCAGGTACACCGTTACGAGCTGGCTAGTGATGATATTAATACTTTTTATGAACTCGATGTTAACGATCCGTATCGGGTTTTATGGCGTTTTATTATTAACAGTAAAACAATGCCGCAGGAAGCGCAGCAGGCACTGCAGGATGCTCAGCAGTTAGATAAAGATAAGCGATATGCCTGGTTACTGGTTGATGTTATTGCCGGTCGAACAACTGAAAAGGAATTTTTTGAGCGCGTTTCATTCGGGGTTAAGAGTAACAAAGAGCTGGCACAGCGTTTATGTGAAGCTTATTTTTATCTGGCACACTGGCATAAATTATCCGGTGATTTAGAAACCGCTATATATTACTTTAAATTAAGCACTGCCACTAACGTGCATGACTTTATTGAATATAAGTATTCGCTGATAGAATTAGCTGCGATTCAGAAGATGCTGCAGACTGAATTAAAAAATAACTTATAGAGTTCATCAGCCAATAATTTTTGGACCTAAAAAAGGTAACCCGCGGGTTACCTTTTGTGTTTCTACTGTTAAATTTTACAGATTATCTAAGAAACGTTCCGCATCCAAGGCCGCCATACAGCCTGTTCCTGCTGAAGTGATAGCCTGACGGTAGATATGATCACTAACATCACCGGCTGCAAATACGCCTTTAATGCTGGTTTGAGTTGCATTACCTTCACTGCCTGTCTGCACTTTTAAGTAACCGTGGTTCATCTCCAGCTGGCCTTCGAACATGTCTGTATTCGGTTTGTGGCCGATAGCGATAAATGCACCCATCACTTCAAGCTCTTCAGTATTATCGGATAAAGTGTCTTTTAAGCGCAGTCCGGTAACACCCATCCCATCGCCTAGGACTTCATCTAAGACTCTGTCTGTATGAAGAATAATATTACCGTTAGCGACTTTGTCATTCAGCCTGTCTAACAAAATTTTCTCAGAGCGGAAACCGGTACGACGGTGAATAAGGTGAACTTCTGAAGCAATATTTGACAGGTATAATGCTTCTTCAACAGCGGTATTACCACCGCCGACAACAGCAACTTTCTGGTTGCGATAAAAGAAACCGTCACAAGTCGCACATGCAGACACACCACGGCCTTTAAAAGCTTCTTCTGACTCAAGGCCAAGATAGCGTGCAGATGCACCTGTTGCGATAATTAAGGCATCACAGCTATACGTGTTGCTGTCACCTTTAAGGGTAAAAGGGCGTTTAGTTAATTCAACTTCATTAATATGATCAAATATAATTTCTGTATCAAAACGCTCGGCATGTGCTTTCATGCTGTCCATCAGACCTGGTCCTGTCATATCGGCATTACCGCCCGGCCAGTTTTCTACTTCTGTAGTTGTTGTCAGCTGACCTCCCTGCTGCATTCCTGTTAATAAAACCGGGTTTAGGTTAGCGCGGGCGGCGTAAACAGCGGCAGTGTATCCGGCAGGGCCTGAGCCTAAAATTAATAATTTGTGGTGTATTGTTTCGCTCATATAAATACCTTGAAATAAATTGAGTCGTTTGTTTTGCATACAATAAAGTAAACAAACTGTTATAGGATTTAGGGGAGTATAGTAAACCGCCAGGTAAAAAATAGCAGTATAAAAAAACGGATATTTCAATGAAATATCCGTTTGATTTAATAGGTAAAAGCTATTGAGTAATATTAAAACATTACAGGGCTGCTTTTACCGTTTCACTGCTTGAGTGACTCGTGGCAAAGCGACTACCGGCTTGTTGTGTGGATTTTGTAATGGGTGCTCGTTCAGTTGCACCGATAATTACAATTTCTGCACTAAGGTCCAGTGCATCACTAACCGTTCTGGTCATTGGTGAAGTGGCGGACTGTGTAACTGCACTTACTGTTCCGTATTTTTTAGCCGTTGTAGAAGCTTCAGCTGCAGGAGTTTTAACAACAGGTGCTTCAACTACTGGAGTTTCAGCTGCAGGTGTTTCAACTACAGGTGTTTCAACTACTGGAGTTTCAGCTGCAGGTGTTTCAACTACTGGAGTTTCAGCTGCAGGTGTTTCAACTACAGGTGCTTCGACTACAGGAGTTTCAACTACATGAGTTTCAACTACAGGTGCTTCAACTACAGGAGTTTCAACTACAGGTGCTTCAACTACAGGAGTTTCAACTACAGGTGCTTCAACTACAGGTGTTTCAACTACAGGTGCTTCAACTACAGGAGTTTCAACTACAGGAGTTTCAACTACAGGAGTTTCAACTACAGGTGCTTCAACTACAGGTGCTTCAACTACTGGAGTTTCAGGTAATATCTGTGTCGCCTGTTTAATCACTTCTTCAGAAATACTTTCCTGAAGCTGTTGGGCTGCCTGGTGAGTATCAGTTGTATTTTCAATCGTACTGATTTCGCTGGCAACAGGTGCTTCACTGCGTGTTTTCTGCTCAATTTCATTTAATGCGTCGGCCATTTCTGCCATTGCTTGATCAGCAACGGGTTCAAACGGCACTTCAGCTTTAATTTCAGTTTCTGGATAACGGCTGCAGACAGGGTCCTGCTGACTAGCCGGCACTGTGCTTTCGATATTATCTTCAGCAACGTTGTTCTTTTTCTTACGCTGACCATTGTTGCGCAGATAACGAGAACGGCGGCTTGGAATTGCAACCGGAGTATATTCATCTCCTGCAGGTTTAGCTTCGCTATTAACTTGCTCTGTTTCGCTTACTTTTTTCTGAACCGCTTGTTTTTCAGCGGCAGCAGGAGCTGCTTTAGGCTCTGCTCTGCGTGGTTTTTTCTTAGCCTGCACTGGTTGCTCAACCGGTGCTACCGCTTCTACTACAGGTGTCACTGCATTTTCTAGTGCCTGTTCAGGATTCTGCACTCGTACTTTCTTGCGCATATTTCTGCGTTTACGACGAACTGCAACTACTTCTTCGTTTTCTTTTTTGCTATGCGGCTGCTGAGATCGCTCCTGTTTTTTAACACGTTCATTGTCTTTACGCGTATTTGGCTTGCGTTCGTTACCTTTTGCTTCAGGGCTGCTTTTATCTGCTCGGTTCTGATTGCGGTTACGGTTACGGTTACGGTTATTACTGCGCTGACGCTGTGTATTCTGCGGACGTTCTACTTTTTTCTCTTCAGTCTTTTTCTCTTCTGGTTGAGCTTCTTGTTTATCAGAGAAGAATGCTGAAACAGCTGAAAGCAGACGAGAAACGAATGACGGCTCAGGCTGTTGTACTTTTTTGTCAGTACTTTTGCTCGGCTTAGCTTTAGTTTCTACTTCTTTTTTCGGGCTGGAAAAACCGGTTAAAACAGGGTCTGAGTCTTTTTTATGTTCATCTTTGATGACATTCGGTACATAAACCGTATGCTGCTTCTCAAGCGCATCATAGTTGATGTCTTCTTTGCCGTCTTTACGAGTTCGTTTGATTTCGAAATGCGGTGTTAAAAGGTTAGCATTTGGAATTATGTACACTTCGCAGCTATGGCGTTTTTCGATTTTAGCCACAGCACTACGTTTTTCATTAAGCAGGTAAGCTGCAACAGCAACAGGTACAGTTGCCTGAATCTGTACGGTATTTTCTTTTAATCCCTCTTCTTCGATTAAACGTAGAATTGCTAATGCAAGTGATTCGTTATCACGAATAGTACCCTGGCCATGACATCGCGGACAAACACGGGATGCTGATTCACCAAGAGAAGGGCGGATGCGTTGACGTGACATTTCCATTAAACCGAAACGTGAAATTCTACCCAGTTGAATACGTGCTCTATCCTGACGCACAGATTCACGCATACGGTTTTCTACTTCACGCTGATGACGAGCCGGAGTCATATCGATAAAGTCGATAACAACCAGGCCGCCTAAATCTCGCAGGCGCAGCTGACGAGCAATTTCTTCTGCTGCTTCTAAGTTGGTATTAAATGCCGTTTCTTCGATATCACCGCCGCGTGTAGCACGAGCTGAGTTAATATCAATTGATGTTAGTGCTTCAGTAGGATCAATAACAATTGAGCCGCCTGACGGTAAACGTACTTCGCGCTGGAAAGCTGATTCAATCTGGCTTTCTACCTGATAGTGGGTAAATAGCGGGATTTCACCCTGGTATAATTTAAGGCGGTTAACATAATCAGGGCGAACCATTGCAATATGGTTTTTAGCAAGTTCAAAGGTTTTAGCGTGATCAATAACAATTTCACCAATGTCACGGCGTAGGTAATCACGAATAGACCGTACAATAACGTTGCTTTCACGGTGAATTAAGAATGGCGCCGGTTTTGAACGTGAAGCTTCATCAATTGCCTGCCAATGATTAACTAAAACGTTTAGATCCCATTCTAGTTCTTCCGGTGTTTTGCCAACACCCGCAGTACGTACAATCAGACCCATTCCGTTCGGTAGTTTTAGATGGCTAAGTGCTTCTTTTAACTGTGTACGCTCATCACCTTCGATACGACGAGAAATGCCGCCTGCTCGAGGATTATTCGGCATTAATACTAAGTAGCTCCCGGCAAGGCTGATAAAAGTCGTTAAAGCCGCGCCTTTATTACCGCGCTCTTCTTTTTCGATCTGGATAATAACTTCCTGGCCTTCTTTAATCACGTCTTTGATATTTGGACGGCCTTTAAAGGAGTAACCTTCAGGGAAGTAAGTTCTAGCAATCTCTTTAAGTGGAAGGAAACCGTGACGATCAGCGCCGTAATCAACAAATGCGGCTTCTAAACTTGGTTCAACACGGGTGATTTTACCTTTGTAGATGTTTGCTTTCTTTTGTTCATGACCCGGGCTTTCAATATCCAGGTCGTACAGTTTCTGCCCGTCTACAAGGGCAACACGCAGCTCTTCTGCTTGAGTTGCATTAATTAACATTCTTTTCATTTTATTAAACTCTTAATTTTATCGTTATTTTTTAGTGTGTTGGCAATACATTTGCTCACTTGACCTCGGGTCTGTTTATACAGTCTCTCGACTGGGAATGTGCAGAGGTGCATTATAAAGTGAAAGCAAGAAGCTCATTAATCAGGTTTGCGCAGCTTAAAAACTACTAGGCTGACAGACCAGTTGATTTAAATTAATCAATATAATATTAATGAGTAAAAAGGCTCAACATTATGTTTTCATTATTTTCGTTATTTCGACTTCTAGTCAATATTGCATCAACGAGTCGCTAACTAGCCGATTCTCTCATTAATAGGTGCTTAGCCGCAATACAAATTTTTACATATTATCTGTTTAAGTCGTGATAAACTTAACGAATGGAACAGATAAATCACTCAGTACGCATACTTGAGATCACTCAAGAAAATGCACAGCAACGAATCGATAATTTTCTTCGTTTACATTTAAAAGGTGTCCCTAAAAGTATGATCTACCGGATTGTGCGTAAGGGAGAAGTGCGTGTAAATAAAAAACGTATCAAACCTGAATATAAACTTCAGCAAGGTGACCTGGTGCGAATTCCGCCGGTGCGTGTTGCTGCAGAAAATTCCTTACCTTCACCTAAGCTTAATATAATTGCGAAGCTTGAATCTTTAATTGTTTATGAAGATGATGGTTTGATTATTCTAAATAAACCTTCCGGGCTCGCAGTACACGGCGGCAGCGGCTTAGATTTTGGTGCGATTGAAGGATTGCGTTCACTGCGTCCCGAAGCGCGCTTTTTAGAACTGGTACACCGCCTTGATAAAGCAACATCCGGTTGTTTATTAATTGCCAAAAAACGCAGCATGTTGCGCGCTTTACATGAGCAGCTGCGTAATAAAACCATGAATAAACAGTATATGGCCCTGGTAAATGGTGCCTGGGATAAAAAATGGCGCAGCGTTCGTGAGCCGTTATTAAAAGATTCACAAAATTCAGTCGTGAAAGTAAGCCCTGAGGGCAAACCTTCTGAAACTCGTTTTAAAATACTGCAGCGTTATCAGGGCTGTACACTAGTTGAAGCTAGTCCTGTAACGGGGCGGACGCATCAGATTCGTGTGCATACAGCTTGTAAAGGTCATAATATTGCCTGTGACGACCGTTACGGCGATGATGATTTCAGCAGTAAAATGCGTAAACTCGGGCTTAACCGCCTTTTCTTACATGCAGCACATATTACTTTCTTTCATCCTGTTCTTGAAAAAGAGATGACAGTCAGTGCTCCTTTGTGCGGTCAGCTTGCAGATTTACTGGAAAAACTGCAGCGCAGTTAAATTAAATAAGCTGAATATCCGCTTAAACTTTTTAAACGGTTATTCAGCTTTTATTATTCCTTTTTGCCTGCTGGTACAAATTTAACAAACCGGCAGCTTATCATTGTATTTTCATTTTATATCCTTATGCTGTTTCTTAATCATTTACAGATAAAGAGAGGTAAAATGAAATATCCGGTTATTATTTTCGACTGGGACGGTACATTAATGGATTCAATCGATAAGATTGTCACCTGCGTGCAGCATGCCGCCGCTGCCTGTCAACTGTCACCTCCTTCCGCACAAGCTGTTCGTCATATTATCGGGCTGAGTTTAGAGAAATCTATGCAGACTTTGTTTCCTTTAGAAAATAAAAGTAAACATGGTGAGATGATCGATGCTTATCGACAGCAGTACCTGCATATTAATCAGCAGGAAACGCCTTTTTATCCCGGTATCAGGGTGTGGCTTCAGTCGTTAAAAGAGCAGGGTTATATTCTTGCTGTTGCAACGGGTAAAGGACGCCGCGGCCTTAACCGTATGATGGATAAATATGATGTGCTGGATCTGTTCAGCGTGACTTACTGTGCCGATGAGACATGCTCTAAACCAGATCCGTTAATGCTGTATAAAATATTAGAAACATTAGATGTTAAAGCTGAGCAGGCATTGATGATCGGTGATTCCAGTTACGATTTAGAAATGGCTAATAATGCGAACATTGCCTGTGTTGGTGTTACCTACGGCGTTCACGATCAGCAGATACTTTCTCAGTTTAAACCTATTGCAATATTAAATGACCTACCCACACAGCTTGGCTCTTATATATAAACAAGGATTAATATGTTTAGTGAATACATTAAAATAACCGGTCGGGGTGAAAAAGGACGCCGTTCTTTAACACAGCAGGAAGCTTTTGATGCATTAACTTTGTATCTTAATGGTGATGCACAGTTATTACAGCTTGCTGTACTGCTGATGCTGCAGCGGGTTCGTTGTGAAACGGCTGAAGAAGCTGCCGGTTACATTGAAGCACTGCGTGAGACTATCTCTCCGCAGTGGCGCTCATTGAATGCAGATTTAGACTGGCCGTGCTTTGCAGGGAAAAAACGTCAGCCGCCATGGTTACTATTGGCCGCTAAAGTATTAGCACAACAGGGAAAACGAGTTATTATCCATGGTTATAATGCCGTTGATGCGGTTAAGTTCCAGGTTGAAGAGGCTTGCCCTGTGTTAAATATCAGCATTGCACATTCCCCGAAGCAGGCTGCGCAGATCCTGGATCAGACTAATATTTGTTATCTGCCTTTATCTGCCTACTGTCCTCAGATGATTCCTTTATTAGCATTACGTGAACAAGTCGGCTTACGTACACCGCTCAATACTGTTGCCAGGGCACTTAATCCATGTGCTGCTCCTTATGCTGTTCACGGAGTATTTCATAAAGGTTATGAGAAGCTGCATGCGCAGGCTTCGGTATTAAGTAAAGAGGTTAATATGATTGCTTTTAAGGGCGAGGGCGGGGAAAGTGAAATTAATCCGCGCGTAAGTACAACTGTCTGCGGTGTGCGCAGCGAAAATAACAGCAGTAGTTACTTTGAAGAGCAGTGGCCTACATATTTAGAAGAGAGCAGCGGCGCCCATGGTGAGGTTTCTGCTGAGTATTTAAGCAGAGTCTGGAAGGGGGAAACACAAGATGAATATGGTGATGCGGCTGTTATCTCCACCATCGCGGTTTTATTAAAGCAGTTTAATGAGGCAGTCAGTCAGAAGGAATGTCTAAAGCAGGCTGAACATTACTGGCAGGCAAGAGATAAACAAGCCTAATAATAATGCCCGTCTATTGCTGACGGGCATATTAGTTCTAATCGTTATTCTGACTCCGGTTTCGCTGGAATTTTTCTTATCTGTACTATCATACCCATTAACGGATGATCCAGGTAATGTATCTCTTCACTGCGCAGACGACGATTCTGGTCAAAAAGCACTTCTTTGATCACTGTTTCCTGAGCTGCAGGTATATTATCAACAGGGTCTGTCTGATTGATTATCTGTACATCATTTTCACCGTCGATTACTTCAAACTCAGTAAGCGCAGTTTCTTCAGCCTGTTCGATATCTTGTTTGGCCGTCTGACGGATAACCAGCTGACTATCAATAAACAGGTAATGCTGCAGATAGACTTTAAAATTGCCGTCAATTTCCCACTTATCTGTCTGCTGCACAGCAGGCGGTAGTACACTGCTGATATCCAGCTCCGCAGCTGTAGTTTCAGTCGATTCAATCAATGTTGTATCTGTAATGGCAGTATTCGTAAGCTCAGTTTCTGTCGTGAGCACTGCCGGCTCATTGCTTTCTGACTTAGCCTCTTCTGAAGGTACAGTAAAAGCTAAATTTTTACCTGCAAAAAGGTGAATCGGCAGTGCTTTGGATCTGCTGTCAACGGGCATACGCCAGGCTAGATGTACAACAGGTGTAAAAGAAGCGTGATTTTTTAATTTTTTACGCTGCTCTGTTAGCTGCAGCTGTGATTCATCTAAAAGCTGAAAAACATTGTTTTCACTATCAAACTGCTCTGCTGTTATAACAACCGGAAGCTGTTCGTTCAGGCAGCTTTGATCCGGCTGGCATTGGTGGTCTGCTTGAGCTTTTAACATACTGATGCTGTTTGTTGTATCAACAGAGATATTATCCGCCGCTAATTGCTCACTTACATTTTTAATCTCTGTGCCGCGCTGAAAAAGAAGCAGTTCAACTTCAAACCAGCGCTGCTCGGCAGCGGCTGAAAATGAGGTGCAGGTTAAAATAAAGGGTAATAACAGTCTGTAATTCAAGATGTATCCTTAAATTTATTTAATTAAATGAGATTTAAAACTACTTAATAACTGGCCGATCCATTTAAGACGCTCTTTTGAGTCCTGTAGATCACATGTAAATTTCAGTTTTGTCGGTCCGTCTAGTTTAAAGGTATTTGCCTGTTTTTGCAGTAAAGAAACTAAGAACATAGGATCAACCTGCGTATTTTCAGTAAATAATACATTACCGCCTTTAGCGTGGGCCTCGAGACGCTTTATACCAAGGCCACTGCACTGCTGTTTGATTTCGGTCACTTGAATCAGGTTTTTTGCCGAGTCGGGTAGTAAACCAAAGCGATCGATCAGTTCTACCTGGATCTCTTTTAAATTATGCCGTGTTTTACTGTTAGCAATGCGTTTATATAAAGACAGGCGCATATTAACGTCGCTTATATAATCATCGGGCAGCAGAGCCGGAATACGTAATTCAACCTCTGACTGACTGGCCAGCAGATGCTCAAGTGTTGGCTCCTGCCCGTTTTGTAATGCTGTGACCGCCTGATTGAGCATCTCCATATAAAGGTTATAACCGATAGTGGTGATCTGACCGGACTGCTCATCACCTAATAATTCACCTGCTCCGCGGATCTCTAAATCATGTGTTGCTAAGGTAAACCCGGCACCTAAAGTGTCCAGTGATTCAATCGCCTGTAGACGTTTTTTAGCATCTTTAGTCATTAATTTCGGTGTTGGTGTCAGCAGGTAGGCATATGCCTGATGGTGCGAGCGTCCAACCCGGCCGCGAAGCTGGTGCAGCTGCGCAAGTCCTAAATGATCCGCACGGTTAATAATAATGGTATTAGCGCTGGGGATATCGATACCGGTTTCAATAATGGTGGTACAGACTAATACATTTTGACGCTGATGATAAAAATCAGACATGATACGCTCAAGCTGATGTTCATTCATCTGACCATGTGCAATCGACACTTTTGCCAGGGGCAGCAGATTCTGAATATCTTCAGCAGCCTTGCCTATCGTTTCGACATTATTATGTAAGAAATAGACTTGACCGCCGCGCATAATTTCACGAGTAACGGCATCACTGATCAGTTGATCTGTTTTTTGTTCTACAAAGGTTTTAACTGCTAAGCGTTTCGCCGGTGGTGTGGCGATAATTGACAGATCCCGCATACCGTTCATGGACATATTGAGTGTTCTTGGTATCGGAGTGGCGGTCAGGGTCAGAATATCAATCTGTGCGCGAAGCGCTTTAATTTTTTCTTTCTGACGTACACCAAAGCGGTGCTCTTCATCAATAATCAGCAGGCCGAGATCGGAAAATTTCACATCACTGCTGAGCAGCTTATGGGTACCGATTAATATATCTATTTTACCCTGATCGGCTTCCAGCAGGATCTGCTTCTGCTCTTTGGCAGTTTTAAATCGAGATAATACTTCAATGCGTACCGGCCAGTTGGCAAACCTGTCTTTAAAGTTCTCATAATGCTGCTGCGCCAGCAGCGTAGTGGGAACAAGCAGGGCTGCCTGGCGTGTATTGTCGGTGGCTAAAAAAGCCGCGCGCATAGCGACTTCGGTTTTACCAAAACCAACATCACCACAGACTAGGCGGTCCATCGGCTGTGATGAGCACATATCTGATAATACCGCGTTGATCGACAGCGCCTGATCATGGGTTTCTTCAAAGGGAAAATCGTTACTAAACATCGCATAGTTACTTTTGTTCAGTTTATAACGGAAGCCGACTTTAGCCGCGCGCTGTGCATATACATCTAATAACTCAGCGGCTACATCGCGTACTTTTTCAGCCGCCCGTTTTTTAGCTTTCTGCCAGGTTTCTGTACCCAGCTTATTGATCGGCGCGTTTTCTACATCGTGACCGCTGTAGCGGCTGATAAGATGCAGTGCACTGACCGGTACATAAAGTTTATCACCGCGCAGGTATTCCAGCGTTACAAATTCAGTTAAGCTGCCTGCTGTTTCAATCGTCTGCAGCCCTAAATAGCGGCCTACACCGTGGTCAATATGTACAACAGGCTGGCCTATTTTCAGCTCTGTTAAGTTACGGACAATATGCTCTGAGCTGTAGTTTTCATCGCTGCTTTCTTTACGTCTGCGACGCTGTGTGACTTTAAATCCGAGCAGTTCATTTTCGGTTATAAAGGCTAAATTGGCATCATTTAAGATAAAGCTGTCTGCAACCGGGCTGATTGTTATGCCGAATTTCTTTTTACTTTTTGTAAATGCAGAAAGATCGCTATACTCAGACGGTGATAATTTTAATGGTGCAAGCAGCTCGGTTAATGACTCTTTGCGGCCTGCGGATTCAACACTGAATAATATAGAGCCGCTGAAGCTGCTGAGGAACTCTTTAAGTTTATGCAGCGGATCACTTTGTTTATGCTCTATCTGAATGTCGCCAAGCGCCGCGATACTGAGATTTTCTTGACCCGGTTTCGGAGATTTAAGCGCTTCTTTTTCAAAGTAATAACGGGGCCACTGTTTTAATTGTTCAAAGCACTGCTCATGACGTAAATAGAGCTGTTCAGGAGCTAATAAAGGGCGGAACAGATCCACAGAGCGCTCTGTATAGCGAGACTCTATGGTCTGCCAAAAATCGTTGGCTGCTTGATTAATATCCCCGATAACTGCCAGTGTGGAGTTAGCGGGAAAGTAGTCAAACAGGGTGGCAGTCTGATCAAAAAACAGCGGTAGGTAATATTCAATACCCGCAGGTAAGTTAAACTGGCTGATTTCTCTAAAAATGGAGTCTTTGCCGGTTGACATCGGATTAGTAAATGTCGATGCAAATTGACCTTTAAAACGTTTAATTGCATCACTGTCAGTTGCAAACTCATGGGCAGGTAGAAATTTCACCTCATTAACCGGCTTTAAAGAACGCTGACTTTCACTGTCAAAAGGGCGGATAGAGTCTATTTCATCATCAAAAAAATCAATCCTGTAAGGCGTTTCACTGCCCATGGGATAAATATCTAATAATGAGCCGCGTGCACAGAACTCACCATGCTCCATAACCTGGTCAACGGCATAATAACCTGCTTGTTCTAAGTCTGCGCGTAAAGCCTGCAGTTCAATATTCTGTCCATTTTTAATGATTAAAGTGTGCTGCTTTAGGTATGACGGGGGAGCCAGGCGTAACAACAGTGTACTAAGCGGTACAATTAAAATTCCCTGTTTTAAAGTCGGCAGTTTATATAAGGTTTCAATTCGGGTAGAGATAATATCCTGGTGTGGTGAAAAATGATCATAAGGCAGCGTTTCCCAGTCAGGAAATGCAATCAGCTCTATTTTGTCTTCGACAAAGAATTCCAGCTCATAACGTAGTTTTAAGGCTGTCGGCGTATCATTAACAATTAATATCAGCGGTGACTGCTGCTGTCTGGCACACTCACTGACCGCTAAAGCCTGACTGCTTCCGAGTAAATTTGAAAATGTTAGACGGTCAGTTTTATTTTTAACTGCCGGTATAGATAATAAAGGAGCTTGTTTCATTGGATCTTTTTTTCCGTGATATTTTATTGTGATAATGCACGTTGTTCGGCACGAAGTTTTAACTGTTTTGACTGTATATGCAGGGTCGTACGGATTAAAAGCTCTCTGTCTTCTTCACGGATCTGCTGATAGGTCAGTTCGATATTGTTGTCTGTGTTTGAGCTGATTAGCGCATAGCAGTATACAGCAGCCGATTCTTCGGGAATAAAGATTTTCAGACGTACATTTCTGCCCGTGCTGAATTTGCTGCTGTTGCCGTCAAAACAGCAGCATCCGGCACTGAATGCTGTGCTCTGGTAATGAAACTCCGGCTGATCCTGCTGACTGAGTACATAACTGAGCAGGGTATTAATTTTTTGGTTCTGCGCCTGTAAAAACATCCATAATGCCTGAGTGGTTTCACTATTTAGTTTTAAAGGATGCAGAAGGTGTGAGTCGATGCTGGCAAGGTCGCTGGCCATACGAAAAGGAGCGGGAATTTCAGCTTCAAACTGCTCATCGTCCGGGATATTTTCATCGTTATCGAGTAACTCGACATTAATCGCAAGCTGATAATTAACTAGAAAATATTCATTGGTTGTCATTATTCGACCTTTTATTAAATTATTTACAAAGTACTATTTTACATAGTTTTCAGTATCTTGATTTATAAAGATACATTAGAATGGCCATTATATATAGCCAAACCAGTTGAAGATGCTGATTCCTGCATCTTCAGTACGCTTGGGTTGAGTAATCCGTTTATGTTTTCACCCTATTACAGTAACTATATTACGAATCATTATGATTGTAATGCAATGTAATACTAGCAAAAAGCAAAGGAATTTATGTTTTACCCCCTCAGTTTATTTATCGGGCTGCGTTATACCAAATCAAAACGCAACAATAAGTTCGTTTCCTTTGTCTCACTTTTCTCAACAGGCGGCATTACACTTGGTGTTCTGGCGTTGATTACGGTTTTATCTGTGATGAATGGTTTTGAGCAGGAATTGAAAACACGTATTTTAGGTGCTGTGCCGCATGCTATGGTCAGTAATCAGAAAAATGTTATTAGTGACTGGCAGCCGCAGCTTGCGTCGCTTACACAGCTGGAACATGTGAAAAGTGTCGAGCCTGTTGTGCGTGCTGAAGCTATTATTCAAAGCGGCAAAGGTCTGCTTGGCGTTGAGGTAGAAGGCATCAAGCCGCAGTTGTTTGCCAGTGATGTGATTAAATCAACCGTTTATATGGGCAGCTTAACAGATCTTAAAGCCGGAGATTACAAAGTTATTATTGGTCAGGCTCTGGCGCGGGAACTTGGCGTAACAGTCGGCGATAAAGTACGCCTTATCTCTGCACGAGGAAGCCGTTTCACACCGTTAGGACGCATGCCCAGCCAGCGTAACTTTACTGTGGCAGGTTTGTTTTCGGTCGGTTCTGATGTTGATAAGCAGATGGTGCTGATGCATATTCAAGATGCAGCCCGTCTTATCCGCATTAAAAAAGAGCAGGCTACAGGGCTTCGTCTGTATCTTGATGATCCCTTTGATATTCAGTCTTGGATTCCACCCATACTGGCAGATGGTCAGACGGTTACGGACTGGCGGGAAACACACGGACAGCTGTTTGCCGCTGTTAAAATGGAAAAAAACATGATCTGGTTACTATTATGTTTAATTATTGCAGTGGCCGCCTTTAACATTCTTTCTTCATCTGTGATGGTGGTCAGTGATAAAAATGCCGAGGTTGCGATTTTAAAAACGCTGGGTATCCGCGGTAGTACACTTAATCTAATTTTTATTATCCAGGGCGCCTGGAGCGGTATTATCGGAGCGTTGTTCGGCACTGGTCTGGGGCTTGTTTTAAGCACTTATATCAATGAAACACTGGCATTTTTAGGACTGCATCTGCTGTCTAATGCATCCGGCGGTGCGCGTTTATTACCGGTTTTACATGAGCCGCTGCAGATTATGGTGATTATGTTTGGGGCGATGATCCTCAGCTTACTGGCAACCTTATATCCAGCATACAGAGCCGGAAAAGTAAGCCCGGTCGAAGCGTTAAGGTATGAATAAGCTATGTTTGGCCAGATCTGCTCTTGAGTCTATCAGCAGGCTATATCTAGTATAGCGAGCCGGAAAAGTAACTCCGATGAAGTCTTAAGATATGAGTAACGATTAGCCGCAGAAAGCTAAACAGTTAATGAATGATTTAATAAGTCCTATTAGGGCAAGGTTTTAAGAGATGAGTAAAGATATGCTGGTTTGTTCAAATTTAGGGAAAACATATCAGGAAGGTAAGTTGTCAACGACGGTTTTAAGTGGTGTAGATTTAACTGTGCAGGAAGGTGAATTGTTGGCGATTGTCGGCAGCTCAGGCTCAGGTAAAAGTACTTTACTGCATCTTTTAGGCGCACTTGATGTGCCCAGTGAAGGTGAGGTTTATTACCAGGGTAAAGATATTCAGCAGTTATCTGCTAACAAACAGGCAAAATGGCGCAACCAGTGCCTTGGTTTTGTGTATCAGTTTCATCATCTGTTATCTGAATTTAACGCGCTGGAAAATGTCGCGATGCCGCTGCTGATTGCCGGGGTTAATATTAAGACTGCCACGGCTAAAGCACAGCAGATGTTAAAACGTGTCGGTCTGCAGGAGCGTATGGATCACCGTCCGTCAGAGTTGTCCGGTGGTGAAAGGCAGCGGGTAGCCATTGCGCGTGCTTTAATCAATGAACCTAAACTGGTACTTGCTGATGAACCTACAGGTAATCTTGATGCTAAAAGCGCTGAAAGTGTGTACCAGCTGATAAAAACACTTAACGAAGAGTTAGGAACGGCATTTGTGGTGGTCACCCATGACCAGGCTCTGGCTAATAAGCTTAATCGTCAGGAGCATATGATCAGCGGCGTTTTACAAGGTAATTCATAATGTTTCGACCATTATCTGTGTTTGTCGGTTTACGTTACAGCCGTGCCAAGCATAAAAACAAATTTGTTTCATTTATCTCGATCGCTTCAATACTCGGTATTTCACTGGGGGTGGCGGTGTTGATTATCGGTTTATCGGCGATGAACGGGTTTGAAAAAGCGTTACGGGACCAGCTGCTGTCAGTTGTTCCTCATGGTGAGCTGGAAATGGTCAGCGGCAGCTTTAAAAATATTGATGCGACTTTAGAACAGGTAAAAGCGCATCCAGATGTGGTCAGTGCTGCACCTTATATAACATTCAGCGGTTTACTGCAGAAAGATGAGCAGATGAAAGCCCTGCAGCTGCGTGCGGTCAGCCCTGATTCTGAAAGTGAAGTAACCAGTATTGAGCAGTATATTAAACAGGGGGGGTGGGATCTTTTAGTGCCGGGTGAACAGTCAATCATCTTAGGTAAAAGTGTCGCTAAAAAACTGTCAGTTGCTGTTGGTGATTCACTCACTCTGTTGCTGCCGGATAAACGGGCAGGTAATCAGTTAAAATCTCCACGTAAATTAAAGTTTAAACTGGTCGGTCTGTTTGATATGGGCGGACAGCTGGATAATGTACTTGGTTTTATTCATATTGACGATGCTAAACAGATACTGTCTATGAAAAGCGCCAATGCGATTGCTTTTAAAGTAACAAACCTACTCGATGCGCAGAAAATATCGCGCGACATCGGTTACAGTTTATCTGCCTATTTATACATTAAAAGCTGGATCACCAGTCAGGGCTCTGTGTATCAGGATATTCAGATGGTTAAATCATTAATGTATGTGATTCTGCTGCTGGTGGTTGCTGTCGCCTGTTTTAATATTGTGTCAACATTAGTGATGGCAGTTAATGAAAAACGCTCTGATATCGCAATTCTAAAAACAATGGGCGCTTCCAAGTGGATGCTGCGCGGTATATTTATGGTACAGGGAGCATTTAACGGATTTGTCGGCTGTCTGCTGGGCGCCTTCGGCGGCGTTTATTTAGCAGTTAATTTAACAGCCATTATTAAATCTATTGAAAGATTGACAGGTCATCAATTTTTATCCGGTGATATCTACTTTATTGACTTTTTACCCTCGCAGCTTGATATCAGCCAGGTTATCACTGTCACCATTGTCGCTTTTATAATGAGTGTCTTATCGACTGTTTATCCGGCATGGCGCGCAAGTAATATTCAACCGGCAGAGGAGTTAGGCTACAGTCATTAAGGAATACCGCGCAGAACGTGTTGTTCTGCGCAGTCACTGTCATATTGCACCTTTGTCGGTTAAAAGCTGTGCAATTGCTTCGGCTATTTGTCGATAACCTAACGCATTAGGGTGAATCAGATCACTGTGAAAGCCCGGCTTGCTTAATACGTTCGACAACAGATCATTTTCTACAATAATATTCATTTCGTCCCCCACCTGCTGATACTGTTTTAAGGGCGTTAACAGCAGCGTTGTATTCGGCACGGCTATCAGTACTACTTGTATATCTCTTTCCTGTGCCATGGTTATCATCGCACGCAGATTATCTGCCATAAGCGATAAATTAGATTTCTGAAGCATATCATTCGCACCGTGGCAGAGCAGCAATAACTGCGGGTCATGCAGTTCTAGAAGCTGCTCTAATCGAGCCAGGCCGTTTTTACTCAATTCTCCGTTAATACCGGCATTAATCACCGGCATATTGATCAACGTACTTAACTGAGCAGGGTAACTTTTATTTTCCGGTGCGCCGTATCCAAATGTCAGGCTGTCTCCAAAGGCAAGGATCGGCCGCTCAGGGTTAAGCGGCTGAAGCATATTAGATGAATCACTACAGGAAAATAATAACAGCAGAAGAGGTGACAGATACTTGGCCATTTTCATCGATATTACCTTTCTTAAGACAAAAAAAAGCGCACCTAAGGTGCGCTATAGTAATCAGTTATAATTAATCATCTAAAATATTTAATAAGCTTAACAGATGGATAAACAGGTTAAACAGGTTCAAATACAAAGAAACCGTTGCACGGATGTAGTTGGTTTCACCACCGTGGATAATACGGCTGGTATCAAAAAGAATGAAGCCTGACATGATTAACACTACAACGCTGCTGATAACCACCTGCATGATTGGAATTTGTAAAAAGATATTAGCAATCATCGCAATAATCACAACAATCATACCAGCCATCAAGAAGCCGCCCATAAATGAGAAGTCTTTACGTGATGTTAATACATAAGCCGACAGGGCAAAAAATATAAGCGCTGTTGAGCCTAATGCCTGCATAATCAGTGAAGCACCGTTTTCCATTGCTAAATAATGATTCAGCATGTTACCAAGTGATGCCCCCATCACGCCGGTGAACATAAATACCCAGAAAAGTCCTTTACTGGAATCGGCCGTTTTAGAGACAACAAATAAAAGAGCAAAACCAACCAGCATCAGCACTAATGACGCCATTGCACCGATGTTGAACATAGTTGCAATAGTTGCTGTTAATGCAGAAAAAGCTAAGGTCATGCCGAGTAGGATGTAGGTGTTTTTCAATACTTTATTAATTGAAATACCATGACTCTGTGTTTGAGTATTTGTAGTTGGTGAATTCATACGCTCTCCGGATAATCAGTAATAGTTATTACTCATCATAGCATGTGCTTTACCCATAAAGACAAACTTTTATTTTCACAATATAAAAAAATGTAAAATTTTATTTAAATGCAGGAGGCTCAGCATTATTGATGCTTAATGCGTGTAGTGAATTAAGTTTTTAATTAAAATGAAATCTGTTTATTAAATAAGGAAGTTTATGAAAAAAATACTGTTGTTGTTAATTACCTTAATAACTCCTTCTTCCGGTGCGGCTGTAGAAAACCAGCATTCCGTAATAACACAGCGAGATGAACTGATTATTGTGATACCCAAAGATGTAAAGCGGGATTATGATTTCTTTATGCAGGGGCGTGATCCGTTACAGATTTCAGATTACTACGGGCCTGGCTCTCGACGTGATGTTGTTGAAGTGGTGTTGATTCAGCAGGCTTTAGCACTGGGAGGTGTTAATGCTTCTATTCGTTTTATTGTGGCTTCTTCTCATGCTCGAATAATCAAACTGGTTCATTCTGGAAAAGCAGTAATGGCAGGAAACTCAATCTGGCAGAATCTGCTGAATGATTCCGATCTGCTTTATGTTTCTGAGCCTGTTATTGAAAATGGTCAGTTTGAAGCCGGCTTATATACCATCAGCGAAAATAGAAATGCACTCAACGCAAAATCGCTTGCAGATGTTCGCCAGTTGACGGTCGTTTCAAGCAAAGCATGGAGTGTAGACTGGCAGACTTTAAATGCGATGAAAATCCACTCACTAATCAATACGGTAAAGTGGTCATCAATGGTAAAAATGGTTGCAAAAGGACGTGCCGATTTTTTATTAGCACCGTTTCAACCCAGTGATGATTTATCATTTACGCCGCAAGGAATTCGTTTAGTACCTGTACCCGGGATTAAAGTTGGATTGCAGGGCAGTCGTCACTTTGCAGTATCGAAAAGGAATAGTCAGGGTAAAGAGTTAATTAACGTGTTGAATAAGGGTATTAAAATTCTTAAGGAAAAAGGACTGCTTGAACAAGCTTATAGAGACTCTGGTTTTTTTAATAACCAGGTTCAACAATGGGATAAGATTATTTAAGAATATAGCCGTTATCATTCAAGATACAAAAATCAGCAAGCCGTAAGGTGGGCAGGTTCTAGGCGTGAAGCTGAAGATCTAACGGGTATAGAAAAAATTTAAGCGCACAAAAAAGGCGCATTAAGCGCCTTTTTTAGTATCAAACTGCGGCTAAAAGCTTATTTAGCGCCTTCGATGATACCAACAAATTCTTCAATGATTAGTGCAGCACCACCAACTAAACCACCGTCGATATCAGCTTGTGCAAACAATTCTTTTGCACTTGCTGCTTTGACGCTGCCGCCGTAAAGAATTTGTACTTTCTCTGCAACAACTTTGCTTTGCTCTGCTAACCAAGAACGGATATGTGCGTGAACTTCTTGAGCCTGCTCAGAAGTTGCAACTTTACCAGTACCGATAGCCCAAACTGGTTCATATGCAATAACACAGTTTTCTAATGCATCAATACCGGCTAGGTCGATTACTGCTTTAAGTTGAGTCTCAACAACAGTTGTAGTTACGTTAGTTTCACGCTCTTCAAGTGTTTCACCGATACATAATACAGGAACTAGACCGTGTTTCTGGATAGCAACAAATTTAGCTGCAACAACAGCATCAGTTTCGTTGTGGTATTGGCGACGCTCAGAGTGGCCAACAAGGCTGTATTTAGCACCAAATTCTTTAACCATTACTGGAGAAGTTTCGCCAGTGTAAGCACCTTCAACATTTGTACTTACATCTTGAGCACCAAATTCGATGCTGTTAGCTGCCGTTAGGTTAGCAACTTGCTCGATAAAGATAGCTGGTGGACATACAGCAACTTCAACATTTGTCGCCGCGTCTGCTGCTGCTTCTAAGCCTTTGATTAAAGTAGATACAGATTCTTTAGTACCGTTTAATTTCCAGTTACCCATTACAAGAGGTGTTCTCATGGTTTTCTCCATTATATTAATTAAAATTGTTAAAAACTGCGTTGATTATAAATGACTATCTGTTGAAACCTATCTATTTTTTCAACTTACTGTAATTAAATTACCATAAAAAACAATAAACTGATCTAAAACAAACCTAAGTGGATAAGCACCGCTCAATAAAGCTACGATTTGAACAAAAGCAGATTAAACCAGTTCTTTAATTTCTAAGGTTTGATGCTGGCTGTAGTATTGAGTTTCGATTGAGTCGCTTTCTTGACTTTCATGTTTAACTTCTTCTTTATCAAAAGCGATATCACCGCCGTTAATGATACCTGAATCTTTGTTGATTGATTTAAAATCAAACAGTGTGGTATCGCTAAGGTGTGAGGGCACAACATTCTGCATGGCGGTGAACATCGATTCTAAACGCCCCGGAAATTTATCATCCCAGTCGTTAAGCATCTCTTTGGTTATCTGCCTCTGCAGGTTAGGCTGAGAACCGCATAAATTACATGGAATAATCGGGTATTGTTTCAACTGTGCGTATTGTTCAATCTCTTTTTCTTTACAATATGCAAGCGGGCGGATCACCACATGTTCGCCGTTATCAGAGACCAGTTTCGCCGGCATCGATTTTAGTTTGCCGCCGAAGAACATATTCAGCATCATGGTTGCCAGCATATCATCTCTGTGATGCCCAAGTGCAATCTTGGTTGCACCCAGCTCTTTTGCTGTGCGGTATAAAATGCCGCGGCGTAAGCGGGAGCATAAGCTGCAGGTGGTTTTACCTTCCGGTATTTTGTCCTGCACTATGCTATAGGTATCTTCTTCTACGATTTTGTACTCAACGCCGAGGGTTTGTAAATATTCCGGTAGTATATGTGCAGGGAATCCCGGTTGTTTTTGATCCAGGTTAACCGCTATGATTGAAAACTCAATAGGTGCAGCCGCGCGCAGCTCGAGCAGTATATCAAGCATGGTAAAGCTGTCTTTTCCTCCTGACAGACAAACCATGATACGGTCTCCGTCTTCAATCATGTTGTAGTCTGCGATTGCCTGGCCGGTTAAACGACGCAAACCTTTATTAAGTTTTTTTATGGTGAACTGTTGTTTTTTTGTTAGTGCGTCTGACATTATTCAGCCTTGAAAATTTGAGGGCAACGTTGCTAGGCGCGCATTGTACAAAAAGAAGTTTTGAGATGCAAAGCCCTACTGTGAAAGCAGGGCGGTAAAAAGGAAGTTATAGGGGACTAGGACGTGCAATTAAGAAACCCTGTACGCCGTCGATATACATATTTTCTAAGATCTGTTTCTGCTCTAAGTGTTCGATTCCCTCAGCTATGACGCGGCAGTCCATGCGGTGAGCTACGTCAATGATCATACGTACAAACTGCTGGTTTGCACTGTCACGTTCAATATTGCTGATCAAGCTTGCATCAATTTTGACAAAATCGGGTTTCAGCTCTTTGAATAATCTAAATGATCCAATTCCTTTACCAAAATTGCAGATCGCAGAGCGGGTGCCGGTACGCTTGAGCATATCAAAAACCCGTTTACTGGCAACAAGGTTGCAGTCCAGTACTTCTTCCTGCATTTCAAATATTAAAGAGCCCGCTATATTAGGCTCTCTTAATAACAGTCTTTCCAGCCACACGATAAAATTATTGTTCTGTATAGCAGAGCCGGTGATATTGAGGCCCCAGCGTGTACTGCCGTCGGATTTATGGCGGCACTGACTGACCACTGTTTCTAATATCAGTTGTTCTAATTTAACGCTCATATCAACACGCTGCGCCATAGCAAAAACGGTTTCGGTCGGGATCATGCTGTTGTTTTCACCAAGAAAACGGGTAAATATCTCCTGGTAGCCTTTCATATTGCGGTGAATAGCTTGAATCGGCTGGTGTAGAAGCATTAAGGCTTTTTTCTCGATAATGCTGTCAATGATATTACGCCAATGCTGCTGACCGTACTGGTTTTCATCATGATCATGCTGTTCAAACGCCCAGCTGTTAATTCCTTCTGTCTGCGCTTTTGCCAGCGCCATATCGGTACGCGCCAAAACCTGCTCGGGAAGCTGACCGGAAATGATAGATGAGATGCCGTTGTAAGCAATACTTTCCAGTTGGTTGACGTTCTGATATTGATCGAATTTTGATTTTAACTCTTTAGCAATTCGCTGAGCTTCACTGACGTTCATTTCCCGGGCTATCAGCGCAAAGTCCGAGCCACTTATGCGAAATACTGATACGCCGGAAAAACGATCGGTAACCTGAGTGATTATATTGGCAATATTAACGATATAGTCATCACCTTGTTGAAAACCCCGCTGTGAGTTAATGGTATTTAATTCACTGGCTCGAATAATGGATAGTATTGCATGTTTTTGTTCGTTATCTTCACTGAGTATTTCGGTTAACTCTTTACGGAATGCATGACGGTTACTCAGTCCGGTGAGATTATCCATATTGACCTGACGTGCCAGCTGGGTAATCTGCTTTTCTTGATTCTGCAGCGCTTTGTGGAACAATCTTTTTTGTTCGTGCAGCTGCTCTGAAACTTTAGAAAAAGGGCGGGATGATGACTGTTCATCTGATATTTCATGTACCAGCGAGGTTTCAATATTCCTGTACAAGCGGTAGTAAACAATATTGATCAGCGAAGCTGAAATGATTAATGCGGTGTAAATGACAAAGAGAATCTGTGTCAACAGTGCAAAAAGTTGACGGTTATGTATGGTAAACTCGATTAGCTGGCTGCCGCTGTTGGAGATGACCGTCGTCGAGGAAACGGGAGAGAGATAAGAGAAGAATCTGCGAAGTTCCGGATCCTCATGAACTAATGGTGCAGGTAAATTACTATTGCTGACTTTTATGAAATCAAAAAGCTGATGCTCAACCAGCTCATTTAACTGCTCAACATTGGTTATTAAGGGACTGTCCTGTAAATTAAGTTTTTTGGCAATTAACTCCTGCTGTTGAGACAGCAGTGGATTAAATATGAATTTGGCGGCAAAAGTCACCAATACTGCAAAGAGCAGGACAATAAGGTTACTTACCCAAAGACTTTTTCTATAGTCATTCATCGAAAATTCACTCCATGATTTTCATATGTGGTTAATAAATAATCTCTATCAAGCAAATCAAAATACTTAGTTATCTTAATATCCCTACATCATAGTAACAAAATCTGTTTATTAGTAATTAAATACAATGTATTAGCGCTCTTTTCTGTAATGCGGCTGATGGCTCTGTAAAAGCTGCTTGGTAACTGCAGACTGCGGGAATTTATAGATCTTTTCAGTCGTGTTATTTTCAACGATCATGCCGTTTTCCATAACGACAATCTGGTCACTCATATGCCGTACTAAATTCATATTATGAGCAACGAAGATAAAACTCACACCAATCTTTTCCTGTATATTTAATAATAGGTTAACTATTTTAAAACGCAGGGAAATATCTAAACTTGCTAAAATTTCATCGGCAATAATGATGTCCGGTTTTAAAATTAGTGCACGAGCCATTGCAACTTGGTGCTGCTGTATGCCGGACAACATATTAGGGTAAAAATCAAGGTAGTCAGGTAATAATCCAACCAGATTTAATGTATCTAAAATTTGTTTTTTACGCCCATCCAGTGTTAAAGGAGTATTCAGCTCAAGCGGCGCCGCCAGTATTCGGCCTATGGTGGCTTTGGGATTGAGTGAACTGCTCGGGTCCTGAAAGATCATACGGATTGATGTACACCTTTCCTGTTGTGAAAAAGTCGACAGCGGTTTGTCTTTTACATAAATTTCCCCGGAGCTTGGTTTAATTAAACCTGCAATAATCTGTACCAGTGTACTTTTGCCTGCACCGCTTTCGCCTACAATCGCTAAGGTTTTTCCGCGCTCTAAAGTGAAATTAAGCGGGCCCAGCGCCTTACGGAAACCTGAAGATGAAAATCGTGCACTGCGTTTGTAGTTTTTACATAAATTACTTACGTTGAGAAGTGTTTGCATGTTTATTTTCATCTAAAGTTGGAAAGTGGCAGCGGATAATATGACCTTTGTAGTTCACTACATCCGGATTTTTTACGCAATTTCGTTGTGCCCGCGGGCATCGGGGGCCTAGACGACAGCCAATCGGCAGCTGATTCGCTGACGGAATATTACCGGGTAAAGTATATAACTGACTTTTATGATCAATTGACTCATCAAAGTTTAAGATTGTTTTGATCATTGTCTCGGTATAGGGATGCATCGGGCTTTCCATTACCTGCTTATAGCTGCCTGATTCAACTGTCTGGCCGCAGTAAACCAGGGTTATATAATCCGATAAATCACTGATACTGCCAAAATTATTGCTTAATAATAAAATGGCGGTATTGTGCAGCTGATTTAATTTATACAGCAGGCGGAAAATCTGCGCTTGAGTAACGGCTTCCATCGCATTGGTCGGTTCGTCTGCAATAATCAGTCTCGGGCTGTTGGCAACGGCCATGGCGATCATGACTTTCTGGCAGACACCTTCAGACAGTTCATACGGGTAACTATCTAGTACAGACCGGCCGTTTTGAATGCCGACTTTGTGCAGTAGCTCATTAATCCGGCGCATAACGGACTGCTCTTTTTTGGGTTTTACTATGTTGATAAATCGTGATCTTACCGAAGAGTGCGGCAGCACCTCTTTAATTTGTGACAAAATCTTTCGGCTTGGATCTAAGTAAGATCTAGGGTGCTGAAAAATCATCGCTATCTCTTTACCCATGATTTTTCTGCGGTCCGGCGAGGATAGTTTGCTCAAATCAGTTGTTCCTAAAAACATCCGGTCGGCGGTAACCGTCCAGCTTGGGTTGTGCAGGCCTAAGATAGCTTTAGCTATGATACTTTTACCGGATCCCGACTCTCCCACTAAGCCGTGAATTGTGCCGTCTACGATAGTTAATGAAGCTTTATCGATAACACGCACTTTTCCCTGTGCCGTTGTAATATCAATACTTAGATTACGAATATCAAGCAGCGCCATTATTCTTCCCCTTCAATAACAGAGTGGCGGAGGCCTTCGGCAAAAACGTTAAATATGATGATGATCAGAAAGATTGCAATACCAGGAAAAAACACCAGCCAGGGAGATAAATAGATAAGATCTATACTGCTGGCAATTAATGAGCCCAATTCAACGTCGGGCAGCTGCGTACCGAAGCCTAAAAAACCTAATGTGGCAATTTCCAGGACTGCCATGGTGAAAATTCGATTTAACAGGGTCACGATAGGTTCAATAATATTAGGAAAAATGCCGAAACGCAGCAGACGGCTATTTGTCGCTCCGTCAAGCTGCAGTGCAATTATATATTGTTTGCTGAGTTCATTTTCGATGGCAATATAGATACCTCGTATAAACTGCGGTAATAGTGACAAGGATACGGCAAGTAAGCAGTTTTCATAACTCGGACCGAACAGAACAATAAGAATAAGTGCAGTAAGCAGGGTCGGAATAGTAAGCAGAGCATCGAGCAGGTGATGCAGAATACTTGCTTTTATTCCTTTGGTTAATACCGCCGAGGCACCTATCACTGAACCTATCAAGGAAATCATAAACGTGATTAGTATACCGCCGCCGAGAGTCAGCTGCAGACCTTGAATCAAGCGGGCTAATGAATCCCGGCCGAGGTCATCGGTTCCTAAAATATGGTCTGTACTGCCGCCTTCCATCCAGTATGGCGGCAGCAGCAGGTTTTGCGCATATTGGGTTGACGGTTCATGGGCAACAATTAAATCTGCAAACAGGGCAAAAAATATAAGGGTAATGACCCCCCACATAGATACGATAGCCGCGCTTTTTTTCTTGAAAATAGACCAGGTATACTGCAGAGGCGACTGGATCTTATCTTCATTGAATTCGTTATTGATCAGCATATAAAGCTTTCCGTTTAGTTGGCGAAATAATCATTAGTACAATATCGATTATAATGCTTGATAACAGGATGAAACTAGAAATAATAAGTACAGCTGTAGGCAGGGCAAGGTAGTCGCCTTCTTGAATGCTGGTTAATAACCAGACTCCTGCACCGCCGGATGAAAATACAATTTCGATGGTCATTGCAAAAGAGATAATGGTGCTTAACTGCAGCCGGATCTGATGAATAATAGGCGGTAATGCGTTTTTTAAAACATGGCGCAGAACAATTTGTTTCGTAGCCAGCCCTTTAGCGTAAGCCGCTTTTATATAATTACTTCTCATTACCATAGTAATGGCATGGCGTGTAAGCCTGATGATTTCGGTGGTTAAGAAAAATGACAAAACAACAGCAGGCAGTACCAGATGTGCGACACGGTCAGAAAACGCACGCATCTGATATTGATCTGCCGCCAGCAGACTGTCGATTAATACAAAGCCGGAGATCACCGGAACTTCAAAAACAAGGCTGATATTCCCGTCTACAGGTAGGCTGATGCCGATAGAGTTAGGCAGCATAGTCATAATGATTGCCAGCCAGAAAACAGGAATTGCCAGGCCGACTAACGCAATGCTCATTATCGCATAGTCAATAACTCCGTTTCGTTTGAGCCCCGCGAGTATACCCAGTGGAAACGCCATAATTATCGATGTAATACAGGCAACAAAACATAACTCCAGTGTCGAGGCAAAAGCTATTAGACCTTTATTCAGCAACGGGCGCTGGTCAATTGAGGATATTCCCCAGTGGCCCTGAAATATATTAGCCATATAATCGCCGTACAGCATAAAGTAATTACGATTATCTATACTGCTGCTGGACCAATGCTGCAGCATAAATGCGATTACGGTTAAGATAAACGCAGTAATCAGAAGTAAATTAAGACGTCGAAACAGATATTTAAGCATATTACTGGGCTTCTATTTTTCGGACATTTTGAAAATTAATACCAGTTAACGGATTAACTAATAAACCTGAGATATTTTTGTTGAATGCATCCATCCGCAGTACATGAGCGATTGGAAAATAGGGGCGCTGCTCCTGAATTATTTTTTGAAGTTGGTAATAATTTTTGACGCGCTTTATAAAACTTGACTCGATCAGCGTCGAGTCTAACAGCTGTTGGACTTGTGGGCTGCACCAGCGGCTGGAATTACCCTCTAAGACAGTCGAGTCACAACTAAGCAGGGGCCGGAATAAATTGTCAGGATCATTGATATGGATATTAATACCCGTTATAAAAGTATCATAGTCACCTGAAAGCAGATGTTTTTCCAGCTCAGCGTGGGACAGCGAAATTATTTCACTGTCGATTCCAATATCGAACAAATTGGCTTGAATTAACTCAGCCGTTTTATGAAAATTAGGATTGAAAACTGAATTATCCGAGGGGGTCAGAATAGTTAATTTTTTAGTAAAATCATAATCTGTTTCTTTTAATGACGTCAAAGAGTCATCCGGCTGGTAGTCAATATGAGTAGACCTTGGGTTAAACGCCCATGACTGTTTGGCCAGCAGGGTATCGGTGGCATTGGCGCTTTCAAAGAACACGGCGTCAACAATGGTTTTCTGATCGACGGCATTACTTAATGCCCGGCGTACTTCAACCTGGTCAAAGGGCTCTCTGCTGGTATTAAAGGACCATAATGCAATGTTGGCAGTCGGCTGACTGCTGATCACGACATCGGTATTTTTACTGATTTTACTTAACTGACTGGCTGCCGGATAGGTAATAACGTCACACTCTCCCGAAAGTAGTTTTGTATAACGCTTGGTATTGTTTGCTGTTACATCATAAATAAGATTTTTTACCGCAGCCTTTTCTCCCCAGTAAAGATCATGCGCCAGGTAGCGAGTCACTCGAGATGACTGGAAGTTTTTAAATTTGTACGGACCTGTACCGACCGGATAAAAATCTATTTTTTCCGGATGTCCTCTGGATAACAGAGTGTGCGCATATTCCTGTGAATGAATCACGGCATAGTGGGCTGCCAGGTTTGCTAATAATGTTGCATCGGGGCTGTCTAATACGAATTTAACCGTATAGGCATCAATTTTTATAATATCGGAGACCAGATCAGTAAATGGATGATTAAAAAAGAAAGTATCAGAAACCCGGTTAACAGAGTGAAAAGGATGATTTTTATTAAGCATTCTATTAAAACTGAAAATAACGTCGTCGGCGTTAAAATAGCGCGTAGGAGAGAAGTAATCTGTCTGGTGAAAGTTGACATTTCTGCGCAGAAAAAAGGTATAACTTAGTTTATCTTCGCTTTCCTGCCAATGGGTTGCCAGATCGGGTATAAAGCGATTGCTGGTCGGATCGATTTTAATTAACCGATTGTACAGCTGATGCGTTGTTGCATCTAACGTTGAAACATCATGGCTGATCTGCGGGTTAAAAGACTGCGGACTGTTTTCAGTGCAGTACAGCAAAGTGTCACTAAGACCAGATTCATTCTGGTAACAGCCGCCTAACAGTAGTGCGGCGGTTAAAATAAATATAATACGCATGGTTAATCACTTATTCCATTAGCTAGCGTGACAAGTAAGTTATCACTTGATATTAGACCAATATTTCAGAGGCTTATTCATAATACAGATCAAGAAAGAGGACCTGGATCGCTATTCATGTGTTGTTTTTCAACAATATTCATCACTTTGCGGGTTAATAATAACCCTATGATGCCAAAAACAATACTGCCGGCCGCCTGACCGTATAAAATTCCCGGCGCATCATAATAGAGTGCGCCGATGGTGACAAATGGAATTGTGCCGAAGCTCATTTTCCCTATATTGAGCATGGTTGAATATTTTGCGTAACCCAGATTGTTTAGAAATGCCATTGCCACAAAAGTAATACCGCTAAATATGAAAGTGACGGCGATGTATTGACAAAAAATTCTTATAATCTCAGCAGTTTGATTTTCAGCATTAAACAGCTCAACCACAATATCCTGACCCATAGACAGGATAAGAGAGATGACCAGGGTGTAGCTGATAATGAATTTAATCGATTGATTTAATACTTCTCTGACTCGGGAAAATTGCAAGGCGCCGTAATTTTGACCGATAATAGGGCCGACCGCACCGGAAAGTGCAAACATCATGGCAAATGCAACCGGGATCAAACGTCCGATAATCGCCCAGCCCGCAATATATTCCGTGCCGAACTTTGCGACTTCATAAGTTACGTACAAGTTGCCTAAAGGGGTCGCAATTTGGGTTAACATCGCTGGAAAAGCAATATTTGAAATTATTTTTATATCCGGACGAAAATCACGCAACCTGATGCACGAGAGCATTTTATATTTGCAGAATACAAAATAGAAACCGACAGCCAGTACCGTACATCGGGCGACAACGGATGCAATAGCCGCACCCTGCAGATCCATTTCAAACACAAAAATAAGGACAGGGTCGAGCAGGGCATTAATAATACCGCCGCCCAGGGTGGCATACATGGCGTGTTTAGCATCACCTAAACTGCGTAGTGTTGCTCCCATCTGCATCGCAAAAGCTAAAATCGGCAGGGAAGGTAATATAATTCTCAGGTAAAGTGCCGCCTCACGATGTTCTTCTCCTTGAGCGCCGAGAGCTGTTAACAGTTGTGGTGCAGACAGCCAGAATAACAGTGCGATAAAACTTGTGAGGATAACTGCGTATAAAGAGATACAGCTGACCTGGCAGCGAGCCTGATTTCTTTTGTGCTGCCCGATCGATTTTGACACTCTGGCACTGTTAACTGTAACCAGGCCGATACAGACTGCGGTAGTAAAAAATAGAATTGCGCTGGCATAACCAATAGCTGCGGTTAATGAAGGATTGCCTAATAAACTAATAAAATAGATATCAGCCAGGTCAACCATAAACAGCGCACTAATGCCCAGGGCATTAGTCGCTGACATGGTCATTACATGGTTTAGTATTGAACCCTGCAAAAACTTTGCTTGTGTCATAGCGATAGCTATTTAGCTGCTGTGTAATTCAGCAAACTTGTCTAATAACTGCGCTTCACTTTCGACGTGGGCAGGATCGACAATAATACAGTTGATCGGGCAGACATCAATACAGGTTGGTCTTTCATAATAACCGACACATTCTGTACATTTATCCGGATCGATTTCGTATATTTCTGCACCAAAGGTGATAGCTTCATTCGGGCATTCCGGATCACACATATCACAATTGATGCAGTTATCTTTTATTAATAATGCCATTGTTATTTACTATGCGGGTTACGTGTATTAGCGCCGGAATTCAGGTTACGCATTAATAAACCATGGTTCAGGTCTATCTCTTTCGGTACCGGCATATAAAGAACATGGCCGGATCCAGGGGCAACATCCACAAGCTCGCCTTTACGTGTCTGCAGCTGTTCTAAAGTGAAATTCAGGTTGCCCTGCGGGGTCATTAACTCTAGTTTATCGCCCACTAAAAATTTATTTTTTACGGTAACTTCAGCCAGGCCGTTTTCGTTTCTGCCGGTCATTTCACCGACAAACTGTTGGGTATCACTGATTGAGTAACCATAATCATAATTCTGGTATTCATCGTGAGTATGACGACTTAAGAAACCTTCTGTATAACCGCGGTGCGCCAGGTTTTCTAGGGTGCCCATTAGTTTCGGATCAAAAGGGCGACCAGCAATGGCATCATCCATCGCTTTGCGGTATACCTGTGCAGTACGTGCGCAGTAGTAAAAACTTTTGGTACGGCCTTCAATCTTCAGCGACTGCACACCGATTTGTAATAAACGTTCTACATGCTGAATAGCACGCAGATCTTTTGAATTCATAATATAGGTGCCGTGCTCATCTTCGAAAGCCGGCATATATTCGTTCGGGCGTCCCTCTTCCTGTAACAGGAACATCTGGTCAGTGGGTTTACCTTGACCTAAAGTTGGATCCGGACGTTCAATGGCAACAATGTCACCCGTTTCATTTTCTTTTGCCTCATGCGCGTCATATTTCCAGCGGCATGAGTTAGTGCAGGTACCCTGGTTAGGATCTCGTTTATTAATGTAACCGGATAATAAACAGCGGCCTGAGTAGGCCATGCACAGCGCACCGTGAACAAAGACTTCAATTTCAATATCAGGGCAGTGCTGACGGATATCTTCAATTTCATCTAAAGATAATTCACGGGATAGTATGACACGCTCAATACCTTGTTTTTCCCAGAATTTCACGCTGGCCCAGTTAACGGCATTAGCCTGGACGCTTAGGTGTACCGGCATATCAGGAAAAGCTTCACGAACCATCATAATCAAACCAGGGTCCGACATAATTATTGCATCGGGTTTTAAGTCAACCACCGGCTGCATATCACGGATAAATGTTTTTAATTTTGAATTATGCGGCTGGATATTACATACCACATACAGTTTTTTCCCTTGGGAATGTGCTTCATCGATACCGATTTTAAGCTTTTCAAGATTAAATTCATTATTACGTACTCGTAGTGAGTAACGCGGCTGGCCTGCGTAAACTGCATCTGCGCCATAAGCAAATGCGTAACGCATATTTTTAAGTGTACCGGCTGGTGAAAGTAGTTCTGGAGTCATTTTCTTCTCTTCTGATATCAAGTCAGGGCAATATAAAACCAGGTATCTGGCTCATAGGTATTGCGGGGCGTTGGATTCTACTCGCTTTTACAGAAAAGTGGTAGTCCTGATATGGCCTGTTTTTCAGCTGCCGTTTAAAGCTGCTTGGATTGACTATAAATAGAGCAAACAGACAGCCAACATCGCGAAAATAGTAGGGAAACTCAAATTAAGTTTCACATTTCTTTAACGCATCACTATAATATGGCAATATTTTTTATTTTAAATGACCCGTTTGGGCGTTTCTTACCGTCAGGTTACTGGCTTCAATATAGGTTTTACATGGAAAACACAGAAAAATTTACTAACAACAAACAGATTATTAACTTTCTAACTGAACAGTTTCCTTTATGTTTTACAGCTGCTAGTAATGAAGCTAAACCATTAAAAATTGGGATATTTCAAGAGCTCGCTTCGCGTTTAGAAAATGAAACTCGAGTCAGTAAAACTCAACTTCGTGGCGCATTACGTCAATACACACTAAGCTGGCGTTACCTGCACTGCATTAAACAAGCCGTTAAACGAGTTGATCTTGACGGCGTGGAAGGCGAAGACGTTTCTGCTGAGCATGCTGAGCACGCTTTAAAAACACTAAAAGAGAGCAAAGAAAAAGCCTTTGCTAACAAGAAAAAAACAACTGAAAACGCAGCGCCAAAGCGTGCACCTAAGAAAGTGAGTGTTCCTACTCGTGCAAAAAAAGCGGCTGTTAAAGAAGAGAAAGTTGAAGATTTAAGTAATTTCAAAGAAGCGACTCACTCTGAGTTGAAACTTAAACAGTCAGTTAGGGTCTTATTAGGTAAGTCTCCTGTCTCTGGTGTTGTTGTTGAACTGCTTAAAGATGATGTACAGGTGCAGCTTGATTCTGGAATGACTGTAAAAGTTAAAGCAAAACATCTAATTGTATAAAAGGTAAATAATGAATAAATTTTTTCGCCATGCGCTATTTATAGCCAGCTCCCTGTTTATTGGGGCCGCTTATGCACTTCCTGTTAGTTTCGATATAAAAGATATTCCGCAGCTGCAGCAGCAGGAGCAGCATGCAAAGGTGGCGAAAAGAGTGAGTGACTTATTCAGTCGCTCACATTATAAATTTATTCCCCTTGACGATGACCTTTCCCAGAAAGTATTCGATCGATATATAGAACAGCTTGATTATAATAAACAGCTCTTTCTACAAAGTGATATTGATAAGTTAAAAACTCATCAGTTTTCACTTGATGACAGTTTGAAATCTGGGCAGTTATCTCCTGCTTATGCAATCTATCAGTTAAACCTTTTGCGTCGTTTTGAACGTTATAACTATGCTTTATCACTGTTAAAAAATGAAATTAAGTTTGACAGTAAAGATGAATATCAGTTTGACCGTACCGAAAGCAGCTGGGCTAAGGATTCAGCTGAACTTGATAAGCTCTGGCAGCAGAAAGTTAAGTCTGATGCATTAGCATTAAAGTTAAGCGGTGAAGAATGGGAAAAGATTGAAGAGCTGCTGAATAAACGTTACCGCAATATGCTTAAACGTTTGACTCAGACTGAAAGTGAAGATGTATTCCAAAGCTTTATGAATGCTTACGCGCAGACAATTGAGCCTCATACCAATTATTTATCTCCAAGAAATACCGAGCGTTTTAAAACCGAAATGAGTCTGTCGTTAGAAGGCATAGGTGCCGTTCTGCAGCTCGAAGATGATTACACAGTGATCCGCAGCCTGGTTCCCGGCGGTCCGGCAGATCGTTCTAAACAGGTCTTTAAAGATGATAAAATTGTTGCAGTCGGTCAAGACGGCGAACAGCTTGTTGATGTTATCGGATGGCGTTTAGATGATATTGTTGACTTGATTAAAGGTCCTAAAGGTACAAAGGTGCAGCTGCAGATATTATCCGGCAAAGCGGATGTTAAAAACCGGGTGGTGGAAATTGTTCGTGAAGAGATTCACCTGGAAGACCGTGAGGCGAAATTTACCGTTGAAGAGATTGACGATAAAAAAATCGGTGTGATTACGATCCCTAGTTTTTATATAAAATTAACGGAAGATGTTGAAAAAGGTATCACTTCATTAATTAAAAAAGATGTCGAAGGTATTGTTATTGATCTGCGTAATAACGGCGGTGGTGCCTTAAAAGAAGCAACCTGGTTAACGGGGTTATTTATTCCGTCCGGCCCTGTTGTGCAGGTTCGAGACAACCTGAATAATATTTATGTTCATGAAGATGAAAATAAATCGGTAATCTACGACGGCCCGCTGACTGTTTTAATTAATCGTTACAGTGCATCTGCTTCTGAAATATTTGCGGCTGCGCTGCAGGATTATGGACGTGCGGTTGTGATCGGCGAACAAAGTTTCGGTAAAGGTACTGTGCAGCAGCACGGCGGCGTATCGCGTTTTTATGATAAAGATAAAGAAAAAATCGGTTCGGTTAAATATACTCTTTCAAAATTCTACCGGGTCAACGGTGGCAGCACACAGAATAAAGGTGTAATACCGGATATTCTATTTCCAACTGCGATTGACAGTGCTGATACAGGTGAGAGTCTAGAGGAAAATGCATTACCTTGGGACAATATCAGGTCAGCCGCTTATAAACCTGTCGGAGATTTACAGTCTGATATTAACAAACTTGCTAAGAAACATGAAAGCCGTATTAAAGGTGAAGTTGAGTTTACTTACCTGCTTGAAGATATAAAGGAATACCGTAAAGAAAAGGATATGACCAGTATATCGCTTGTTGAAAGCGAGCGGGTAAAAATACGTGAAGAAAAAGAGCTTCTTTTGTTAGAGCGTAATAATGAACGGTTAAAGCGTGCGGGTTTGCCTGCTGTTAAATCAATTGATGATTTACCCGATGATTTTGAGCCTATTGACGCCTTTTTAATAGAAGCGGCCGCCATTACGCTGGATTACGCAAAACTATAACCTGTATTGTTATTCTTAAAACCGGCTTTTAGCCGGTTTTTTTATGCCCGTAGTACACTGAGAATTATTAATATTTAATATCATTTCACATAAATATCTGATCAGTGTTACTGGTTTAAATTAACGATAACTTCGCGGCTTTAACCCCATAACCAGCTGTTCTATTTGGCGGATACAGACAGTACGCGGTGCAGTTAGGCTAAATGACTGAATGTTAGGTGAAAAGGTTAAACTGCTTGTAGTTTAAAGGGGCACTCAATTAGCGTGCAGGTTATTTAAACAGACTTCGAAAATATTTTACTGGTTATGAACTGCTTAAAGTGATTGAGATTATCAGTGAACTGCCGAAAAATAATGCTGCTAAAGTATTACGGCAGTTGTTAAAAGGAGACTGAGATTATTACTGGGTGTAATAGTCAATAGGGCGGGTTATCAAGGATATTTGTCCTTTCTGTGCTTCAACAAAACTTAAGTTTTTCGACCAGTCACCCACATCAAAACGTCTGGCTGCTTTATCTGCCAGCAGAAAATTGTGCTCTGCCGCCTGATGCGTATGGCCGTGAATAAGCGTCTGACACTGATATTTCTCCATTAAACGTAATACTTCTGCCTGGGTTACGCCCATCATCTCTCTGTTCTTGTATACTTTTTTAGACTGACTGGCAGTGCGGATCTTCCAGCCTATTTTTTTACGCAGGGACAATGGCAGCAGGTTAAAAATGAGCTGTAAAAACGGATTATGAATTACTGTACGCATTTTCTGATAGTTTTTGTCAGCTAAGCATAGTGTATCACCATGCATTACCAGTACATTCTCACCGTTTAGGCTGATTGCGCTGTGCTCGGGCAGCAGATTCATAGATGCCTGCGCCGCATACTTTTTACCAATCATAAAATCACGGTTGCCGTGAATATAATAGAGTTTGATATTATTGCTCTGAGCATATGCTGACAGTCTGGCCGCGACCTCGTCCATCAGCGGAGTATGCTCATCATCACCAATCCACACTTCAAACAGATCCCCGAGGAGATAAAGCGCATCAACATTTTCTGTTTCATTGTTCAAAAATGAAAAGAACGCATCTGTAACTGCGGGTTGATGTTCACTAAGGTGCAGATCGGCGATGAAGAGTGTTCTCATAGAAGTTATGCTACCGTTACACTTTCGATAACAACATCTTCAAGCGGTACATCCTGGTGCACAAAACCGAAGTTACCTGTTGCAACATTTTTGATTTTATCAACAACCTCTGTACCTTCAACAACTTCACCAAAGACACAGTAACCCCAGCCGTCAGTTGTTTCTGATTTGAAATCTAAGAATTTATTGTCGCCAACATTAATGAAGAACTGCGCTGATGCCGAATGCGGTTCCATAGTACGTGCCATTGCAACTGAATATTTCTTATTTGACAGACCGTTGTTTGCTTCATTTTTAACTGGTTTATTAGTGTCTTTTTCTTCCATACCAGATGCAAAACCACCGCCCTGAACCATAAAACCGTCAATTACACGATGGAAGATTGTATTGTCATAATGACCTGATTCTGCATATTTAATAAAGTTGGCAACTGTTTTAGGTGCTTTTTCTTCATTTAAATCAAGCTTAATATCGCCAAAGTTTGTATGTAAAGTAATCATTGTCAGATCCTGTATCTGTAAAAAAACGATATCATACCTGAACAACTGAATTCATTAAACACAAAGGATGAATTTGTCACAAGGTCAGGTTAGAATACGTTTTTTATCCGAAATTAGACTGGAAGCTGCATGTTAAAAATTTACAACACACTGACACGACAAAAAGAACAATTTAAACCGCTTATTCCTGGAAAGGTCGGCATGTATGTGTGTGGTGTGACTATCTATGATTATTGTCATATTGGACATGCTAGAACATTTGTAGCTTTTGATACCGTTGCCCGTTATTTTCGCTTCAGTGGTTACGATCTTAACTTCATTCGCAATATTACTGACGTTGACGATAAAATTATCAAACGTGCAAATGAAAACAATGAAACCTGCGATCAGCTGACGGAGCGTTTTACTAAAGCAATGCACCAGGACTTTGACGCGTTATTTATGGAACGTCCAGATTTAGAGCCTCGTGTTACGGATCATATGCCTGAAGTGATTGCTATGATCGAAAAACTGATCGATAAAGAGCATGCATATGTTGCCGCTAACGGTGATGTTCTTTTCTCTGTTGTAAGTTATTCTGAGTATGGTCAGCTTAGCGGTCAGAATCTGGAAATGCTCCAGGCCGGCTCGCGTGTCGAAGTTGAAGACAGCAAACAGAATCCGCTGGATTTTGTACTGTGGAAAATGTCAAAAGCCGGTGAACCGTTCTGGCAGTCGCCATGGGGAGACGGTCGTCCAGGCTGGCATATCGAATGTTCAGCAATGAATAATAAGCACCTCGGTGAAGTATTCGATATTCACGGCGGCGGCTCAGATCTTTCTTTCCCGCATCATGAAAATGAAATTGCTCAATCCTGTTGTGCGCACCACGGCCAGTATGTAAATACCTGGATGCATTCGGGTATGGTTCAAGTTGATAAAGTAAAAATGTCTAAATCATTAAACAACTTCTTTACGATTAAAGACGTATTAGAAGTTTATGACAGTGAATCAGTTCGTTATTTTCTGATTTCAGGGCATTACCGCAGTCAGCTTAATTACTCGGAAGATAACCTTAAGCAGGCACGCTCTAGTTTAGAGCGTTTATATACCAGTATTCGTGATCTGGATATATCAGCAGTTACCGAGCTTGATAAAAACGACAGTCATTACATCAAGTTCTGTAAAGCGATGGATGATGATTTTAATACACCGGAAGCGTTAGCGGTTCTTTTTGACCTGGTTAAAGAGATAAATAGAGTTAAAGCGACGGATAGTGAACAGGCGACGGGTTTAGCTTATCTGTTAGTTAAACTGGCTAACGTACTGGGTTTATTAAATCAGACTGCGGAGCAGTTCCTGCAGGGCGATGAAAGTGATGATGAAGTTGTGATGATTGAAGCTTTAATCAAGCAGCGTAATGATGCACGTGCTACTAAAGACTGGGCATCAGCTGATCAGGCTCGTGACAAACTTGCAGAGTTAAAAATCGTGCTGGAAGACGGCCCGAATGGTACAACCTGGCGTAAACAGTAACCTCTACTGAAGCCTGCTGCTTGATAAATCAAGCTGCAGGCTGACTTCTCTTGTTAATTTACTTTTATTTTCCCCAGCTGTCTGTTCAGTTTTCATGAGTTATCCGTCACAACATTAAACAGTGCAGCTCTCATTTTTAATTTTATTTATAATTGCTTCTAAACTTAGGCCGTATAATTATGCGTTATCGTGAGGAGAAATTATGGAAAATATCGGTTGTAAAGTGATGGTGTCAGGTATGGTTCAGGGCGTGGGGTTTCGTTACTTCACCTGTAGAGAAGCTTGTAAATACGGGCTGGTCGGCCACGCCAAAAACTTATACGGCGGCGAAGTTGAAGTATTAATGTTCGGAAACAGGGAAGCAATAAGCAAGATGCTGGCCTGGCTGGAGAACGGGCCTAAAACGGCACGGGTCGATGAGCTCAAGGTAAATGAAATCCCGTACAGGCATAAAGAAGAATTTCTATGCCTGTGACGCAGTATAAAAGTGTGTTTATTCGTCTACTGCTTTTTGTTTGAAATCATTTAAAGCAATACTCAGGGCTTCCACAGCAACATGATTCTCAATCTGATTTTCTTCTAACAGCTGGATTAAATCAACAGCCAGCTGTACTGATTTGGGCGCATCTGCCAGGCTGCATTTATTATGGGTCTCTTTACTCATCACTAATCTCTTCTAACTGGAACTCTAATTTCTGGGTGAATGTATTACATTTTTGATAACGTACTTTTAAGGCTTCGATTTTTTCTTTGATGTAAGCTTTGTGCTGATAACTGCTGTTTACCAGCAGCTCTTCCTGTTCGGCAATCATATTCAGCAGCCGGTGCTCATACTGCGCTTGTTTCTGCAGCTGCTGATAAATTTTTTCTTTCGGAGAAGAGTAGGACTTATAGAGCAGTTCTGCTTTACCTTTTTCCAGCCCCTGCACCAGCTGGAGCAGTACGTGGTACTGCGCAATAAACTGCTCGCATTCGTGTTTAATAAGCATTTCCGGCCTGTCTTTTCTGACAGCATCCTGTAATGAACTGAACGTCCTGTTGATCTGCTTAATATAACCGCACAGGGTTAGGCTGCGTTTTGAAAACAGGTGAGCTTCAAAGACGAAGCATCTGTTCTCAGTTTGTTGAATAACCGCATCCAGCTTAGTGCAGCGGCGGCTTAAATCTGCTAACTGTTCTTTTAGCTGATCTAACGGCAAATTGATCGATTTTAATCCTGCCATCTTTTGCATCCTGAGTTAGGTATAGTGATGAAAAGGATTATGCTGTTTAACTCAGCCATGCGTTATATCCTAAATTAAGCGCCATAATAACAACAATTGAGATGAATACTGAACGGATAAAGCTGCTTAAATCCGTTAACT
>NZ_KB906970.1 GCF_000381745.1 Psychromonas ossibalaenae ATCC BAA-1528 | reverse complement strand
AGTCAGTTTACGCTACGTAGCAATCAGCCTGAATTAGTAAAGCAAGAGTTATGGGGGATATTATTAGCGTATAACTTAATACGTTATCAAATGGTATTAATGGCAAAGTCACTCGATGGAATACATCCTAACCAACTAAGCTTTCATGGTGCATCCATGCATATTATCTACGAGTTAACGATGTTGCCATTTTGCTCACCAGGAAATATCCCAAAGCATGTGATGAATATAACAAAAAGTGCGAAACAATTTGTTTTGCCAGCAAGGCGAGAGAGGCGTTCCCCCCGAGAATTGAAATGTTCAAAAAATGCCTACCCGCTTAAAAAAAGAAATGCCGTTCACCTTAAGTGAACGGCATTAGCTCAATGCGCTGTTTTTTTCATCTATCAATATATTTATTTTTCAGGGTAATTATACTGATTATAAACCATTTTTTTACCATCTTTGGTAAAGGCAACTACCTGATAAGGATCGCTGTTTCCAGGTACATCCATACCCGGTGAAGACGCCGGCATACCAGGTACGGCTAAACCGGCAATCGCTGGTTTTTCTTTTAACATACGTTTAATATCCGCAGGCGGCACATGTCCTTCTAAAGCATATCCACCGACTTCAGCTGTATGACACGACATCAACTCAGGAGTGATGCCGTGCTTTTGGCGAATTTCATTATTATTTGCCTGTTCAATAACAGTAATTTCGAAACCAGCCTCTTCAAGCTGCTCAGCCCATGCTGTACAGCATCCACAGTAGGGGGATTTATACATGGTCATATCAGCTGCTATTGCACTGCCGGCGAAAAGAGAAAGTGTTATAAAAAGTGTTTTGAGTTTATTCATCATATTATCCATTTAAAAATTAAGTTATTTGTTTGTTTAATCGCTTAGTGTCAAACAGATAAATAATAGGAGGTCTAAACGGCGGTGTGACATGCTCAGTAAACAGTATATTTGCAGAATCAAAATAAGCGCAGCGTCGGCTGGCAGGTATGTGACTGAAATGGTTTAACTCTTCAAATGCAAAAGATAAAACACCGGCAGTGGAACAGCACTGAGTAACACTGTTCTCTGCGCCGGCATTACACAGACAGCTTTCAGCCTGCATAATACTGACAGCTGAAGTTATTTCAGCCTGCACAGGCAAAGCACTGATAAAGAGTATTTTGAATATTAATATAACCGTCAAAATTCGTTTCATAGCTGCATTTTTATGATTTAGTCGTTAGTCGTTAGTCGTTAGTCGTTAGTATAATAAGCTATACCCTTAGGGTAAGGTCAAAGCTGAACGGCAGTTTTCCTTAATTTATGCCCTAGCCCTTAATCAACTCCGGAACCAAAACACAGTTTTACAGTCACAACTGGATATACCTCTCAACAGTAAGAAAAACATAGGGTTTATATTATTTTGAGATTACCTTAGGCGCTTCTATCCTCTATGATTCCAGAATAAAATAAATTTAGCGGTACAAATAAGACAAACTGCTTTAAAGTTTTAAATCAGCAGGTTGAGAAAAATAGAGAGTTTTATACATTCAGAGGAAATACGATGCCGCCACTAACTAACTACCAGGGAACATCCAAACCTAGCTCAATGAAGATTTCTATTATTACTGCAGCTGTCTTCGCGGCTGTTACGGCGGGTGTTTATTTTTACATTCCCGCTCAAGAGCTGTTGGTCGAAGAGCAGCTGCCTGCGGTTCAGAAACCGGCAGCGGCCGCACCGACGGAGTCGCAGTCAACACCTGCGTCCGTTGATGACAAGCCGCAGATAGCAGATAAAACCCCGCCGGAAGCACCGGTGGCAGACGAACTTCCCCCATTAAATAACTCGGACAGTCTCGCTTTAACATCAGCTCAGCAGCTCTCTCCCCTACCGGAATATGCCCCTATATTAGGTGACCAGGATATTATTAGAAACTTTGTGGTTTTTATCGACAACTTCTCCAGCGGAGAGCTTTTATCAAACTTCAGCCCGTTAGCAAAACCAGGCGAACACTTCAGCGTGGTGAAACGGGATAATGAGATATATCTTGATGAACAAAGCTATCATCGCTACGACATCTATGTCGACATAATAAACTCAATGGATATCGATTATGCGATCACACAATATCAACGTTTAAAACCATTGTTTGACGAAGCTTATCAGGAAATCGGCTACCCGGAAAACGCCTTTGACAGCACCCTGTATGATGCAATAGACAAGGTACTTAACGCCCCGGTTATCAGAGAGCCGATAAAATTAATTGCGCCGTCAGCTATGTATAAGTTTGCAGATCCTGAATTAGAGGCTCTCTCGTCAGCTGATAAACTGATGATTAGAATGGGCCCTAACAACATACTTAAATTAAGATCTAAACTGCAGCAGATTCAGATAGCTTTAGATACTCTGCAGAACGAGCAGCTGTAAAATACGTTTATTCTGCTTACGGGGCTTCAGCAAACATGCTTTATTCTGCTGCAGGTGGTTTTATATGCAGAACAGTGTGTGCTGTCGTCTTTCCACTGGAAATACGGCGCTTCATCGTATAATTATGCTGTTAGTTGCCCCCACGAATCTAAAAGAAAACTAGGTTGCATGGTGTGGTTTTAAATTCAAAGGTTTGGTGTTTTTAACCGACATTTCGCACCCGTTTTAGGAATAAAAATCTTACTTTCAATAGTAATTTTTTTGATATATCGTCCCTAAGCAATCAATAATAATTTTGTTCCTCCCTTCTAAATTCAACACTAATTCTTGATTTCCCGAGATTGTTAATACATCAATACCTTGAAAGCAAAAAAATACCCAACGTGCTGTTGGCGTCTGAGTTGGTTTGTATTTTAAGTCGGGAAAATAGGCAGACTGAGCTTTGAGTTTTTTTCTCATCTTATACTCTAATGCGGCATAAACCATCAAACAGCATGTTCAAATATATTTCTATCGTTAATGTCAATATTGTCTTACGCTTTTAGCCATTCTTTTAATGATTTACTCGCACCTAAAGAGCACTAAAAACCTTGTTTACATAATTTTTTAAAAGACTTTAATAAAGTCGCAGATTCCTTGAACATGCGTTTCTCTAGTGTATGTTGTTCGCGTTTTTTGGCTTGTTCACTACGCACCAATAGCCAGCGTTGTTTTACCTGACCATAATCTGCTTCTATCCATGCTGCACTGTAACCATTATCTAAAGTCGTAAATGAATACATATCCTGTTGTACTACCGCCGTTTTTACCTGCTCTAGTTTTTGAAGAGCACGAGATATATACCCATGCTACTTCAAAATACAAAGTCAGCAAAACAAGTTGTGCCTTGTTTAGATCTACGAGCTAGTGCCTGACAAAGTATTTGGAAGTGTCATGGGTATGAGTCACCTTCTGGGCCAACACTTGCGGTGCAGAAGACGACTTTAGTTTAGCTACCGCAATTAAGCTTGCGTGCTAACAAGCTGTTGTCGTCAATGCCGTAGTAACGAACCACGTAGTAGAAACCTTTATTGTGATGCACCGGCATCCAGTAACTTCCATCCTGTGGATCGACGCTTGAAAAAGTGATCGTGATGTTGCCATCGGCATCAGATTCAGTGTTATATGCATTATATAGGTCGATGGTATTCGGGTATGTATTACGCGTATCTGCATCGTAGCGAGTTACTGACCAGAAATGCTCAACCTTCGCATCGTATGGTAGGGTAAGCGTGTACACTTTAGAACCATCGAATTTGTCATCGTTACAGTCTGCGCGGAATGGTTCGTAGTATGCGTGCCACTCAGGGAAAGCTAAGTGACCAATTACACCAATCGCACGAGGGCCGTGGTCAGTTGTTGCATCTTCAATACCATTGTACAGACCGATATTGTTTAATACTTCAATCTTACCCTGCATGAAGGCAGCCCCCACTTTCACGCTGTCTATTTTGTAATCAAACTGCGAGTAACCTTTAAGGCTTGCAACTGTTGTCTTGTTTTCAGGATACACATCATGAGTTGTCGAAACCCATGCAATCGCGTTATCAAACTCCAGAATATTACTAACCGGGTTACGAGTGAACTGTGTTGCGTCTTGAATAGGAAGCACATTGGCAATATCTGCTTGATTATATACCTGAGTACGTATAAATAGGTGTGGGTAGTCACTTGGTGATACCGTTACACTGTCTGCACCTAACTGATCAATTACCCACTGATAATCTGTACCTGCACGTACTACAGCATACTCTCCCGCTGGGTGGTATTCAGCCATGAGCGTGTAATGCTCTTGGTCTGTAATATGGTGAGAGAAGTAGCGGTCTACAGCAACTTCGGGTAATTTGTAGAATACTGGCCCTGCGGTTAAATCAATCACAGCTTTAGAGTAGATATGGTCTAGTGCAGGAGTTACAACGTTATCAGTACCTTCAGTAGGTAGCTGACGTGTATGCTCAAACTTATTGGTGCCGCCACTTTGTACTGCTTGGTCTTTCATGAAATTAGCATGATGGGTCAAGATGAACCCCATATACTCTTTTTGAGTTGGCTCAGTAAGAATGGTTTTTGCTGCAATACCGCCTATTGTGGCCAGTGTTGCTACGATAGCTAATGCTATTTTAGTTTTCTTTTTCATAATCTTGCCCTTTTGAACTATAGAAGGTTATTTTTTGAAACAACTCTCGATTTGTTTCGATATGCTCACTATAGTTAATAACTAGATGAAAGTTCCGACTTTACAAGGTGAACCAATGGAAACTGATATTGCGTTAAAAGATATTCGTGTATTAACCAATTTGTATAAAGAGAAGAGCTTAAAGGAGTGCGCCAGAGTACTCGGTAAAACACCTAGTACGATTAGTAAAACATTAGCCAAGCTGCGCGATGCTTATGACGACCCTTTGTTTGTAACCTCACAAAGCGGTGCTGAGCCTACGCCGCGTTTATTAGCAATAATTGAAGATCTCTTTGCTGTGCAGGCTACCCTAGAAAAAAGTTTAGATACACAGCAACAATTTGATGCTCACTCATTTATAGGAGACCTGACTGTAAGTTGCTCATTGGGCATTATTGAGCGTTTTGGGGCTGAATTATTTCAGGAGATAAAGCGCTTGGCGCCACAGGCTAAGATTGACCTGCAGACTTGGACTCGGGATACACAGGAGCAATTGGCGTTGGGTAAAGTGACAGCCGCGCTGCACTTTTTAAGTGAAGAAAAACCGCAACATATCTACCAAAAATGTCTGTTCGATGATCAGATGGTTTTAGCCTGCCGAAAGGATCATCCGGCAATTAATTTGATGCAAGCATTGGACTATCCAGCCCTTATCTTAAAAGCGTCGGGTTGGAATGATCGTCGTTATCACTTTCTTGAAACGTTAAAAACTCATCAATTGCACTATCAGCATGGTGGTTTTGTGGATCATCTCTCTTTAGGCTTAAAGTTAGTACAAAATACAAACAACGTTATGTTTGTACCTAGTAGAGCGCTAGATAAGCAGTATAAATATTTCCGCTTTGATGATATTTTTTATCTGCCATTGAAGGTTGTGTATTGTGTTAAAACCGCTAATCGCAGCAGTGCATTACATAACTGGCTTTATGATGTTTGTTTGTCTGTTATCAAAGATGAAATGGCTTAAGTTAGGGCGTGTTCGCAGTTAAAAGCATGCTCATTGCTATTTGGTGCAGCTGCCTACCTCTATAATTTTATTCTTCAGCCATTGACGCAGTGGCTAATTCTCCAACTGAGTCGGCCAGCTAATGCTGATTGGAATATTTGCTATAAATGTTAACGGTAAGCTTGCTAAATCATTATCTTTATCAAAAGAACGGATAAATGGGGTTGGACCATACATAATGGCATCACTATTTTTAATAGTATTAACCGCTAACCAAAGACCTGTTTCTGCTAATAGGACAGGTTTATTAGAGAATGTTTTATGATAAATAATTTCAAACTGCTCTACGCCTCTAATGTTAACTAAATGAAATTTTTAATATTATTGATTAATTCAACAGGTTGAAATGCTAGAGGGTGATTTTTCCTGAATAAAACGGAGCTCGATACCGCGGCTGCTGAGGTAGAATGAACATTAGCAAATTGTTGCGGTAAGGTACCAAAAGCAAACTGAATATCTCCCTCCTGCAGCAAGTTTATATTTTCTTGTGTCCAGCTTTTGCAGGTAATAGTTAGCATCGCGTGGCGGCTGTCCAAAACAGCGCTTTGATATGTCATCTGCAGGTAAAGCAGAGCAAAATTACCTATGTCAGGGTTATAAAACATTTTTCAAAGCATCAGGAAAGTAAAATAAAGAGAATGTCAGCGTTATGGCATGCAGGGGCTTCTCCTTCGGAGATCATGCTCAAGTAATGTCCGATCTAGTCTGAACTAATAAACATAATAGAGGAAGGTGAACACTTCTGGTTGAATACCCATTAGTGTTTTGCCTTCACAGTTAACGAATATTGCCCGAATTCAGCATTAAAGTGCACCAGCTTAATCACGTGAATAATTCTGCTGGTGTTTGCTAATTTAGCAGGTAGTATTTAAGAGGCCTGTTACCAATATTCAGGTTTGCTGATTGCTTCGACACAATATGAATTACCGGCAATCGGAGCAATCTCATCACCAGTCAAGGATTGAGCCAGCCACCCTTCAGGATAGGTTAAGTTCAAGGGAGCTTTCACTTGTTTTTCAGCAACGAGGTCAAATCCAACTTTAGAATAATAATTTGGATCACCATAGGTAAATGCCAGCTCGACTCCATTCTCTTTTAAAGTGTTCAGGCCGAAGTTAATCAACTCCTGACCAATTCCTTTTCCTTGACAGCTAGTATGTACTGCTACTGGACCTAAAAGAAAAGCATTAGCCTTACTTTCAAATGTCAGTTTAGAAAATATGATACTACCGATGATTTTCTCGCCTTCAGCGGCTGTAAAACAATAAAGTTCATCTCCATCAGTAATAGTTAATAGATCATAAGCTAAATTCCCTATTACTAAGCCTTCTGACTTACCTTCTGAATCTGAAAATGTTTTAGTGAACAGCTGTTTAATTTCTTCAATGCTGTTTGGATTATATGTTGAAAAATTCATTTATTTACCTTTGTATAATTAATTATTAAGAGCGGCTCTTCTTCAGCACAAAAAACTGATAGCCAAACTCATCTCTATTTTTGCGGTAAACAGCCAGCTCTGTTTCTATATCCATAAATACCGCGCTGCCTGCCATTTCTGACCTCAGGGCATCAATACGATCCTGAAGCGGCAGATAGTAGGCTTGCCATGCCTTTTCGCTGAGAGTAAAGTTATCCAGTACTTGATAACCAGCAGCTTCCGCCTGTTCAATCCTCACTGCAGTCGTGGTCATATCAGGGTACTCTTTCTGCCAGAACGCCTGTACATCCGCACTTGGACTTGTGCTATGCCATACCAGATCACTGATGACCAAAACACCATTATCTTTAAGCAGCCCGCGCCACTGTGCCAATGCTTGAGCAACTCCCATAATGTAAGCACTGCCTTCTGCCCAGATAACGTCAAAACTCGCAGCCTCAAAAGGTAAATCTGTCATACTCGCGCATACGGGAGTTACTCTGCCATCCAGCCCGGCACCTGTTAAGCGTTCAGATAAACGTCTCAGTGCAGACTCTTCATTATCCACAGCGGTGATCCTTGCAGAGCAGTGCTTTGTCAAAACCGTAGTGGCAATACCTTGCCCGCAGCCTATTTCCAACATGCTCTGTACAGAAAACGGTATTTTTGCCAGTGCTTTTAACGTTTCCGCTTCAGAGCCCGGCCCCCATCGGTCTAAACCTTTAAAAACCCGCATAAAATCAACCATATACTGTTCATGTTCATTCATATCTTTTGATAACCATTTCACTCTTAGGGCATTTTTTTCGTCAAAGCCCTGCTTTATTAACCAGTCCCGGTGTGCATCGGGTGCTATTTTGTCGATAGACTCGTGCCACTCTTTGAGTCCACCTTCGCCCAGCAGAGCAGCAAGCAGCTGCCGCGACTGCTGCTTTTTGGCAATCTCCTGATCAAGCAGCTGCAGCCGGTTGAGCAGCATACTGCGTTCGACCTTGGCATCCAGACAAGCTTTACATTCACTGAGTGTCAACCCACCGGCCTGAAGCTGCTGTACCAGCCGTAAATGCTGCAGATCCCTGTCACTGTAGGTACGATATCCATTTCCAAGGCGCCGCCCTTGAATCAGTCCGAGCTTTTCGTAATACAGCAGCGTAGTGCGGGACAAACCTACCTGCGCCGCCAGTTCTGATATTCGGTACATCAATCTATTCCTCAAAATAAGCGCTGACTGCCGTGATAAACAGCATCTTAAACTGTAAAGCTATAGACAGGTCAATAGCTGAATGAAAAGTATTGCCTGGATTATCACCAACATCAAGAAAGCGATGCGGCTCTTTAGTTTTAACTTTTTAGGAAAGTAAGTAAAAGGCGCGGGATCAAGATTAAAAACCAGCATTAAAAATATTTTTTAATGCTGGGAAAAGTAGAGAACAGACACAGGGTCAATATTAAATACCCCTCCTCAAAATCATGCTAACTAGAGCGCAGGCTTTGTCTTTTGCGGCATAAACAAAATGCAAGCCTGCCCTCATCTCCTATACAAAATACCCCTTACATGCAGGGTCATGATTTACTTAGCTTATTGAGCATCTAAAGCACCGCGCATTACATTGTAAACGGCAGTATTGTCCACTGTACGTCCCACAAAGACATGCGAGTTAAGACCCCAAGAAGCAATTGGAACATCCACATTTGTATGGCTTCCCCATAACCAGCTCACTTCAGGTACTTCACCTACACCGTTGGTTTTTTCAAGCTGTAAACCACCCGTTTCATGGTCAGCGGTAGTAATTACCATTGAATCACTGCGTAATTCAGCCCAGTTAGCCACCGCTTTGACGGTTTTATCAAATGCAATAGTTTCATGAATCATCCGTTCTTCATCATTAATATGGGAAGCAAAGTCGATTTGCGACCCTTCTACCATCAATACAAAACCGTTCGGGTTTTTCGACAAGATCTCTATCGCAGCCGCTGTCATTTCATAAAGTTGTGGAATATCTTGTGTTTCATAACTCTTCTGCTCGTCTAGCGGTAATACATAGGGAATTTCATCTTCACCAAAAATACCTGCAAATAAAATTTCAGCATTTTCATCACTTTCGGGTAGAGCTGCTATGGCGGGGATTAAGTCCGTTTTAGTCTTAATCACAGTATAACCACCATCCGTCGCTTCTTCGCTAATCACATCTACACCATCCACCAGCTTGCTGCCGCATAGCGTGACGTTAGGTTTTACCTTGCCGTACATACTTTGAGACAGTGTGATAAAATCATCTCGGTTTGGACCATGTGCAGCAAAAGAAGCGGGCGTGGCGTGTACACAATGTGACGTTGCCACAATACCGACTGATTTACCTAAGCTTTGTGCGTATTCTAAAATAGTTTCTAAATCAGATGCATCACCCGGTCGAGCCTGAGCAATAACACCGGAGCTAACTTTACGCCCGGTTGCCATTGCTGTAGCAGCAGAAGCTGAATCGGTGTAGTAGTTAACACCTAAACCTGGTAAATTTTCGTAACCTAATGTATCAGCATTAGCGGTTTTAATCTCACCACGGTGCTTGCCTGACTCAAGAAATAACGCCTCGCCCTTATAAGCTCTGGTTACGTCAAGCTGCGCATAGCCCATGCCGTCGCCAATCATCATTACAATATTTTTTGCTTTTTCCAGCTCAATAACATCGACATCTTGGCTGGCACTAGATTCTGAAGTAAGACCTTGATTGGTCGTAAGGGTAACCGTGTAACGCCCCAATGCATCTGCACTGGCTATTTGACGCTTAGTAACAGGTGTTTGAGTATTATCATCGCTTAGAATTACGGTAGCGTCACCTGCGGCCGCCCAGCTATAAGAATCAGCAAAACTACTTCCATCACCCGTTAAGTTAGTTTCTACATTTTTGCCGGTAATACTGTCATGCCCCACAACCGCTTTCACTTTTGCAATAGATAATGGAACCGCTAATTGACCATCACCCAGTACTGATAAAGAGAATACATAAGTACCCGCCTCGATCTGGGCTGACATTTTTCCGCCGGGATAAGTCGTAAGAGACGATTTTCCTTCGTTCAAAGAGATTGGTTGATCATCTAGAGAGCCGTAAACGAGCGGGTCAGTGATACCTTGATGTACATTAAAGCTAACAGTACCCGCTTCGGCGAAAGTAACTTGAAGTTCGTAACTACCAGCCCCGGCATAAGAAAATTCACTACTGCCCGAAGCGCTCCAATCGTTAAAGGTGCCGACCAAATACATTGGTTTAGTCAGATTATCTGCATCAGTTGCTGTAATATTCTGTATCTGTAAAGTTGGATTATTAATACTCTCGGAAGAGTCTAAGGTGAAGCGATACACTTGGTCCTCATCACTAGCGACATTAATATCCATATTTTGGTTAGTAAAGTCGTCGTACTTACGCTGCAGTTCCATCGGTACATCAAATACCACCTCAGAATTAACATCTTCACTAGCGGCTAAATCGCGCTCAGGGCTCCAATCTGGATCGGATATTTTAAATGAGTAATCACCCGGCTGCATGCTGAATAAAGCAATATATTCGCCTTCGCCTTGATAATGTAACTGCGCTTCTGGCCGAGCTGACCAGCTGTTCATTGAACCTTTAATGTACAGACGACAGTCTTTAGCAGCATTTTCAGCTATCTCTTCCTCTGTACATTTAAATGGGCCTAGATCGATACTGTCCGCAATCGGTGGATGAACATACTCAGTATCGTTAGTGCAGCCAATAACAGCCGAAGCAATAACTACACTAGAAAGTACTTTAAAAACATTTCTAACTTGCATTTTTTTTCCTTAATACTTTAATTTTCTTAATAAATTTTGATTAAAAGAATAAGTAGATAACTTTAAGAGATAAAAAATGGTCAGCTGAATATAAGCAGTTTAGTTCTCTCCGGCAGGAGAAGCGGCGACAGAAAATACAAACAATTGACCTATTAATCACGATAGCAGATATATGCATTGAATAAATCAGTGATGAGCCCAAATAAAACAGCAAAGTAAGTTAATGTGAAACAATCAACAATACATAGATATTTCATTTAATTATATTAATTGAGTGATGAATTTATAGTTATGAATAGTAGATTATATTACCTGACAATTATTTTTATGCCGGTCCTTTGAAGGAATCACACCTACAAAATGATTTTTTATTTATGTTTATCGGTAAGTATATTTTAGGAGGCAGGACTGGCTTTAATCATTACCAAAACAGAAATAATAAAAAATATTAATGCGGGGCTTCCTCGCCAAGTTTAGATTTAGAAAAGGAAAAATACACTATAAAGACAGCAGCACTTAGGCGACTGTCTTTGACCTTAGGTTTTCAGTTATATCAAATAATGAACTGCATTCATTGTTATTAGCTCATTTCTCTCACCAAAACATACAAAACAACATTTTTATGAACAACTCGTTGGATTCTTTATCCTGCAAAAATATCTAGAGGCCATTATTTAAAACTGGCAATGTCAGTGTTATTTGCCTGATAATTGTAATCGTTTACAATTCTATTGCAATAATTCCGGTAGATCAAACCCCAGAAAAAGCTCGATACAAATATAACAAAATAAAGACAAAGACAGCCCCCAAAAAGAAGAAATCCGGCACCTAAAGCTTTTTAACGATTAAAAGTAAACCTCGATACTCCATATATTTCCATTCATCGTGTGTATATTCAAGAGGGTTTTCAACAGCTGGATCCTCGCAACTTAGCCTTGACGGCAGATGACTTTCCAAAAAAAAGCTGTCCAGTTACCTGGACAGCTTTTTTAACAGTTTAGCTTTTTAAACGTCAGTTAATAAACTAACTAGTAATACGTTTATGCAGTTCTTGTACTGAAGTTACAGTCGCTTCAGGAGCTGTCGGGTCTGCAAGATGCGCCTGACAAGTTGCAAATGCACCGTTCAGCGTAGTTGTGTAGTCTACCTTGTAACGCAGGGCAGCACGACGCAGTTGACGTGAATCTTCAATGGCAACACGCCCTTCAGTGGTATTTACCATGTAGGTGTATTCACCGTTTTTAGTACGATCAAGAATATGCGGACGCCCTTCATGTACTTTATTTACCGTACGTACATAAATACCAGACTCTTTAAGTACTTCAGCCGTGCCCGTTGTTGCATCAATCGCATAACCTAAATCGATTAATTTAGAGGCAAGCTTAGCAACACGTGCTTTATCGCTCTGACGAACAGAAAGTAATACACGGCCGACATTCGGTACAACTTTAATTGAACCTAGTTCCGCTTTTGCATAAGCTTCAGCAAAAGTATCACCTGCGCCCATGACTTCACCAGTACTGCGCATTTCCGGACCTAAGATTGGATCAGAACCCGGGAATTTATTAAACGGTAATACCACTTCTTTAACTGAGTAATACGGCGGAATCACTTCCTTGGTTACACCCAGCTCTTTCAGTGTTTTACCGGCCATTACGCTGGCACCGATTTTAGCAATAGGCACACCGGTTGCTTTAGAAACAAATGGAACCGTACGTGCTGCACGAGGGTTAACCTCGATCATGTAGATTTCATTGTTTTTAACCGCAAGCTGGGTATTCATCAGACCGATAACACCAAGCTCTAATGCAAGTTTACGAATGTATTCACGCATCTCATCCTGAATTTCAGCACTTAATGTGTAAGCAGGAAGAGAACATGCCGAGTCGCCGGAGTGAACACCCGCCTGCTCGATATGCTCCATAATACCGCCGATAACTACATCAGTACCGTCACAGATTGCATCAATATCGACTTCGATTGCATCATCTAGGAAACGGTCCAGCAATACCGGAGATTCGTTAGAAACACTTACCGCTTCTTTAAAGTAACGGCGCAGGTCGATTTCATCGTAAACGATTTCCATTGCACGGCCGCCAAGTACATACGACGGGCGAACAACTAACGGGTAACCGATACGTTTAGCAGACTCAACCGCTTGTTCAAGCGTAGTTACAGTATCATTTTCAGGCTGTTTAAGACCTAAGCGCTCAATCGTCTGCTGGAAACGCTCACGGTCTTCCGCACGGTCAATCGCTTCCGGAGAGGTACCGATAATCGGTACACCGGCAGCTTCAAGAGCACGTGCCAGTTTAAGCGGCGTCTGACCGCCGTACTGCACGATAACACCTTTAGGTTGTTCAACTTTAACGATTTCCAGCACATCTTCTAATGTGATTGGTTCGAAGTATAAGCGGTCTGATGTATCGTAATCGGTAGAAACAGTTTCCGGGTTACAGTTAACCATAATGGTTTCATAACCGTCATCACGCATTGCCATAGCGGCATGTACACAACAGTAGTCAAATTCGATACCCTGGCCGATACGGTTAGGACCGCCGCCGATAATCATAATTTTATCTTTATCAGACGGGTTGGCTTCACACTCTTCATCGTAAGTAGAGTACATGTAAGCTGTATCTGACGAGAACTCAGCAGCACAGGTATCAACACGTTTGTAAACCGGGTGCAGTTCAAAACGTTCACGCAGTTTGCGGATTTCTGTTTCAGAAACACCGGCAACAGTTGCGATACGGCTATCGGCAAAACCTTTACGCTTAAGACGTTTAAGTTCTGCTTTATCCAGTGCTCGCAAGCCGCCTTCGGCAATTTTCTTCTCTTCAAGGATAAGATCTTCAATCTGCACTAAGAACCATTTATCAATCATGGTAATCGCGTGGATTTCATCCATACTCATGCCTAAACGGAATGCATCACCGATATACCAGATACGCTCAGCACCGGCTTCACGCAGTTCGTATAAAACTTTATCCATTGCGTCATCAGCATTGATATCAACCATAGGGCTGAAACCGTCAGCGCCGACTTCCAGACCGCGCAGTGCTTTTTGTAAAGACTCCTGCTGGTTACGACCGATCGCCATTACTTCACCAACAGACTTCATCTGTGTAGTCAGACGGTCGTTTGAGTTAGCAAATTTTTCAAAGTTAAAACGTGGAATCTTAGTAACCACGTAATCGATAGTCGGCTCGAACGATGCCGGCGTTTTACCGCCGGTAATATCATTCTGCAGCTCATCCAGCGTATAACCGATAGCCAGTTTAGCCGCGATTTTAGCAATCGGGAAACCTGTTGCTTTCGACGCCAGTGCAGATGAACGAGATACACGCGGGTTCATTTCAATCAGCACCATACGCCCGTCTTCCGGGTTGATACCAAACTGTACGTTTGAACCGCCTGTTTCAACGCCGATTTCACGCAGAACTGCTAAAGATGCATTACGCATTAACTGATATTCTTTATCGGTTAATGTCTGCGCCGGTGCAACCGTGATTGAGTCGCCGGTATGAATACCCATAGGGTCGAAGTTTTCAATCGCACAAACAATAATACAGTTATCATTTTTGTCACGAACCACTTCCATTTCGTACTCTTTCCAGCCGATTAATGATTCATCGATTAACAGCTCAGTCGTAGGAGAAAGATCCAGACCGTTTGAACAGATCTCGTCAAACTCTTCTTTGTTATACGCGATACCGCCGCCGGTGCCGCCCATAGTGAAAGAGGGACGGATAATACAAGGGAAACCAACCATGTCTAAAACACCGTAAGCTTCTTCCATTGAATGTGCGATACCGGCACGCGGACACTCAAGTCCGATTTTTTTCATTGCAGTATCGAAACGGCTGCGGTCTTCCGCTTTATCAATTGCGTCAGCCGTTGCACCGATCATTTCAACATTGTATTTGGCTAATACGCCTTTTTCTTCAAGCTCAAGTGCACAGTTAAGTGCCGTCTGCCCGCCCATTGTCGGCAGAACCGCACATGGACGCTCTTTAGCGATAATTTTCTCAACAACTTCCCAGTGAATCGGTTCGATGTAGGTTGCATCGGCCATATCCGGGTCGGTCATAATTGTTGCCGGGTTAGAGTTAACTAATACAACACGGTAACCTTCTTCTTTCAGTGCTTTACAAGCTTGTGCACCCGAGTAGTCAAACTCACAGGCTTGGCCGATAATAATCGGGCCGGCACCAATAATTAGGATGGTTTTTAAATCATTACGTTTTGGCATGTGAAATTTACCCTTTTTATTCGAATTTGCTTTACTAGGCTTTTTTGTACTGTTCAATCAACTCTATAAAGTGATTGAATAAAGGCGCAGCATCATGCGGACCAGGACTGGCTTCCGGGTGTCCCTGGAAACTAAATGCTGGTTTATCAGTACGATGAATACCTTGTAATGAACCGTCAAATAATGAAACGTGTGTGGCACGCAGATTTTCAGGTAATGAAGTCTGGTCAGCAGCAAAACCGTGGTTTTGACTGGTGATCATCACAACGTCTCTGTCTAAATCTTTCACCGGATGGTTAGCACCATGGTGACCGAATTTCATTTTCGCTGTTTTTGCGCCGCTTGCTAGAGCCAGCAGCTGATGACCTAAACAGATACCAAATACAGGAATCTCTGTTTTTAAGATTTCTTGAATTGCTTCGATTGCGTAAGTACAGGGTTCAGGGTCACCCGGGCCGTTTGAAAGGAACACGCCGTCAGGATTCATTGCCAGTACGTCGCTTGCAGGCGTTTGTGCAGGAACGACAGTAACGCGGCAGTCCCTGTCCACCAGCATACGTAAGATGTTGCGTTTAACACCGTAATCGTAAGCCACAACATGATATTTAGCATCTGTAATGTCGTTCGGTAAACCGCCCGTCAGTGTCCAGCTGCCTTGTGCCCATTCAAATGACTCTGCTGTTGTTACTTCTTTTGCTAAGTCCATGCCTTTAAGACCTGGAAAAGCTTTTGCCTGCGCAAGAGCAGCCGCCTGTTCAAGGTTTTCACCGGCGATAATACAGCCCGCTTGTGCCCCCTTTTCACGCAGAATACGTGTCAGTTTACGTGTATCAATCTCAGCGATACCAACAACATTACGCGCTTTCAGATAATCACTAAGCGATTCCTGATTACGGAAATTGCTGGCAAGAAGAGGTAAATCGCGGATAACTAAGCCGCAGGCATGAATTGATGGAGATTCTTCATCTTCATCATTTGTTCCGGTGTTTCCGATATGGGGGTAAGTTAGGGTAACGATTTGGCGAGCGTAGGATGGGTCTGTTAAAATTTCTTGGTAACCTGTCATTGATGTATTAAAAACAACTTCACCGACAGAACTTCCATCAGCGCCTATTGATACACCTTCAAATACCGTTCCATCTTCCAATACCAGTATGGCAGAATGACTCAAGATAACCTCCATTAGGACAACAATAAAAATAAATTTTACAATCATCAACGGAAAGTTATGAGCTTTTTTTCCCGCCAACAATCATAAATTTTGGCAAATTCGCGACAGTCTATAGATCTTCCGCACAATTAACCAATCAATTTTTTATTTTTGATGAAATAAAAAAGTTAATGGGGTATTTAAGGGGGAATAGGCGTTAAAGAAAATAAACGACTAATAAAATTAGCCATTTATAATTATGAATTTAAATGTGCACCTAGTAGAATATTTTATATTAACAGCAGGTAAGGCCGGGATAAACAAGACAGCAAGCAGGCCTAAAAAACGAGCCGCTGTATAGGAATATTTAAAATTTTCTTATGACACTGTAAATTTCTTTATCTGTTTATGGCATATTGATTTAGATCAATTTACTATACCTTTAACACCGACTAACAATATGGTTTTTCCTCTCCCTTTATAATAAGGTCTTTTATGCAATCCTTACAATCAACTTCCGCTTCTTCAGTTTGGTCTTATTTTTCAAATATCTGTGCAATTCCACATCCATCAAAGCATGAACAGCAGTTAGCTGACTGGATCATCAACTGGGCAAAAGAAAATAATATATCCTGCATTCAGGACAATATCGGCAATCTAATTTTAAAGAAAGACGCCGCACCGGGATATGAAAACAAAACGGCAGTTATTCTTCAAGCGCATCTGGATATGGTGCCGCAGAAAAACAATGATACGGAACATGACTTTTTAACCGACCCGATCACCACCATTATCGACGGAGAGTGGCTGCATGCAGACAATACAACATTAGGCGCAGATAACGGTATCGGTATGGCGGCCTGCTTAGCCGTTTTAGCTGATAATGAATTAAAACACGGCCCCTTGGAAGTACTGTTAACCACAGATGAAGAAACCGGTATGACTGGTGCATTCGGCCTGCAGGCCGATTCGCTGCAGGGTGAAATTTTAATTAATACCGATTCGGAACAGGAAGGTGAATTATATGTCGGTTGTGCCGGCGGTATTAATGTTAATGTCAGCTTGCCTTATGAAAAAATGGAAAGCACACCGTCAGACAAGGCTTATGAAATTTCACTTAGCGGCCTAAAAGGCGGACATTCCGGTTGTGATATCAATTTAGGTCGTGCTAATGCGATAAAAACCTTAGCTTCTGTCTTAAATAACTTTGATGCAGTGCCTTTCCATATGGCAGTGTTTGAAGGCGGCAGTTTACGTAATGCTATTCCGCGTGAAGCACGTGCCGTGATTGTCTGCGATGCACAATATCAGAACAGTTTAGAAATTATTATCAATACCCTGCAGTTAAATCTATGCAGTGAGTTTAAGAATGCTGAGCCTAATTTACAGCTTAGCGTGCAGTCTTGTGACTTACCGGCTTCTATTTTAACTCACCAAAGTCAGACTAACTTGTTAAACAGCCTGCTTGGATGCGCTAACGGCATTTTTACCATGGATAATAACTTCTCCGATGTGGTGCAGACATCAAGCAATATGGGAGTGCTTACTCAAAATAACAGCGAGCAGAGCAGTTTTGATATTCAGGTATTAATTCGTTCTCAGGTTGAGCAGGAAAAACAGATTGAAGCTGAAAAAATTGCACAGCACTTTGCAGAACATGGCGCAGCTGTACGTAAAGATGGAAACTATCCGGGCTGGACACCTAACAAGAGCTCTGCAGTTTATAAAGTGATGGAAGCGCAGTACACAGAGCTTTTTGATCAAAAACCAAAAACTATGGTAATTCATGCCGGTTTAGAATGTGGTCTGTTCAGTGATAAGTACCCGCACTGGGATATGATTTCATTCGGCCCGACCATCAAATTCCCGCATAGTCCCGATGAGAAAGTACATATCGCCAGTGTTGATAAATTCTGGCAGCTGTTAACGGCAACGCTGGCTGCTATTGATTAAATATCAGTAAGCACATAATGCAGTTATAAACTAGGGAGTCTGTACTGTACAGGCTCCCTTTTTTAAAAAGCACTTTTGAAAATGCAGGTGAAAGTCAATAATTACGGCTGACGCTCAGCACAATCGTCCAATATAAACCGCCATAATTTGTTTATCCACACCTCTCCTGCATAACCAATTCCCATACGCTTAACTGCTGTATAACTAACAGGCACTCCCCAATTTTAAATCCATATTCTATGAATTGAGTAATATCCTCTCCATAGAAAGATTTATCTAACTGCAGCTGTTTACCCACTCGGCCGGGGCCGTTTATCTCCTTCACCCCTCGAATCAGTACAGCCTGCGGGTGTCCATTTTCTCCGGTTATAATATTAAGGAGCCAGTGCAGTTTTACGTTTTGTCATTTCAATACCCAGTTAAGTCAATTATGTCTTAACTGGGTTAGTTGAATCAATCAGACCACCTCATATTGATGTGGCTCGCTTTCGCTCCCAAAACGAGTTATAAAAGCTTATTAAGGAATATATTTAAGAAGAACTATCTTAGGGTGCTTTGCGCATCTCAAATTAGAGGAAGTATCCATGCACCTTTGTCCCTTGTGTTTATCAAATCAGACACAGTTCTACTTTGAAGACAAACACCGCAGCTATTTTCAATGCTCTCGCTGTGAGCTGGTATTTGTACCTCAAGAGCAGAGGCTGGATACGGTGAGTGAAAAAGCCCACTATGATCATCATGAAAATGACCCGGATGACCAGGGTTATCGACGGTTTTTATCGCGCTTAGCCTTGCCTCTTCTTAAGCGGCTGGCATCAGACTCTAAAGGGTTGGATTTTGGCTGCGGGCCAGGCCCCGCATTAGCACATATGCTTCGCGAGGCTGGCCACACAGTTGCGTTATACGATATTTACTATCAGCCTGATGCCGATGTGCTGGAGAAAACGTATGATTTTGTGACTGCGACCGAGGTGATAGAACACCTCTTTGATCCTAAAAAAATATGGTCGCAATGGTTAAATTTAGTTAAGCCGGGCGGCTGGATAGGAATAATGACTAAACAGGTTATAGACCTTGAAGCGTTTGCCTGCTGGCACTATAAATATGACCCTACCCATGTGATCTTTTTTAGCCGGGCGACTTTTCGTTATCTGGCAGAGCGTGACAAGCTTGAACTAGAATTTATTGGAGATGATGTGATTTTACTGAGAAAACCTCAGTAATGTTATGATCCGTTAATTTGATTACGGATTTATATTCAGTCCAATAGGCTTTCTCGCCTATATTCAGACTGAGTATCTATCTAAATATAGCCTGTACGCATATAGTTTTTGTGGTTATCAGGGTGATTTAATCACCCTGGAAAATAATTAGCAAAGATAGGCATTAAGTGGTTAAGTAAAACAGGTCATTTTTTACAGCAGATCAGGAATGCAAAGCGCTATGTCTATTCAACTAAAGCCGACAAACGAGCTAACTCTGCTTTTAACTCATTAACTTCCAGCTCTAATAACTCCACCCGAGTTTCAAGTTCGCTCTGATCTGCTGAAGATACTGGTGCTGAATTAGCTTCAGCTTCTATAGGTGCAGATTCAGCACCAGAAGTATCAGAAAATAGATGTATGTAGCGAGACTCTCTTTTACCGGGCTCTCTTGCTAACTTTTTCACTAACTGTACGTTGTTTAAGTTTTGCAGCTGCTCAAGAGCGGCTTCAACTTCATTAACATTAGCAAAGTCAGCTAAGCGATTAGTGCGGGTGCGCAGCTCGCCAGGTGTTTGCGGACCACGAAGAAACAACACACAAATAATTGATTTTTGTTGTTCTGTTAATTGCAAACTGCCGAATGAAGTATTACAGAACCGGTGCTTATACTTATTAACTCGTCCTGATGCACCAGAATCGACCATCAGCTGTTTCATATCGATTAGTTCATCAAGAATATTCTGCACTTCAGTTTCTGAAAGCGACATAACCGGTTCCCGGTTACTCTTTTGATTACAACCGTTGGTCAGAGCATTTAATGACAAAGGATATTGCTCAGGTGTGGTGCTCTCTTTTTCAAGCATTACGCCGATAACACGACTTTGCAAAGCAGTTAATGTGATCATCTAGTAGGCTTCCTTAAGATATTCATACTTAATAGTGTAGAAAGTAATTGATTATATGGTTTTTTGTTGAAATTAGTTTGGTTAAGAGCAAAAAAAAGAACAAAGATCTTTTAAAGATTGATAATTAATATCTGTTAGCTGTACAAGTGTGGAGCATCCATATATGTCCAGCCTTTTTGTAGAGCGGATCAACTATCACTAACCGTTGGCTAGCGATTTAAAGAAAAAATAATACTGCTCTTATCAATGTAAATAAGGGCTGTTTGTTTATGTCTATAGCACTAATTAATTCATGGACACTAACGTGGAAAGTTGCCTTAGCAAGGTAAACACCGTAACATTCCGTGATTATAGATTTAGTTCAGCAAGAGAATGTAAATATGAATAATGAAGCAGGCATCATCACTAACCTAGAAGAGTTAGAAACCTTTTTAATTTCAGTTGAAACAGGTGGTTTGGGGTTAACAAATGTAGCTGGTGTAGCTATGGCAACAAACAATAAAGACGGTCGTCGTTTTGTTGCAGTATTAGATGATAAACACCAATTATTATTATCACGCTGGGTTACGGAAGAAGTGTTCCAAACAGGCCAGGATTTGGTGCGTAACGGCACGAACCGTACAACTCATTAAGATTACTATTCAGAATATTAAATTTGCAGAAAAGGGTTAATATATTGTCTTAACCCTTTTTATTTATGCCCAAGCCGCCTCCCCCCCTCATAGTCAGGTCTTTAAGTTTGAATTATTTACTTAATGCGGGTTAGATCTCCCCATTGACAGTTAAGCATGCTGACGTATTCCCCCCCTATAGGTGTTACTTCGCTTTAACTTGCGCAGTTTGGCAAGCTAGTTTAAGCTCCTGCTCAATCGCGTTAGCGAAAATCTTTATCGACGTGCCCGGTCCACGTCCTTCAAATTTCAAATAGGTAACTCATGAATATTATCACCGTTCCAGAAATGGCAAAACCACAGCTTAAAAGTCACCACAAAGCCCGTCATATGAAAAAAATGGCTATTGGTCCTTTTGCTCAAACCTGCGCAGAGATCCGTTTTAGTGCAGATATTGAAAAGTTCGACCAAGTCGATACCGCTTTAGTTCAATGCCAGCAGCAGCAAGGCTGGGATCTGTTTATTGCATATTTTAATGAGCAGTACCACGTGGCGGTTAACTTCTTCACAGAACAAGATGACTTAGATGCAGTGATAGAAATAATCAATGCAGTTATTGTTAAAGGACTTGGCGAAGTTGAGTTACAAGTATTAACGGGTGATGCTAACTACGGCGACTGGGACAGCTGCTACACAGACTAAGCGGCTAAATATATCCATCGCCGGCAAGGCCTGGCGATGGATATATGAGCGTGAAGGCCTCTGCATTCTTTCGCTATAACAGTAAGGCACTTTCGTCCCCTGTATAATTGAATTGTCTATCAATTAGAAGGTAAATTCACTAGGCCGCTACAGTACTCGGTAATCAATTACTGAACACAGCTTAGCGAACACAAATATTTATTGAAGCTTTGTCAGTTTAGGCTTTAACAGCATCATCGACTATCTTCAAAGTCGACTGAAGTGAGCCAGTTGCACAGATAAATAACCCATGATGACAGAATATTCCATCGCTAATCTCTGCTGCTTTTGAAAATTCATCATCACGTAAACCTGCCCATGGTTTGGGGAAGTCCTTACGGTTTGAGAACTCTCCAGGCGCTGATGGAACGGCACGGGCGTACCACTTTTCACCATGGGGATATACTGCATAAAGAATCGTTTCATTTTCTTTGCTGTTAAACAAGTGTTCTGTCCACTTACAATCTTCAGGAACAATAATATATGAACGTTGTTCATCCAGAGCTTCTTTAAGCGCCGTCTCCAATCCAGCACGACTATCAATCCAATGCTTTGCTTGTACGATTGCAGTCTGAAGTAATAGACGCGCCCGCAGCACTTCGCCGTCAAAGGCTTGATCCGCTTTAGAGTGATCCAGAGGATTCATCATGGAGATTGACCCCGATAGTGATATTTCGCGAACATCAGAAAAATCTTCAATGTGATGCGTTAATGTCACTCCATTATCAATTGCATCAAACTGCCGAATCAAACGTCGACAAATCCTATCTGCAATAAGAGGACAGCCGCAAATCTCTGTCCCATAATGAGACCATATTAATCCGACGGATGACATCTTCAAACCATCGTCGTATGTCGGGCCATTCTTAAAGTGGTGGTCATATATCTTTTCATCATGATTGTAGTAACCACCAACATCAACAAGGTAATCACATTTCGCCCATACTTTGGGATCACGTGAACGGTGTATTTCATACTCAGGGTGCAGCATCGACAATGCCGCAACGGCAAAAACATCATCGGCATGAAATGCCCCGCTGTGTGTTCCAAATATCTTCTTCAAAATAATTATATCCATTTATGTTAGCACCGAAGCGCGTGTTGTCTCATTATGCTACGTTTGCGGCAAAACCCTATCAGAATTTGTTGTTCTTCTTAGTAAATATGTGTTTTTCATGCCTGTTTCTAGCCGATTGGCAGGCTGCGCCTCAAACAGCAGCTGGATCACGTATTGCTTTTTGTCTCTAAGTCCTTGGGATGGAAGCGCCTAAGCCCGATCAGAGCTTGTATCACACTACCTTTCTGGATGTAGTTAAGTAGATAGCGAGCTTTATCTCATTTGAATTCGCTAACCATTAATGATTAACTTGGTAAAATAACAACACCTAGCGGCTCTAACAGCTGCTCCTGCTGCCAGTCACAAATTCTCACTCCATTTAAATTAATACGGCGAGGATCTAAACCATACAACTCACAATAACTGAGGTCACAATATTGCATATCAAACTGCTGCCAGCTATCTGAAGAAAACTCCCCGCGACTTAAATCCGATCCTTTAAAAGAGGCATTTTGTAAGTTTGCCCCTGTCCAGCGGTTTTCAAATAAATCGCACTTTTCAATGCACTGCCGTTCAAAGTTTGTGTAAGACAAATTACAACCGGTGATATATACGGAACAAAAGTAACTATGATGGGATATATGATTTACAAAGCTGGTTTTTACGAAGCTGGCTCCTTGTAAATCACACTCTCTAAATTCTGCCCCAAAACCATTGGCACCTTGGAAATTAGCCATCGCCAGCCTGCATTGTTTGAAACTTGCATCACGTAAATCCGCACGGTTAAACTGGCAGCCCACATTTTCTCCCGCTTCTATAAATTTACAATTGATAAACTGTGCATCTCTTAAATCTGCGCGGCTAAAATTACAAAGGTAAAACTGGCAGTTCTCAAATATTGCCTCTTGCAGCGATTGTTGTGAAAAGTCCTGCTCTCGAAAGGTTTTGTTGTTATGTTTCATGGTCTTCTCCGAATAGATAATGGGTTAAGACTAGCACTGTCAAAAGGCACAAATCCAATTTGTTAACTCCTTTTGAATCAATGCATTACAAACCACTTAAATCGCGATTTTAAGGCACTAAAATCACAGCCTAAGAGACGTTTGCTGAGCCCTGCGAAGTGGCAGTCCTTAAAAATAGTTTCAATTAATAAAATAACGGAGCGTTAGAAATAGTTTTTGCGTGATTATAGGTCGATTGGTATTGCTAATCTGAAAAATAACGACGAAAAGCTTTCAGTGTCATTCGTTTGCAGATGTTTGCAGCTTAATATGCAAAGCAACAGTAAACCGTTCACTGTTTTATAAATTTTGGTAAGTAATAATGATGAACGACAATAACTATTTTTCATTCAGAGGTGAACAGAGCAATTAAGCAGCAAGCTAAGTTGGTTTGTCCCCCCATGAGACTTACAAACCTATAATTTTTAGGCCAAATTGACTGAACCACAACACCTTAATACTAAGCGGGCTTTGCAAGCATATATGAAATTTGTTATATATGGTTTTCATTATTCGGTAATTTCAAATAACACAGGCATCTATGAAAAAACGCTTACTTTTCCTATGCACAGGTAATTCTGCACGCTCACAGCTTGCTGAAGCTCTGTTTCGCCATTTATGTAACGACAGTTTTATTGTGGCCAGTGCAGGAACAGCTCCCAGCGAGATTGATCCCCGTGTATTTGAAGTATTAAAAGCCAATGCTGTCGGCAGCCAGGGGCTAAAAAGCCAGTCTGTTGAACAGCTGCAGTATGAACATTTTGATTATGTGATTACCTTATGCGATAAAGCGAACCATGAATGCGCCCTGTTTTCAGACTCACAGGCCTTAATCCACTGGGATTTTTCCGATCCTAAATACCTTCCCGGCATACAGCCTTTTATTGATACTTTTAACGGATTAAAAGCGCGCATATCACTATTTTTAATGCTTAACGGCCAGGAAGCAGCAGATCCGTTCGGTCCCGTTGAGTTATTCAAAATTATGAGTGATCCGCTGCGTTTAAAAGTACTGATGCTCATTGAAGATGAACAGTCACTCAGCGTTGGAGATCTAGTAAACGTACTAGAGGTCAGTCAGCCTAAAGTTTCCCGTCATCTGGCTTTACTGCGTGACGGGGGAATTTTACAAGTAAAAAAACAGGGGCTGTGGGTTTTTTACAGTCTGTCTGAGCATCTTCCTGCCTGGATACGTCACACACTGGCTACGGTTCGCAACGGTAATCCCGGTATCATTAACCGAGAAAAAATTAAACTTCACCAGATTGCAGACAGAAAACAACCTCAGTAGTCATCCCCCCCTTAATAAGCGACTTTTAAGCCATAATGCCATATATGTAAATTCATATATATGAATTTACATATGTTAATTTCCTATCTATACTGCACTTCACTACGGCTTAACAGGAAATGAAAAATGACAGTTAAAATAGGTATAAATGGTTTTGGACGTATCGGCAGATTAGCACTTCGCGCTTCTTTTGACTGGGCTGATGTTGAGTTTGTTCAGATCAATGATGCTGCCGGAGATGCCGAAGCTTTAGCGCATCTTCTTGAATTTGATTCTATCCAGGGACGCTGGCACCACCAGGTCAATTGTGATGGTGATGATATTGTTATCGGCAAAACTCGAATCAAGTGCACCAGCGAACGGAATTTAGATGCCGTAGACTGGAGCGCCTGCGATGTGGTACTTGAATCAACAGGTGTGCACCGCCAGGTAGATTTATTACAAAAATACTTAGATCAAGGCGTGCAGCGCGTTGTGGTATCAGCGCCGGTAAAAGATGACAGCGTACTGAATGTAGTAGTAGGCGTTAATGATCACCTGTTTGATAAGAACATCCACCGCATTGTTACAGCAGCTTCCTGTACGACTAACTGTATTGCTCCGGTTGTAAAAGTGATTCATGAAAAAATCGGCATTGAACATGCTTCTTTTACCACCATTCATAATTTAACTAATACCCAGACCATTCTTGACGCGCCGCATAAAGATCTGCGCCGGGCCAGAGCCTGCGGTATGAGTTTAATCCCGACCACCACCGGCTCTGCCAAAGCGGTTATTGATATTTTCCCTGAGCTCGAAGGTAAAATTGACGGTCACGCAGTACGTGTACCATTAGCGAATGCTTCATTAACCGATATCATTTTTAATGTCTCCCGTGATACGGATATAGAGGAAGTTAATACTTTATTAAAAGCAGCCTCACAGGATGAGCTGGCCGGAATTTTAGGTTTTGAAACACGCCCTCTGGTATCAATCGATTATAAAGGCGATCCGCGCTCAACGGTGGTTGACGCATTATCCACTATGGTGGTCAACAAACGCATGCTGAAAATCTATGCCTGGTACGATAACGAAATGGGTTACGCGACCAGAACGGCAGAGTTAATCCGCAAAGTGGGTCAGCCTTAACTAACATTATTACAGGCGGATCCTCTCCATCGGCCGCCTGTCATTGAGTGCTTATTATGTTTCATAAACTATCAGGACTTAGCAGAGATGTGCAGCAGTATATGCTGGTCACCTTTAACTACTGGAATTTTACACTGACCGACGGTGCGCTGCGCATGTTAGTGGTTTTACAATTTCATCAGCTAGGTTACAGCCCGCTGCAGATTGCTTCTCTATTTCTTTTTTATGAATTTTTCGGCGTCGTGACCAATTTGTTAGGCGGCTGGCTAGGCGCACACTTAGGCTTAAATAAAACCATGAATATTGGTTTAGCCATGCAGATAACGGCCTTAATGATGCTCGCCGTCCCCTCTGAGTTTTTAACGATTATCTGGGTGATGCTTGCACAGGCACTTTCAGGCATAGCTAAAGATCTTAATAAAATGAGCGCTAAAAGCGCCATTAAAACTTTAGTTCCCCCTGATCAACAGGGCGTTTTGTACAAGTGGATTGCCATACTGACCGGCTCTAAAAATGCGTTAAAAGGCTGTGGTTTTTTCCTTGGCGGTGTTTTACTCGTGGTAATTGGTTTTCAAGGGGCGGTACTTGCCATGGCGGCTGTATTAGCAGCGGTATTAACCTTAAGCCTTTTACTGTTAGACAAAAATATCGGCAAAGCTAAAAACAAAGTTAAGTTTTCACAGATATTTTCCAAAAGCCGGCCTATTAATATTCTTTCCGCAGCCCGCATGTTCCTGTTCGGCGCACGTGATATCTGGTTTGTGGTCGCCCTGCCTATCTATCTCGGCAGCGTATTCGGCTGGGATCATCTCTGGGTCGGTGGTTTTCTGGCTCTCTGGGTTATCGCCTATGGGATTGTACAGAGCCTGGCTCCTAAAATAACCGGAAAGTCGGCGGCTCCGGACGGCAAGTCTGCAATGAACTTGACGGCTCTGCTAGCACTGATCACTGTAATTATCGCATTAGCGATTCAGTATTCCTGGTTTCCCGAGTTCTCAATCATTGTCGGTTTATTGATTTTCGGTGCAGTGTTTGCGCTGACTTCATCGCTGCACTCTTACCTGATTGTCAGCTATGCCAGAGATGACGGTGTTTCACTTGATGTGGGTTTCTATTATATGGCGAATGCCATGGGCCGGTTAATCGGCACTATTTTATCCGGGTGGTTATACCAGTCCTACGGCATGGCGGCCTGTTTATGGTTTTCCTGCGCATTTTTAACCGCGGCGGCGCTGATATCTATCGTATTACCCCGTCATCAGCGGACAGCTGCAGAGAAGCAGGGAGCATAATGCTCCCTGCTTTTTACAAAGAACGCACAGCAATAACATGTTCGACTTTACGGATAGCTTCAATGAGTTCATCCTGCGGTTCGCTTTCCAGATCGATGATGTTATAACCGATATTATTACGGCTTTTATTCATCATATCTGTCACGTTGACATTTTTATCCGCCAGAATAGAAAGCACATTACCTAATACCCCGGCGACATTTTCATTAACAAAGGTGATCCGGTACGGGGTATTTCGCTCCAGGCTGATCGGCGGAAAGTTAACTGAGTTTTTAATATTTCCGTTTTCAAGAAACTCAATTAACTGGTTACAAGCCATTATCGCGCAGTTATCTTCAGCCTCTTCGGTGCTTGCGCCGAGGTGGGGCATAGGGATAACGTCTTCACGATGAATCATAGCGGCCGTTGGAAAGTCTGTGGCAAAATGGAGCAGCCTGCCGCTGTCAAGCGCTGCAGTAACAGCCTGCGCATCACACACTTCACCACGGGCAAAGTTAAGCAGACAGGATCCTTCTTTGATATGTGCCAGTGCTTCGCTGTTGATCAGATTTTTAGTCGCTTCCACCGCCGGGATATGCAGCGTAATATAATCACAGCGTGCCAGCAGCGAGTGCAGGTTTTCCATTTTCTCTATTTTGCTGGATAAACGCCATGCCGCATCAATTGAGATAGCCGGATCATAACCAACCACATTCATGCCTAGATCGATGCCCATATTGGCAACATTAGCGCCAATTGCCCCCAGGCCGACAACCCCTAATGTTTTAGCGGCTATTTCACTGCCCTTAAACTGTTTTTTAGCCAGCTCAAGCTCAGCACCTATTTTATCATCGCAAACATCAGTTAAAGCCCGGCAGTGGTTAATACCTTCAACAGCACCTCGAGAGCAAAGCAGCATAGCCAGCAGTACCAGCTCTTTAACGGCATTGGCATTCGCGCCCGGCGTATTAAAAACGACAATACCTTTCTGTGAGCATTTTTCAACGGGGATATTATTAACCCCGGCTCCGGCTCGGGCAACGGCTTTGACAGAATCAGGTAAAGGCTCATCATGCAGTTTGAAGCTGCGCAGTACCAGCGCATCCGGCAGACTAAGTGTACTCGCAACTTCATAGTTATCACGGCTAAAATTATCCAGGCCGATGCTGGCAATCTGATTATAAGTTCTAATTTGAAACATATTAATTCCTGTTTTTAAATCAAAAATTTACGTCAGAAACAGCTCGACGCAGGTGATAAGCAGCATTTAAGTATTGTCTCTGGGTGCCTTTTCCACAAGTAGAGCGGCAAAGCATTACCTGATACAGATCAAAGAGATGAAAAACAATGTCTAAACTGGAGGTAATAAGAAACGCTTTGTTGTAAGGCAGGTAAGATTGTAATGCAGGACTGCACTTAAGCAGTCCTGCTTAATTATTATTTATTCCATATATCCTGCAGACGCCATGCGGAAAACTGCTCAATATCAACCCGGCCGTTTTCAGCAAAAACCTTAACATCCAGACTGGACTGACTTGGATAGATTCGGCTGGTTAATGCAGCTTCCCCCTGATTAACAAATATTTCAACGGATGACCTGTCCAGGAAAATATGCAGTTCAATAACGCCGTCAAGTGCGTCAACGGCAGCACTGCGTACCCCCTGCATATTCTGACCAGATAAATTTCTATCAATAAATACCCGCCCGGCCATGGCATCATAACCAATCAGCGTCTGTTCAAAGGGAGTCTCACCGCACCGCAGCATCAATCCAAAACGCTCGGCACCAGCCTGTGCCAGCGAGAAACAAATTTTCAGTTCCAGCATTTCTTCCTGAATACCGATAAACTGAACTTCATTATTAATACTCTTGCGGCAAACTGGATTTAGCTTCTCACAACGCAAAGACTGCAGTTCAACCACCGGTATCTGGCGCAGTTTATTGTCGGCATCTAACTGCAGTTCACGCGGCAGTGTAAGCGCTCCCGCCCAGCCTTTTTTCTGTGTAGGCATATTACTTTCCCACATATCCATCCAGGCAATGCCCACACGACGCCCATCGGCTGCTGTAAATGTCTGTAGTGCATAAAAATCATGGCCATGATCCAGCTCTTCAAACTTATCAAAAGTAAAAGTGCCCTGCTCTTTATCAAACTGACCAACCATATAACCATTTTGAAAAAGGCTGCGGTTATCATAACCCGAAGCCTGCATCCCCTGTGGGGAACAGATAAGAACCTGTTTTCCTGCCATGCTGAAAAAATCCGGGCATTCCCACATAAACCCCATTGATTTATCTGCTTCAGCAAGCACACTGATAAAAGACCATTCATGCAGGTCATCTGACTGGTAATAACCGATCTGTCCGGTTTCACCATCGCGCATACCAACAACCATGTGCCATCTGTTTTCTTCACGCCACACTTTAGGATCTCGGAAATGAATCATGCCGTTTTTAGGCGGCAGCGGCATAACAATGCCCTGTTTTTCAAAAATAAGTCCGTCTCGGCTTGTTGCTAGACACTGTACCTGGCGCATCTGCGAATCATCGCCCTCTTCTCCTAACCAGATACTGCCGGTATAGAAAAGAGCCAGCTGTTCACCATCACTAACAGCAGAACCTGAAAAACAGGCCCCCTCCTCACCCGGAGCCAATGCCACAGACTGATGCTGCCAATGCACCATATCTGTGGAAGTAACATGCCCCCAGTGCATCGGCCCCCAGTTTTCAGAAAAAGGGTGATGCTGATAAAACGCATGATACGTGCCATTATGAAAACACAAGCCGTTAGGATCATTAAGCCAGCCGGCGGGTGGTGAAATATGAAAACCGGGACGGTGACAGCAGTTAATTTCTGCAGTTTTCAGTGCAAGTATCTGGTTCGCTTTTTGTACATCGTTAATCATAATTATTCCATCACTGAGTTAAATTACAGGCTGTCTACCGCGGTCAAAATTGTTAATTTCTAGCACTGAAGCTGATAATAGCTAGATGCCTGAGCCGTGAACTGCTCTACACAGACAAATAACACTACCCAATATGTAGTGTTATTTTGCGGATTTTATGAGCATCTAGCTGACAGCAACAAGTTCATAGAGGGGTTTATGTGATCTTAATTAGAGAAACCGATAAAAAACCATTCAAAACTTGGCTGACATCGCAAAGAGTGAATCGATTCAGCAAATGTGAAATTCGCAGTTAGAGAGAATTGAGACTATTTATTAAGCATTGCTGTTTTTAAAAGATATCGCTTTAGCGATCCCTATGAGACAATTCTGCTATGAAAATATACCCTCATATATATAAAGCACCTGTCCGTGTTTTACGCATTGGCAGACGACGTTTCTGGTTGCGTTTAAAACGTGACCTGCTGGTTTTGAAAGGTGCATTAGCGCAGGAAAAGCGGGAAACCAAAGAGATGCTGCTCACCTATAAACGTTATACGAAAAAACAAGCTACGCAGGAAGAGATGCAGGCGGCCAATAAACAGTTTGCAGACATCTTAAAAGGATTAGGACTAGGTATGTTTGCTGTATTACCTTTCGCCCCGCTCACCATACCTTTAATCGTTAAGCTGGGTAAAATTGTTGGTGTTGATGTACTGCCGAGTTCATTTAATAAAGACTCGGAAAAGTAAAATACACGCGGTAGACCAGGCTATTCATTGCTCAATTACTTGAAATAACAACTAAATGTAACAACTTCAATAACAAAGTGTGCACCAGCCTATGGTTTCACAACCGTTATTTTGCCAGAATAAAATATATAAGCATTAGATGCACAACATAGCAAAAAAGCATCTGTTCTTCCTGTACCCTTATAAAGTGCTGATATGAAATAATTAACGGAATAATTAGGAGTAAAGCGATGCCGTTATCTGACAATCCATCATTTGAAGAAATAACCATAGAACAACAGAGAGTTAAAAAAAATAAAGCCGCGGTAATGGAAAAGATTAACCTGCAGGGGCGAATGTCTCAGGGGTTCAGATTAGTTAATAACAAAAACTACCAGGTCAAACTGCAGAAGTTAAAAGATAAAATTAATTCTTATCAATATGCGGACCTTGCGAATAAAAAGCAGGATCAGTCAATGCTCGACATTATGACTAATAAGAACTCTTTAGCTAATTACCTGGAGCAGGACTGCAAAGAAAAAAGACAAAACCAGACGCTTGATTTTAAATCCCATAATCAGATTGCCAATACCCAGTTAAAAAGAAAACAGTTATTCATGATGTTTCAGGAAACCATTGAAGCACAGGAAGAATTAAAAGAATACGCCGTTCAGATAGCATCAGTATGTAACGGTATAGTTAAACAGCCTCCAGGCGCTTATTTCGGCGTTAAAGATTTCCACGGTGCATTAGACAAAATAACCAACCGCAAAAGAAGCTATGATATCGGTGATCTTAAAGATGCGGCCAGAATGACCATTATTTTTGAAAATATCGAAGATATGACTGCCGCTAAAGCCATGATCTCATTAACCAAAGAATTTACCGAACTGCAGCATTTTCAGTCATCAATGAAAGACAGGTACGGCACAGGTAAAGGGGCAAATGCCAAATATAACTGCGGTGCAACGGCTGCCGGGTATAAAGATATCAAGTTCTTTCTTAAAACCAGTAACGGGCACATTGGCGAGCTGCAGCTTAATACGCAGAACATGATGGCGGCCAAAAAAAACGGCCATATCATCTATGACATACTGCGTGACGGCGGCGCATTAGATAAAGCCTTTACAATTACCAATAGAGAAGTTATTGCCAAGGTCAGCAGAAACATGAGTGATAAATGGTTTAACTTTGTCAGAACAAGAGTACCCAAAGCTAAATTAGAGCTGCTGGAGATTGAAAAAATACTGGAACGCTTAAAAAACAATGTCAGCCGCGGCAACCACAGTTTAACTGTCAGTTTAAAGGAAATTAAATCACTCTCAACCGTCAGTCTTTTAATTTATGAACAAGGTGATAATGCAAGAGTGCTGTTAGATTAAAAGCAGCTGACTGTAGAATCCATTACTGAAAAATGCCTTTAGCTGCAGTGCAGAGGCATTAATTTATCTGCCCTCAAATAAACAAATATCCGCAATAAATCAGATCCGTGCCTTTACCTTTCCTGTTTTATAGAAGCAAATAAATAAACAACTTAATTTCAATAAGTTAAAATCACATTCTGCGCTGTTCTCATCTTCTGTGAAATAACGCGGGATCTGTGTTTATAAGCTAAAATTAATAGTGTGGAGTTATAAAAGGTTATTTTTATGTACGACTTTATTGAAACCCTGATTTTAAGGGACCAGGCGGCTGAAGAGCTATTTTTTGAAGCCATGGAAGATAAATTAAAACAGCAGGCAAAAGCTGACCGAAGGAAAGTAAAACCAAGAGGAGAGGTACATGTTTATATCGATGATAAAGATCATAAATACTACTTCCATCCTCATTAACCATAGCAAGCCGACACTTACAGGTCGGCTTTCTCTTTGCCTTAAACAAAGATCTTAGTTAAAACACCTGCCGATACAATATTCTTTTAATTCCTTCGCGACTCCAGCAATACAATTACTACTCCCCCCTCACACTGTCAATATGACAAACAACTGTCATTTGGACAATAAAAACAACTGTCCTTTTGACAGAAATCTCTAATAAATCATCAACATAATCCTTTCAATACAACAATTTACACATTGGCATGTATATTGATATATGTGCAGCATCGATTATAAGAATAAACCTATGGAGAGGATTATGAGTAGAAATAAAATCACCGCAATAGCACTGCTTGCTGTACTGATTGCTTCCTTCACGGTACTGCTAAGTTTAGGCAGTGATATCTATCGGGAAAAACCCCCAATCCCGAACGCCTATGTTGATCTAAACGGGCAGATTATATTCACTAAAAATGATATTGAGCAGGGCCAGCTGGTCTGGCGTTCAATGGGCGGGCATCAGCTTGGTTCCGTTTGGGGACACGGTTCTTATGTCGCACCGGACTGGACGGCAGACTGGCTGCATCGTGAAGCACAGGCCTGGCTTAATATAACGGCTCAGCAGCGCTACCAGCAGCCGTTTGATGCACTCGACAGCGAAGTTCAAGCAGGCTTAGAGCTGGCACTGCGCAATGATATGCGTCATAACAGTATTGCATTACAGGAAAATGGTGTGGCTGAAATCAGCCTGTCTGCGGCACGTGCAGCCGCAATTAAACAGGTGGCAGCTCATTACCTGTCATTATTCGGCAGCGATCCTGAGCTGTCTTCACTTAGAGAGCAGTATGCGATGAAAGAAGGGACGGTCCCTTCACTTGAGCGCCGTGAAAAACTTAATGCCTTTCTATTCTGGGGCGCCTGGGCCGCGATTACTGAACGTCCGAATGAGAATTACACTTACACCAACAACTGGCCGTTTGATCCGCAGCTGGGTAATACACCAACATCTAGCAACATAGTCTGGTCAATTCTCAGCATCATTACCCTGATTGCCGGGATCGGCGGTCTTGTCTGGTATCATGCCGGCGCTAAGCACGATCCTCTGCCTAAACCGGCGGCTCAGGATCCGCTGTTTTTCACTAAACCCACTAAATCTCAAAAAGCGGTGACTAAATATTTTGTTACCGCAATCGGCCTGTTTCTACTGCAGATTCTGCTCGGCGGCATAACCGCTCACTATGCCGTTGAAGGACAAAATTTCTACGGCTTTCCATTAGCAGAAATTCTACCTTACTCAGTCACACGTACCTGGCACACCCAGCTTGCCGTATTCTGGATTGCTACCGCCTGGTTAGGCACTGGCCTTTATATTGCTCCAGCACTGTCCGGTCATGAACCAAAATTCCAGCGCATCGGGGTAAATATACTCTGGGCTGCGCTGGTTGTTATCGTTCTCGGCTCTATGGCTGGTGAATGGCTAGGCGTTCAGCAGTACTTTGATCTGGATATGAACTTCCTGTTCGGTCATCAGGGTTATGAATATATCGATCTAGGCCGGGTCTGGCAGATCCTGCTGTTAATCGGTCTGTTTATCTGGCTGGCCCTGGTAACAGCAGCCATCCGTCCGGCACTTAAAAAACAGGGTCAGATGACTCCTGTTATCTGGGTGCTGTACGCCTCTTGTGTTGCTATCGGTTTATTCTACGGTGCAGGCCTGTTCATGGGTAAGCACACCAATCTAGCGATTGCCGAATACTGGCGCTGGTGGGTTGTGCATCTGTGGGTGGAAGGCTTCTTTGAAACCTTTGCAACCTCTGTTATCGCGCTGATGCTGGTACGTTTAGGGCTTATTCGCGCACGCAGTGCTAATGCGGCAGTATTATTCACCACTGTTATCTTCCTCACCGGAGGTCTGATTGGTACTCTGCATCACTTGTATTTCACTGGTGCACCGACATCTGTTATCGCCTGGGGTGCTGTCTTCTCTGCCCTTGAGGTTGTCCCGTTAGCTTTGATCGGTTTTGAAGCAGTTGAAAGCTACCGTATGCGCAGCGCAGCTCCCTGGATGGTACGTTACAAGTGGGCGATTATGTTTTTTGTCGCAACCGCATTCTGGAACTTAATAGGTGCCGGCGTACTTGGTTTTCTTATCAACCCGCCGATTGCGCTGTACTTTATTCAAGGTTTAAATACCACCGCGACCCATGCCCATGCGGCCTTTATGGGCGTATACGGTATGCTGGGTATCGGCCTGATGCTCTTCTGCCTGCGTGGTATCAGCGGCAGCTTAGTCTGGAATGACAAGTATCTTAAGGGCGCATTCTGGACATTAAATATCGGCCTGGCGGCTATGGTATTTATGTCGCTGCTGCCTGTTGGTCTGACACAGTTCTTCGCGGTGCTGGAAAATGGTTACTGGTACGGGCGTTCACCTGAAGTGATTCATAGCCCGCTGGTTGAAACCTTAGTCTGGCTGCGTGTTCCCGGAGATGTACTGTTTGGTTTAGGCGGCATGCTGCTGGCTCTGTTCCTGTTTGACCTGCTGAAAAAGAGCCTGGTTAAAAAGCCGGTTGGCGATACTGCGGAAGATTTAACAGCTAAAATCTAAAGACTTTATCGATTTGTTAACAGGGGGCGATGCCCCCTTTTTCAAAATATTTTCAATACAGTTACAACAGGCGCTTAAAATGGATTATTTACTGGTTAAAAATATGCATATGGGAGCAGCTTATCTTAGTATCAGTTTGTTTATTTTCCGCTCAGCCTTATCGGTAAGCGGATCGGCACTGCTGCAGCATAAGCTGATAAAAACAATACCCCATGTGATTGATACCGTGTTACTGCTCTGCGCTATTTACCTGATGTTCACTATTGAGCAGTATCCATTTGTTAACAGCTGGCTGACAGCTAAATTTATTGCCCTGACAGCTTATATCGCAGCAGGTACAATTGCACTTAAACGCGGAAAAAGCGCAGTGATCCGTTTTTGGGCAGCCCTTATTGCCGTGGTAATTTTTATCTATATTATCGGTGCAGCAAAAAATCACCACGCACTATCCTGGTTAACAACACTTTAAGGTTCGAAAATGTCAGCCTCAGCATTATTAAAACAACACCTTTCACTACTCAAACAGAATGCTAAACCCGTACTGGATCTCGCCTGCGGCTCTGGCCGTAACGGCCTTTATCTGCTTAAGCACAATATTCCAACCGTCTTTGCTGATAAAAGCACACTGGCATTAGAAAAAATAACAGCATTAGCACTGATGCCCGCCCCGCACTGCCGGCAGGTTGATTTCGAAACAAATCAGCAGCATCTACAGGCAGACAGTTATCAGGCTATTATAGTTTTTCGTTATTTACACCGCCCGTTAATGGAGCAGATTAAACAGGCAGTATGTTCCGGTGGCATCGTTATCTATGAAACCTTTACCATAGAAAACAGGCAGTTCGGCCGGCCTAACCGAGAACAGTTTCTACTACAGCCGGGAGAATTAAAGCAGCTGTTCAACGGCTGGCAGTGTTTATACCCGTTATCAATCAAAATGCATTTATCAGTCGTTAGCTCGGATACCAAGACAAGGCGCAGCATGATGACAATGGCGGCCCCTTATCGAATGCTGCAACGCAGTATTGGTTTTCGAGCTAGCGACCCACGGGGCAAGCCGTTAGGTAAACATCTTCGTTGTTGTGAAGTCTCGATTTAACCCGTTAGATCTTCACCTTCACGCCTAGAACCTGTTCACCTCACGACTTGCTGATTTTTGCATATTGAATGATAACGGGTATATATTATTTTGAAGGCATTAAAACCAACCCGGATCGGGCTGTTGCGCAGATAGTATGTCGAAAACCATAAATATCGCCGCCAGCTTTATCTTCACTTAAAAGTCATTTCCCTTATCTTTTAAACAGACTTATCAGCTCACTCAAACAGGCGCAACCACAGCGCCTCAGTCAATTTTTTTCAATACTGCAGCACATTTTTTTAAAAAAAGTTTTACAGAAGCGCTTAAAGATGTAAAATAAATACATCTTTAGGTTTCAGCAGCATCAGGGCACTAAAATGCACATTACCCGTTACACCGATTACTCACTGCGCGTGCTTATTTATTTAGCCGTTAATAACAATCAGCTGGCAACAATCAACGAAATTGCCAAAAGCTATGATATTTCTAAAAATCATCTTATGAAGATTGTTCAGCAGCTCAATGTTAAAGAGCATTTATTAGCAGTGCGCGGTAAAAACGGCGGTATTAAATTAAACCGCCAGCCCAGTGATATTAATATCGGCAGCCTGGTACGGGAAATCGAAGATAAAAATAAATTAGTCGAATGCTTTGCTGAAAACAACCAGTGTGTGATCACTCCAGACTGTCAGTTAAAACGTATCTTTGCTGAAGCTCAAGAGAATTTTTTCAAAACATTAGATAAATACACATTAGCGGACCTGCTCGGCGAAGATAAGCACAATGCGCTGGCAGGATTACTGGCTATTGAGGTTTTATAAGATGAAATCAGCAGCAGATAAAACCAGCCGTTTAACGAAACGAATACTTTGAGACTCTAACTATGATCAATATTTCCAACCCTAAAAGCAGTAATGCCCCTCAACCGAAAACGGCATTTCTGGAGTTCGCATTTCGCCCTTTCTTTTTATTCGCTTCCCTGCAGAGCATAATTGCGCTGCTTTTGTGGAATGGGTTATTAACCGGCAGCTTTAGTCTTAACCTCTATGGCGGTTCCCTGTGGTGGCATATACATGAGATGTTATTCGGCTTTGCGGCGGCTGTTATTGTTGGTTTTTTATTAACTGCAGTACAAAACTGGTCAGGAGTACGCAGCTTAAATGGTAAAGGTTTACTGCTTCTAGTGTGTGTCTGGTTAACAGGCCGGGTATTATTTTTCTTCCCGGATAATATCAGCCACTGGATTATTGCCCTTATTGATATCGCTTTTTTACCTTTATCTGCAGCGGCACTCGCTTACCCGATTATAAAAGTAAAACTGTGGCGCAACTTAATGTTTGTCCCGATATTATTAATCATGGCTGCCTGTAATGCTGCTATGCATTACAGTATTGCTTCACAGAATCCTCTATTAATGAATTCAGCGTCTTCCTCTATGGTGTTATTAGTTACCCTGGTGATGACAATTATGGGCGGCAGGGTTTTTCCCATGTTCACCGCAAACGGCACCCGGACGCCACGTGTCGATGCTATCAGCTGGTTAGAAAAACTCACTATCGGCAGTACCATTTTAGCTGTATTAAGCGGCTCTGGTTTTATTGAATTACCGGCACTGCTGACTGCAGTGATCTTTTTTACAGCAGCGGCCGCTCATACCGTACGTATGCTGCGCTGGAAAATCTGGGTAACCCTAAAAACACCGTTAGTCTGGTCTCTGCATTTAAGCTACTGGTGCATTGCTATCGGTCTGTTTATGTACGGATTATCGCAAATCACATTTTCAGTTTCTCACTCACAGGCAATTCACGCATTAACGGTCGGTGCAATGGGCACTATGATCCTGTCGATGATTTCACGTGTTTCTTTAGGGCACACAGGCAGAATGATTGTGGTAGGTAAAATAATGTCAGGCGCTTTTGCAGCTCTTATTTTAGCTTTTATTGTCAGAGTATTCGGCAGCTACTGGATCACTAATTACAGCCATGTTATTACCCTGGCTGTAGGGCTTTGGGTAATAGGTTACGGCAGTTTTATCGCGCTTTATTTTCCAATCTTAATTAAGCCGCGTGTTAACTAAACAAGCACAAACAGATAAAAACCAACGCATATAAAATGCATTTTAATTTAAATATAAAGGAGAACAATATGAGTTGTTGCGGTCAATGTGGTGGTACTAACCACGAAGAGAAAAAACCAGAAGAAACTGAACAACAAGAAAAATCTGCACAAGAGTAAACAGTTAAAAATCCAGTCACAGATCCTGTGCCTGGATTTTTTATTTATGCACTATAGCAACAGTACTTTTATTCCTCATTAAGTTCCTGCCAGCCGGAGTCAGGATCATTACCAAAACAGTCTAGTGATGCCCTTGCGATATATACATGACGACAATATCGTCCTTTGTAAACAGGCAGTGCACTACCAGGCAGTTCAACAGCAGCCTGCCACTCATAGCTCTGGTTAGCATCAAGCACCTGCCCTTCTGAAACAGTCAGTTCAACTTCAGTTGTTGAACATCTGGCTGTGACTATTTCAGTACGCCTTTCCTGCTCTCCATCTGACTCGTAGACTACATCTGTGTCCGGAACTTCAACCTCTTCCCGCCCTTGTATCTGCAGATAGACCCGGTTCACTTTTAAACTGGCATCCTGAATCTGAGCTCTGACTGTCACTACAAACGGTTCATCAAAGTTTACCGGTTCTGAATCAATATAAACTTTGGCAGCCCCGCCGGTAATCGAATTTTTTAAGGATTTTACTTTATCGAATAGTCCCATATTTTCGCTTCCCTTCATGTTTACTGTTAACTGATTTATTCACGACACGCATAGTAAGTTTTATTTACTGATAAAACTTAGACCATAATAAAGATTTTAAACAGCCGGTTGTTGTCACACATTGCTCTTGGGCAGAAAATGAACCAGCCTGTACAGGGCTGGTTTCAAGTTTATCGAAGGGGAGCTAATGAGTATTTTTATGCTCTCTTAGCTTGAGAAAACAAGTTAAAGAAGTTATCAGTAGTGACTTTTGCTAACTCTTCAAATGTCACTCCTTTTAACTGTGCGACAAACTTAGCAACATCTCTTGTGTAAGCGGGTTCGTTCTCCTGACCTCGATGCGGCACAGGAGCTAAATAGGGAGAGTCAGTTTCAACTAACAAACGATCCAGAGGAATCTCTTTAATGGTAGCCTGTAACTCTTTGGCATTTTTAAAGGTGACAATGCCGGAAACGGAAATATAAAAGCCCATTTCCATCGCCGCCTGCGCCATTTCTAAGGATTCAGTAAAACAATGCAGTACACCGCCTACCTGCTCGGCACCTTCTTCACGAAGAATGTTCAGCGTTTCTTCACGTGCATCTCGAGTATGTACAATTAAGGGTTTATTCACCTTTTTAGCGATACGTATCTGCGCGCGAAAAGAAGCTTCCTGCTGCGCTTTATTATCCGGAGAATAGAAAAAATCTAACCCTGTTTCACCCAGTGCGACCACTTTTTCATGGTTCGCATATTCAAGTAACAGCGCCTCATCAACGACCTCATCCTGATGTAAAGGGTGCATGCCGGCCGAACAGAAGATTTGCGGAAAAGATGCGGTTAATTCCGCCATTGCCGGGTATTTTTTTACTTCGACACAAACACTAAGCAGATAATTAATCCCCTTCTCTTGTGCTTTGTTTACCACATCGGTCAAATCTTTATGCCTGTTTTTATAATCTAAGCCGTCGAGGTGACAATGAGAATCCACTAACATATTTCTAAACCCTATCTTTTATAATACTTATAACTGTTCAGCTGTAAGTCATTTTGTTTGAGGTCAAGGAGAAAGCACGGAGTTTATAAGTATAAATGAGTACTTTCGACACCGAGATCGAACCAAATGACGACGAGATGAATAGTTATTTAAATTCATTTTTAATTTTTATCAATAACGCATTAATTAATAATTCTTTTTTCAATCCAGAATGGTCAACTAATAATTTTCGTGTTTGTAATAACTCTGAGCTTAAATAACGCAGACTTTTCAGAGTAATCTGTGCCTGCCAGATCTGCAGCTGCGGTAAAGCAAAACTGTAAACAGCATCCCTGTTCATGACACTTTCTGACAGCTTTAACTTATGCAGATCATGAAGTAGATGAAACAAAAGCTGTAGGCGCTGTTCTACTGATTCAGCTAAAAACTGACTAAAAGTAAACAGTGACTCAGGCTGATTAAGCAGTGAGAATAAACCTTCAACACAGTTTCTACGTTCATCTTCCGAGGTCGAAACCTGCACGCTGTGCAGGTGATTCAATAAAGATAACGGACTGTTTTGAAATAGTCTCAGTAAACCAATATCCTGAATATTAAAACCCAGATCAGATAACCAGGCTAACAGATCAGCATCACCGGGAGTATGCAGATGTGTATGCTGTAGACGACTCAGTAAGGTCGGCATTAGCTGGTGGTGTGTACGGGTTAGTAAAATTAGATAACTGTTACCCTGCGGTTCTTCTAACGTTTTAAGCAGCGCATTAGCAGCCGGAACCGTTAAGGTATTGGCATTTTTGATGATCACAACTTTATTGTCACCTAAATGCGGGCGCTCATTAAGCGTATCAATTAATGAGCGGACCTGTTCGATACCAATCGATTTATTCGCCTCATTCTGCAGCAGATGAAAATCTAAATGGTTACTAACGGTAAATAACTTACATGAGTGGCACTGATTACATGGCCCCTGCGGCGTCTGCTTGTTACTGCATAACAGGTATTGAGCCATATCTTGAGCAACTTTAAATTTACCAACCCCCGCATTACCGGTTAGCAGTATCCCATGCGCAAATCGACCGCTCTGGTAATGTTCCTGCAGCTGTTCAAAGACAGGTTTTAACCAGGGGGTAGAAACCTCTGTTAGCGGAGTATTTTCATCTAAAGGCATATCAGGCAAGCTCTATTAACCATTTATCTAATTGCGCAAAAATCGCTTTTTCAACTAATTCCGGCGTCTGCCCGGCATCAATAGTCACTGTATTCGCATCATTTTCTGCTAATGAGATAAATACATTTCGAGTACGTTCAAAGAAGTCAATAGCCTGACGTTCAATGCGGTCTAATTCCCCGCGCCCTCGGGCCCGGCTTAAGCCAAGCTCCGGATCAATATCTAAATACAGGGTAAAGTCGGCCTTAAAATCACCTAATGCAACCTGTTTGATATCTTCAATAAGTTTCAGATCGATACCGCGCCCACCGCCTTGGTATGCAAGCGAGGAGTAGTTATGACGGTCACCAATAACCACTTTGCCGTTAGCCAAAGCAGGTTTAATAATATGTTCAACTAACTGCACGCGCGCGGCATACAGCACCAGTAATTCGGCTTTATCCTGCAGTGTTTCGCCCTGCACGTCCATTTTTACAATATCACGCATTTTTTCGGCAAGCTCGGTGCCGCCTGGCTCACGTGTATAGGTTACTTTCTCAGCAGGCATATTCTGTAATGCCAGCCATTTACCGATATAAGAGATAGCGGTACTTTTACCCGCCCCTTCCAGGCCTTCAATAACAATAAATTTACTGGCTAACTTTTGCACTGCTGACTCTTTTAAAACCGACATGTAGTTACTTTCCTGAAATAATATTTTAAACGGCGCGATTATACCCTTTTAAAGAGCAGCGGTCATATTAACTATGCAGCGGGCTGCTCTGCCCTTTGTTATTGGTTGTGTGCCAGGATCCAGTTCAAAAATGCCTGATATTTCGGGCGGACCTCTTGCCCCTTTGAGCAGATAAGATCATAACCAAGTCCGGCATCAACCGCGGTAAAAGGCGCTATCAGCTCACCTGACTCAATATGGCTGTGAATAAGTTCAGCACGCCCCATCGCAATGCCCATTCCCTGCCGGGCGGCCACTATTGCCATTTCACAATGGTTAAACTGGTATTGTCTTTGTTCGCTGTCTAAGTCAAGCGAGTTGGACTTCAGCCAGGTGGACCATTCATGGTTCGGCGAGATACTTTCAAGTGATTCAATACAGTGGATAAATGTTACACCTTGTAAATTTTCAATATTATCCGTCAAGGCAAACTGCTGCGCATATTCAGGCGTACAGACAGGCATTAACTTTTCACTAAACAAACGCTGGCAATGCAGATCCGAATGTTCTTCATTACCATAATAAATCGCTAAATCGACAGGTTCGTGTTTAAAATCGAGTTTACTGGCTTTTATCCTAATTTTAACATTTAAGTTCGGGTACAGTTTTTGAAAACTAGGCAGCTTAGGCATCAACCAGGCTAATGCAAAAGTCGGCGAAGCACCGATATATAATTCACCGCGCAGTTCATTAAAACGTATATCTTCCACTTCAGAGAAAATGTCGGCAAAAGAGTGGTTTAATGTCCCCAGCAGACGCTGACCTTCTGTGGTTAACTCCAAACGGCGGGTAAGACGTACAAATACAGAAAATCCCAGATGTTTCTCAAGATTTTTAATGCGGTGGCTCACCGCGCCCTGGGTTAAACATAACTCCTCGCCCGCTTTGGTAAAACTTAGCAAACGGGCGGCGACACTAAAAGTATGCATATTAGCGAGTAATGCCTGTTTATTATCCATAACGGCTCCTACGAATACAAAAATACTATAGATTAAAAATTTTAATCTATAGTATTTTTTATTTCGTTTGTCTGTCAACTTTATTGAGCATTTAATAGGCCTGAATATATGAATAAACAATCAGGAGATGATAATGAAAAACGGTTTAAAAATTGCGGTGATCGGTGCAGGCTCAAGCTATACCCCGGAGTTGATTGAAGGTCTGTTAAAAAGAAAAGATCAACTGCCTATAAAACAGTTATGGCTGGTTGATATCGAAGAGGGTAAAGAAAAAGTTAATATCATTGCGGCACTAGCTAAGCGCATGATTAAAAAAGAAGGTCTGAATATTCAGGTAGAAGTTACTTTAGATCGCCGCCCGGCACTAGAAGATGCTGATTTTGTCTGCTCGCAGTTCCGTGCAGGCTGCCTTGATGCACGTATCAGCGATGAGCGTATCTCACTTAAATACGGCATGATTGGACAAGAGACTAACGGCCTGGGTGGTTTTGCAAATGCCTGCCGCACAATACCCATCACGCTTGAAATCTGTAAAGAGATCGAAGAGTTATGCCCGAATGCATGGCTGCTTAATTTTACTAATCCATCTGGAATGGTTACCGAAGCTGTATTAAAACATACTAAGGTTAAAGCGGTAGGTTTATGTAATGTCCCGGTTATTATGCAAAAAGGCATTGCAGAGATGCTTAACTGCAGCGAGCAGGATATTATTATGCAGGTTGCCGGAATCAATCACTTTATCTGGGCCCGTCAAATTCTGCATAACGGAGAAAATAAGCTTGCTCATGTTATAGAGCAGATCCTCGCCGGTAACGATACATTGGTGCCGAAAAATATCCCAGCTTTTGCCTGGCCTGCTGAGTTATTAAAAAATATGGGTATGATCCCCTGTGCTTATTTACGTTACTACTACATGAGCCAGGATATTATGGACCAGGAAGTTGTTGAAGCCAGCGGTGAAGGCACGCGCGGTGAAGTAGTAAAAGCAATGGAGAAACGCCTGTTTGATATTTATAGCGATCCGCAGCTAAACAGCAAACCTAAAGAGTTAGAAAAACGCGGTGGCCAGTATTACTCAGAAGCAGCCTGTGAATTAATGAGTTCAATTTATAATGACAAACGTACTATCATGCATGTTAATACACGTAATAACGGCACCATTAACGGCTTGCCCGATGACTGTGTCGTTGAAGTGAGTTCAATAATCACTAAGAGCGGCCCGCTGCCGCTGAATGTGGCCCCGTTTCCCTCTGATACACTGCGTCTGCTGCAGCTGATGAAAGAGTTTGAAACACTGACTGTAGAGGCTGCGGTTAGCGGGGATCTTAATAAGGCGCAGCGGGCGCTTATCCTAAACCCGCTGGTTAATACCGGCTCAGTGCTGGATAAAGCTCTGCAGGAAACAGTGGGTGATAATATCGCTTTAATGCCGCAGTTCGCACACCTGCTGAAATAAAGAAATTTTAACTGCACTTATAGCGCTCACCTGCTGCGGTAAAATAAGTTCGAAAAAAAAGCCGCTAAAAAGCGGCTTTTCATAGATAGTCGTAGCTGTTACTTGCCTAAAATATACTTCTGTACGGCACGGTTATGCTCTTTTAGATTCTTCGAAAAATAAGAATTTCCATCACCTTTACTGACAAAATACAAATAGTTAGTTTTAGCCGGATGCAGCGTCGCATATAAAGCGGCCTCACTGGGCATAGCAATCGGTGTCGGCGGCAGGCCGTTGATGCGGTAAGTATTATAAGCTGTTTTTTCACGCAGATCTTTACTGCGGATACGCCCGTTATAACGCTCTCCCATACCGTAAATGACCGTCGGATCTGTCTGCAGACGCATGCCGCGGCGTAAACGGTTTACAAATACAGAAGAGATTTTGTCACGATCCGCCGACAGGCCGCTCTCTTTTTCAATAATAGAGGCGAGAATAAGCGCCTCGTAAGGCGTTTTCAAAGGAAGGTTTTTATCCCGCTCTGCCCACAACTTATTTAATACCTGCTGTTGATGTTGATAAGCTTTTTCAATTATTTTCAGCACACTCATATCAGCACGATAATGATATGTTTCAGGAAATAACAACCCCTCTAGTTTTTTATAGGGACTAGCCAGGTGCTGCAGAATTTCCTGCTCGGTTTTATCCGTAGGTTTAAGCGCTTGTGAATCATTTAATATAGTTAACCATTCTTTAAAGGTACTGCCTTCAACAAAGGTCACTTTAAACTGATATTCACGCCCCTCATTAATGGTGGTTAAAATATCCTGCAGATTAAAACCTTCCTGAAACTGATAAGTGCCGGACTTAATATTAGTTAATTCCGGGTGTAACTTAGCAACCGCTTTCCACCAGGTGAGATCATTCACTATTGACTGCTCGGCAAGTCGATTACCTAAGCGGGAGAAGTTACTGCCGCCGTCAACCGTAAACAAGATAGTTTTATCTATTCTCGGCACGGTTAAATAATCAGATAATTTATTGTATCCCCAGAAAACACCCGCAGCAGCTAAAGCAGATAAAACAGCAAACGAAATAAGGATTTTTCTAATCGGCATTTAACAAATCTCCGTCTTCTAATAATAATTGTAATTGTTGAACTAAATAAAAAGCAGCCTCGTTATAAATATGAGACCGATACTGTTTTACCGGAACAATACCCATCAGAGCATTAGTCAGGCACACTGCCTGAGCGTTAAACAGGGCATCCGCTTTAATTCTTACTTCCCTGACAGGTGTACCGGCTTTTTCTGACGCCTGCATAATCTGGCGGCGCTTGACCCCGGCAACCCCGGAGCCGTCAAGTTTGGGTGTCAGCCACTGATTATCCAAATAGATAAAAAGATTAGCGCTGCACGCTTCAATAACATAACCGTCATTATCACAAACAATGCCTTCCAATGCTTGTCTGCTTTCTAATTCATGCTTTATTAATACCTGCTCTAAACGGTTTAAGGTTTTCAGGCCGGCTAACTGGCGGTTAACCGCCAGCTTCTGCTCACACTGTACAACTTTAATCCCCTCTTTCTGCCACTGCTGATAACAATCGGGATAAGCAGCTGCAGATAAAATGCGTACAACACTGTCGCAGCCCTGGCTGCTGTATCCGCGCCCGCCGCTGCCGCGGGTTAAAATAACTTTAATCACTGCCAGCGGTTTATCACTAATACCGGCGGCTAACTGTGAAACTTCAGCTGATAACAGCTGCCAGTCAACTTCGGGAAAAAACAACTTTTGCGCACCAAGCTGCAGTCTGTACAGATGATAATCCCACAACTGCACCATGCCGTATTCAACTTTAATGGTCGAAAACAGACCGTCACCGTAAGCAAGGCCTCGGTCAGCCGCATTAATTGTTGTTGACTCAATTCCATTAATCAGCATCTTATTCATCTATTTAATAAGTAACAGGCATAAAAAAACCCGATCATCAGACCGGGTTTTTATTTTAACGTAATTATTATACCCAAGCCACTCGAAGATACAGGAATCAACAAGACGAGAGGTGACTAGATTCAAGACATAAAGCCGCAGGTCTAGCATTCTAGATCAAGGCTTTATAACGCTGAAGATGGTTGCCTCTCGCCTTGCCCTGCGGGAGCCTAGCTCGAAAATCAGCACAGCGTTACAATGTTTGAAAAGGGAATAACCATTCTCTGCATATCGTGCCTTGTTCTGACTTCCGGGCTAAGCTCTGAATCTGAATCTTTAAGTGGTTTGGGCATATAACAAATGCATCTAATAACGACTAGAAGCACTTTACTTAATTAGATACGTTTAAAGATTAATGTACCGTTTGTACCGCCGAAACCAAATGAGTTAGACAGTGCATATTCGATATCAGCAGGACGTGCTTTACCGTCTGTTACGTAGTCTAAATCACAGCCTTCGCTTGGATTTACCAGGTTAATCGTAGGCGGAGCAAGCTGATCACGCAGTGCTAATACACTAAATACTGCTTCAATCGCACCGGCAGCGCCTAACAGGTGACCAGTCATAGATTTAGTAGAGCTCATCATCACATCTTTAGCTGCATCACCCCAAATACCTTTTACAGCCTGTGTTTCCGCAATATCACCAGCTGGTGTTGAAGTACCGTGGGCATTAATGTACTGAATTTGTGAAGCTTCAATTTTTGCATCTTTAATCGCATTTTTCATTGATAATGCCGCACCTGCACCGCTTTCTGGTGGTGACGTCATATGGAAAGCATCGCCGCTCATACCAAAACCAACAAACTCAGCATAAATTTTTGCACCGCGGGCTTTTGCATGCTCATACTCTTCAAGCACTAACACACCAGCACCGTCACCTAATACGAAACCATCACGAGACTCATCCCATGGACGACTAGCTGTCTGCGGTGAATCATTACGTGTTGACAGTGCACGAGCTGAAGCAAATCCGCCCATGCTTAGTTCACTTGATGCTTTTTCTGCGCCGCCGGCAAACATCACATCCGCATCACCGTACTGAATCATGCGGGCAGCTGTACCAATACTGTGTGTACCTGTTGTACATGCAGTAGTAATAGCAATGTTAGGCCCTTTAAGGCCTTTATTTATTGAAACATGACCTGAAATCATATTAATAATCGTTGCCGGAACAAAGAACGGACTGATTTTTCGCGGACCGCTTTTTTCAAAGTTACGTACGTTAGTTTCAATAGTTGTAATACCGCCGATACCCGAGCCGATTGCAACACCGATACGCTCTGCATTTTCATCAGTTACTACTAAACCTGAATCCTGAAATGCCTGTTCAGCGGCAGCAACACCATACTGAATGAAGGTATCCATTTTACGCGCCTCTTTTTTAGGCATGTAGTCTTCAACATTAAAATCTTTTACTAAACCGGCAAATTTACAGGCAAATTTTTCAGTATCAAAATGTTCGATATTTGAGATACCGCTTTGACCAGCCTGCACAGCTTCCCAAGATTGTTCAACTGAATTACCTACTGGGGATAACATACCTAAACCAGTAATTACCACTCTACGCTTTGACACTATAACTTCTCCTACTACAGACGAATTAGATTAAATAAATACTCACCAGAAACAGTCAGTGCTAATTTAGTTAATAAACTCATTAAAACACAAAAGGCGGTCAGAAGACCGCCTTTAGAAATTCTTATCATTCACAGTGAATGATTAACCGTTGTTTACAACGTAATCGATAGCTGATTGAACAGTAGTGATTTTCTCTGCTTCTTCATCAGGGATTTCTGTATCGAACTCTTCTTCAAGAGCCATTACAAGTTCAACTGTATCTAAAGAATCAGCACCTAGATCGTCAACGAAAGAAGCTTTGTTTACAACTTCGTCTAGTTGAACACCAAGTTGCTCAACGATGATGTTTTTTACGCGTTCTTCGATATTGCTCATTTTTATTTCCTTTGTGAATACGCTATTGCGTTAGTTGCGATAGTTTATTCTATCGCGTTTAATATTCAAGTACTGTATCACTGATTCAACCAGTTATTTTTGGATATTAATCAAAAAATCGTTAAATTCCAAATGTTTTTTCATTTTTTAAATTTATATAAGGTCTATTTTAGACCATATACATGCCGCCGTTAACGTGAATAGTTTCACCGTTAATGTAGGCTGCGCCCTCTGAGGCTAAGAATGCAACAGTCGCTGCGATTTCTTTAGGATCCCCTAAACGACCGGCTGGTACAGCTGATAATGTAGATGCACGCTGCTCATCCGTCAATGCTTTAGTCATATCTGTTTCGATAAAGCCAGGTGCAACAGTATTCACTGTAATACCGCGGCTTGCGACTTCGCGCGCTAATGATTTAGTAAAACCAATAACGCCTGCTTTAGCAGCCGCATAGTTCGCCTGACCCGCATTACCCATAGTACCAACCACTGAACCCACATTGATAATGCGGCCTGCGCGCTTTTTCATCATAGGACGAAGTGCCGCTTTACTCATTTTGAAGATAGGCGTTAAGTTCGTATCAATGATGTCATTCCACTCATCGTCTTTCATACGCATTAATAAGTTATCACGCGTAATACCGGCGTTATTGACTAATACATCTACTACACCGTACTGAGCTTTAATATCAGCAAAAAGTGCCGCGATTGAATCTGTGTCGGTCACATTTAATACAAAACCTTTACCGGCATCACCCAGGTACTCAGAGATAGCATTTGCGCCGTTTTCACTGGTTGCTGTACCTAATACAGTTGCGCCTAATGCAACAAATTTTTCCGCGATTGCACGGCCGATACCACGGCTTGCGCCTGTTATTAATACTATTTGATTCTGCATGGTGACTATTCTCCTTTAACTGCAGTTAATGCATTTTCTAAACTTGCACTGTCATTGATAAACTGAGCTGTAAAGCTCTTGTCGATACGGCGGACTAAACCGCTTAATACTTTACCCGGACCGGCTTCAACCTGTAATGTAATACCGTCAGCGGCCATTTTTTCAACAATTTCTGTCCAGCGTACCGGGCAGAAAAGCTGACGAACCAGCGCATCTTTTATTTTTTCAGCATCGGTTTCTGCAGCAACATCAACATTGTTGATTACCGTGATTTCAGGCGCTTTAAATTCAATGCTCTGTAAAGCCACAGCTAATTTTTCAGCGGCAGGTTTCATTAATGCACAATGCGAAGGAACACTTACCGGCAGCGGTAATACACGTTTAGCACCCGCTTCTTTAAGTAAAACACCAGCACGCTCTACGGCTTCTTTATTACCGGCAATAACAACCTGACCCGGTGAATTAAAGTTTACCGGAGAAACAACTTGTCCTTGTTCAGCCTGTTTACAACATTCAGCAATTTTATCGTTGTCTAAACCGATAATGGCAGACATAGCGCCAGTTCCCGCAGGAACGGCCTGCTGCATTAACTGACCACGCAGTTCAACAAGTTTTACTGCATCTTTAAAATCAATCACACCCGCACAAACTAATGCAGAGTACTCGCCTAAGCTGTGACCGGCAATTACAGATGGTTTTTCACCGCCCTTCTCAGCCCATACACGCCAGATAGCCACAGATGCAGCTAACAAAGCCGGCTGGGTTTTATCTGTCTGATTTAAAGCCTCGCTTGGCCCCTGCTGCACAAGTTCCCATAAATCATAACCTAATGCATCACTTGCTTGTTTATAAGTGTCTACAACAACAGGAAATGACTCAGCAAGTTCAGCTAACATAGCGACACTTTGCGAGCCCTGTCCAGGAAAGGCAAAAGTAAAGTTTGTCATATTTTTAAATTCCTAATAATGATAAGTCTTGTCGTATATCAAAAACTACATACGAATCAGGGCACTGCCCCATGTAAATCCGCCGCCGAATGCTTCTAATAATACCAGCTGTCCGGACTTAATTTTGCCGCTGCGTACGCCTTCGTCAAAAGCCAGTGGGACAGAAGCGGCTGAGGTATTGCCGTGTTTATCAAGTGTTAATACCACCTGTTCCATGGACATCCCCAGCTTTTTAGCGGTTGCGCTGATAATGCGCTTATTAGCCTGGTGCGGTACTAACCAGTCAAGCTGTTGTTTGTCGATATTATTAGCCGCCAGAGTATCCACGACAACCTGGCTTAATTTTTTAACTGCCACTTTAAATACATCGTTACCGGCCATTGACAGATACGAGTCATGAACTGACTGCTCAATACCGCGCTGCGCATTCGGCAGTTTAAGCAGATCACCGAAACGGCCGTCGGCATTAATATGCGTTGATAAAATCCCCTGCTCTTCTGAAGCACTGACAATAACAGCACCGGCACCGTCACCGAATAAGATAATGGTAGAGCGATCCGCAGGATCACAGGTATTTGCCAGAGCATCTGCACCAATCACTAATACATTTTTAGCACTGCCGGCTTTAATAAAGTTATCCGCCACGCTTAATGCATAAGTAAAACCAGCACAAGCAGCTGACACATCAAATGCAGGGATATTATAAATCCCCAGTAAATTCTGCACTTCACAAGCAGCCGAAGGGAATGCATTATGATTACTGGTTGTTGCCACAATAATAAGATCTAAATCTTCAGCTTTTAAGTCAGCTACCTGTAATGCTTTTAAACCCGCTTCTTTGCCCATAAAGGCAATAGTGTCCTGTTTATTAGCAATACGACGCTCTTTAATACCTGTACGTGTGGTGATCCATTCATCGCTGGTATCAACCATCTTTTCTAAATCGTCGTTTGTACGTACTGTTTCTGGTAGATAACTACCCGTACCTGTAATTTTGCTATTCATGTGATAAACAATCTCGCTCTGATAAAACAGTTTCTAATTTTTTTGCTATGCTTGCTGGAATCTGCCACTGAATCTCTTTTATGGCCTGTTCAATGGCATAGGAAAATGCAACTTCATTGGCACTTCCGTGACTTTTAACAACTATGCCGCGTAAACCAATTAAACTGGCGCCATTATACATGTCCGGATGCAAATGTTTTAGCTGCTTTTTTAAAATCGGCCTTAATAATCTGCCCAGCAGTTTACTATAAATATTTGTATTAATCGCTTTATCTAACTGCTCTAAAAAGACTCTTCCCATGCCTTCGTAGCTTTTTAATGCCACATTGCCGCTGAAACCATCGGTTACAACCACGTCGGCCCGACCTGAGAACAATTCATTGGCTTCAATAAAACCAGCATAATTTATATGTTTTGTCTGCTTTAACAGACCGGCAGAGCGTTTAATAACATCATTGCCTTTATTATTTTCTTTACCGACATTCAGCAGTGCCGTGCGCGGCGATTTTATCTGCTGCACTTTTTCACATAATACACTGCCCATAACAGCAAAATTAAACAGGGTATCACTATCGCACTGTAAGTTTGCGCCGAGATCCAGCAGATAGGTAAAACCCGAACAGTTATTCGGCAGCGCGGCCACCAGTGCTGGACGTGAAATGCCCGGTAATGTTTTCAAAGCCTGCTTAGCAAGCAGCATTAATGCCCCGGTATTTCCGGCACTGACGCAGGCATCCGCTTTACCCTGAGCAACAAGATCTAAAGCCATATGCATTGATGAACCGGAACCTCGACGAAGCACATGCACTGGATTATCTTCCATGGAGATAAAATTATCTGCATGAATAAAACTCAAACGGGAGTGATCTAAAAGTTGATGTTTTTTTAAAAAAGGGAGTATTTGCGAACGATTACCAACAATAATCAGTGATAATTCGGGGTGCAGCTGGAGTGATTTTACTGTGGCCAAGAGGGAAATATGGGGGCCGAAATCGCCCCCCATGACATCAAGCGCAATGGTAAGTTTACGCAAAGTAATCCTACAATTCGATTACTTTTTTGCCTTTGTAGAAACCGTCAGCAGTCATGTGATGACGACGGTGAGTTTCACCAGACGTAGCGTCAACAGTAAGTTGAGCCGGCGCAGTTAGAGCGTCATGTGAACGACGCATACCGCGTTTTGAACGAGTTTTACGACTTTTTTGTACAGCCATTTTAAAAATTCCTGCTTGTTATTTGTGCTTTAATTTAGCTAAAGCTTCAAATGGGTTGGGACGCTGTTCTTCTTCATCAATTTCACCAAAGGTAAGTTCAAACTCACTTTGTTGACACTCTTCAATTGCGTGTTTTGCAATTTGCGGAAGTGCCAATATCAGCTCGTCTTCTACAACCTGATGAAGATTCACCTCTCCATTCTCATCATAATAAATGGATTCATAGGCGTCTGGTAAATTATTTTCCTGTTCTTGGTTATGAACGGGACAATACGTAAATTCAGCTTCACACTGATAAATCATAGGCGCATTGCACCGTTGACAAATTAGCTCTACTGCAACACTTGCTTTACCATGAAATATTCTTAGCTTCTGCTTATCAATATCAAATGAGAAAACTGTGTCGATATCAGAGTGAACACTGATTGTTGACTCTGCTAATCTGCTCAAAAGTTCTTTTGGAATTCGAGCTTCGAGTTCCAAATGCTTTTGTGCAGCGCGAACAGGATCAACGCTAATCGGTAGTTTAACCTTTTGCATGGTCGCGAATAATATAGATAGCGGTCAAGATAGTCAAAGAAAAAGGAACATTTTTGCAAAGTTTTCGTTAGGATAGCTGATTCGTATTTTTGATCTTCGGGATTCTAGATAGTGAACACTAATACCTTAAATAATGAGCGATTATTTTATTAAATTATCGCTTTATTAATTTTCCCACCATAAAATGTCTTCAATATTCCATTAACCTTGAGAAAGTTATGCCTCAGACATTAGTATTAGCGTCAACGTCACCTTTTAGAAAGCAGCTTTTAGATAAATTGTTTTTAGCCTTTACAACGGAAAAACCCAATGTAGATGAAACGCCCCTTCCCCGGGAAACGGCCGTTGAGCTTGTTGAACGACTGGCTGTTGCTAAAGCATCCGCAGTCTGCCCCGCTTATGAAAATGCACTGGTTATCGGCTCAGATCAAGTGTGTGTAAATAACGGAGTAATTCTGGGTAAACCAGGTAATTTTGATAATGCTTTTCAGCAGTTAAAAGCGGCCAGCGGTAAAAAAATCACCTTTTATACAGGTCTGGCTTTAATTAACAGTAAAACCGGTAAAACCCAGTCTTTGGTTGAACCTTATGTCGTACAGTTTAGAGAGTTAAGCGATGTAATGATCACCAACTACCTCAATAAAGAGCAGCCGTTCAACTGCGCCGGCAGCTTTAAAAGTGAAGGATACGGTATTGCATTATTTGAAGGATTTGAAGGTAAAGATCCAAACAGCCTGATCGGTTTACCCTTAATTTCTTTGATAAAAATGTTAGAAGAAGAAAATTTTGCAGTTATTTAACAAGCCTTTGTAAGAGCGAGCTAATGACCGACATTGAAGATTATAATGCTGGTGATATTCTTGTACAGCGCTTCACATTAATCAGCGCATTTACCCCGCAGGTATGGCTGGCTTCTGACCGCAGCTGCGGCACTAAGGTCATTATTAAACACGCTGAAAATGAACTGCTGCACAGGGAATGGTCCTGCATGTCACAATGTAGTTCACCTTATATCCAGCAGTCGCTTGAATACCTGCCTGCCTCCTCATTATTAATACTGTCCTATATAAACGGGCAAAGCATACTGGCGTTTTCACAGGTGCAGAGCAGCCTGTTTATCTCTTTGATACCTCAAATTGTGCGCGCCGTTTGCCATTTACATCAGCAGGGCTGGGTACATGGTGATATTAAACCTTCAAATGTAATTTATCAGCCTGAGCTCGGCTCAATTAAAATAATTGATTTTGGTGCATCCTGGCCGGCAGGCACTGCACTAGAGCATTTACCGCAATGGCAGTTAACGCCGGGATTCAGCCGCAAAAATAAACATCAGGGTACAGGTCTCATTGAAGTTAAAGATGACTGGTTTGCATTGCAGCAGTGGCTGCGGCAGATTGATCCGCAGTTGTTAACACAAGGCGACAAAAACAAATTAACACGATGGAAAAAATGGCTGGTAAAACAGTTAGATTAAAACATGTTTTCACTGCGTAATGGGCCACAGCAAAATCCTATAAGCTGTCATTAATACAGTAAATAACACTGAAATTTATCCCCCTCTTTTGCCGAACCGCGGTGCCCCCCTACACTGGAACCTGTCAACGTAGCGCACCTTACTGCTCTTTACAAAACAATTTTGCCTGTGCTCACTAAATTCACACCTTTTCACACCTTTTCACACCTTTTCACACCTTTTCACTACCTGGGTAAGCGTTATTAACAATAACATTCGCCGCTACTGCCGCCTTCACTTGATTAATTTCATTTATGGTGCAGTGCCGGAAATACACTATGGTGCAGTACCGGAAATACACATAGCAGAAATAAACAGCTTATTTATGGAGTTAACAACATCATGAAAATCAACAAAATCACCACAGCCCTTATTATAGCGGGGCTGTCCTTTAACACTGCTAACGCCTCAGAGAAAGATATTACCGAAATACTGCAGGCAGAAGACGCTATTGCATTCGGAACACCGGTTGACAACAGTATTCCAGGATACAGCGGCTCAGGTTACCGGACAGGTGAATGGATAGAGCAGGGTCACATTACTTTTGAGTTTAACGCGCCTGTCGATGGAGAATACAAATTAAGAATGCGCTATTCCTCTCCAGAGGAACGTACAGTGTATTTACATCGAAACTATCAAGGACAGTTTATCGCTGGAAAGCATGTTGATTTAGTCTCAACACAAGATGAAGAAAACTGGAGCTATACAACTGAACACGTAGTAAAACTGCAGTCTGGTAAGAACAGTTTTACTATCGGCTCCGACGGGGAACTGGTCCCGAATATCGACCATTTGGAAATTTCCTATATGGATCCCAATGCAGTATTCGAGCCTGTTGATCCTATTGCTCCTGTTAATCCAGTCGATCCCATAGAGGGTCCTTCTAATCCGCGCGATGAAGATGTGTCAGAGATCACAGACCCTATTGTTGAACCGGGTGATGAAACCATCGCCTTTTTTGATGTTCCATTAAAAAATGATTTAACAGGCGATTTTAAAGCACAAATATCCTACGCACAAAATATCACCCTGTTTCAAAACAGCTCTGCAGATGAACCAAGACCTCACCTAACCGCTAACAGAGATACTTTATTAATGGTACAGCCGCTGCAGACACAGGCAGGCAGCGAAATAATAAAAGTAAAAGGCTTTGATAAAGACGGCAGCTTTTTAGGAGGCATTAATTTAACACCGCCAGAGGGGCTTCCTGCTCACGACGGAGAAGATCTATCGATTGTCTATGCTCATGATATGTGGAGCGCAACTTTACCTTCATCCTGGATTGAACCGGGTCTGGAACTAAAATTTACCTATGGCAAAGATAAAGGAGAGCTAAATAATATTGTAATCGGCGCTCCCACTGAAATACTTATTCACACTATAGATATCGGCATGCTGGTCGAGCCTCGTAACAACTTTAAATTTGCAGATGAAATTGAAAATCATCTAGATTATTATCAAAAAATTCCCGCCAGTAAATTAACTGTCAACCAGTATGAGCCTATTCATCTGAAGCATATCGTCATGCCTAATGGCGATGTGTTTACTGACTATGACCCAAGTGAGGGAGGCTGGCATAAAGGTGATATGCGCGGCGCTATCGGCAAAATACTTATCTCGCACGGCATTGATATGGCTAACTACGGCTCAAATAGTTCTATCGGTAACAAGGAAAGCGGACATACCTATCTGGCGAGTCAAATAGCAGCGCACAGCTCCCGCGGTAACTATTCTAACGGTGTACAAATACACGGCGGCAGCGGCGGCAACGGCATGGTCACTATCGATAATTCTCTGGGTAATGAATGGAGCCATGAAGTGGCTCACAATTTCGGAATTGGGCATTTTCCAGGAGGAACTGACGGTTCAATTCACCGCCCAGCAGGAGAAATAAATTCCGGCTGGGGCTGGGATGCTAGCAAACAGCGTTTTATTGTAAATTTCTTTTGGGATAGACACGGCGATGCAAGCTGCTGTGATGATGAAACAATTCCGCCATGGCAGGGATACCAGTTAAATAAAGATACTATGTCCGGTGGCGCAGCAAGTTCACCTTTATCGAATTATACCCTGCAAACGCCCTATAATTTAGAGATGACTCAAAAACACCTCGAAGGTAAAATTAATTTTGCAGCTGGTTCACCTACCGGATTTGAAAAATGGGATGCCGAATCATCGCAGATGATTGAGTATAAGCACCTGAAAACAAATAATACTTATACTATTAATAACTCGCAGGAGTTTGAAAAAATCAGGGATGACACTGATGCCGAACATCTACGCTCGCAGTTGGATATTAATGACAGGATTGATATTAAGACAAGAGACGGCGCACACGTCCGGGATATTTATTTTCCGACGGCTGAACCTAGTGATGAAGGCAAAGTGATCATGGTCAGCAGTACAGCAGGTTATAACTCGAAAATATACTATAATGATGCTGAAGAACAAGTTGTCACCACTGGTAATACCTACTATTACAAAGCATTAGACAGTTTATGGGTTGAACAAAGTGAACAGCAGATACTAGACGCTGCGGAAACTCTTATCCCGGAGCAGTTTGCTGTGCCGGTAACCACCTTAGTCGGTTTTTATGATCCACAGGGTGATATTGAAGGTTATATTTATCCGGGACTACACGGAGCGTATGGTTTTGTCTATAAACCGGATGCCATGGATAACAGCGAATATAGCGATCAGTGTTATCTTGAAGTCAAATTTGAAAACAACAGTCAAAGCCATATCTATGAGCTTGAAAATAATCGCCTAAGTGAAGGTTACATGAATAAACTACATGTCAATATCGCACAGGCAGACCAGCCTGATCATGCAGAAGTTATCTGTAATGGAAAATCTCAAGGCAAACTAGATATTCAACCACCTAAGAACACTGATAAGGATAAGAAGTTTTACAGCACTAACGGCAAGCCATGGAGTGATACAAGCATACTGCTGAACACCGCCTCTAATATCAAACCATTAGAGAACGACAGTAATGCACTACTGCTGGAAATGAATGAATATCAGCATGTCACAGTACGAAGCCGAAATGGTTCAAATATATTAATCGTTGATTTGCCGATGCATGAAGTACGAGAGGGACAGTTATTTACCCTGGACAGCATCGCTGATCAGCCGACTACTGTTAATTATAATGCTTCAAGTAGCTTTGTAACTCCAAAAGACAGCAAAACAACCTGGCTGTATACGAAGGGAGGCTGGTCTATACAGTAATATGTAAAAAGAAGTTAGCTATTAATATAACGCCCCTGCTCAGCATTTGAGCAGGGGCGTTTATCGTTCTACAGAGGACTTATGTGAAGCACAGCGAAAAGCTTCCGACAACGGTCTCTTTCTACAACACCTCAGGCAGGTAAAAACTGCTTAATAAACCTTTCTCTAAAGCTGAATTACTGTCTTTAAGTGCATACTGTAAAATCACATCCTGATCTTCAAGTTTATAAACAAGATTACGTACTCTGCGGTCCCCTGTTGCACTTGATTTTCCGTCAAACATAATTCTAAACAGTGCCCATTGACCAGAATATGATTTACTGGCAATGCGGTTTTCACCTTTATAGAAGCTGGCTGACAGATAGCCGTCTTCCCCTGTCGACGGCCAGGTGATGTCCTGCCACAATCTCGGCCCATGACGATAAGAAAACAAACGTTCAGCTTCTCGAATATCAAACTGGGTACTGGTGGTACTCATTGAACTTGCTTTGACACGCAGCTGCAGGGCTAACTCCTGTCCGGCCGGTCCAAAAAACAGTTCCCGGATCCCTTTGGCCTGCTTTATCTTAGCCAGTGTTTCAATATTGACAGGCAGTTTCTGGCCTTCAATCTCATTGAGTTTAAGTACGCCGTTATCCCAGTAAACAAACGGCTGCAGTTCCTGTTTGATAAACTTATCAATTAATCCCTGCGGTTTAAACATGCTGGCAAAATCATCAAGCGCCACTTCTCCTCGCCCCTGCAGTGCAAAAGGAAAACGTCCTTCAATAGCCTGACGATAAAATGTGTAAACCTGCTGTTCCCATTGTTGATTAAGATAACCGACACCACTCTCTATGACTCTCTGCCAGGCCTGCTGATCCAGTGCTTTTACCCACGCGGTCACCTGGCCCGGTGTACGGCTGGATAAGCGTCGGAATGTCACCAGGGCATCCTGACTGCCGGCTGCATGCGCTTTTGCGTAAGCATACCAGGCCTTGCCCGGGTCGCTGCTGGTCAGTGCGCTGTCGAAATAACCGTTTAGATTATCAAGTTCAGCAATCAACTCATCAATCGGCGCACTTTTATCCTGAATCGCCAGGAATGAAGCGTAACTGCTGAATGCTTCATTCACCACATATGAAGGCTGCAGGCGAATTAATTTATCACCGGCAATAACATTGAGACGATCTGCTTTTTTCAACGCTTCTGCAGTTTTATTTAAACCAAGCTGTTCAGTCACTTTTGCACTTGTGCTGTTATCTGTACTATTTTCAGCGGCCAGAGTCGTATTCATAACCACAGCATCAAGCACATCAATAATTGGACTGGCAGCCGGATCTCGAGCGGCTTTGACAGCATAAGCAAGATCTGCCAGGCTGGAAAAATGCTTTATTTCAATATTTTTAAGTAGCTCTTTCCACTGGTAGACATAATCTGCGTAATAAAGACGCTGAATTTTTTTGCTCAATTCAGCTAACTCTGCTGTCGATGCGCCGGACATATCCCCCTGAATCGACTTGAACTCATTAAGCTGCTTTCTCAGCAGAGCGGATTTAACCGACAAATCGATATCTACATGTCCCTGCCGGGTATACAGCTCCGGTAATAAATAACCATGAAAACCTGATTTAAAGGAGAACATAGAAGAGAATTTTTCACCAAGCTGACGGCGAACATCAACCCGGTTACGGTACTCCGGCATTACTTTGATACGCGCGTAAATTAAACGCTCAGGCGAAAGACCTTCAAGATGCTGCACAGCCACCGCAATTAAATCATTATTTTCTTTTAATACGTTAGCATAATCACTGTTAAACAGATCCGCCATCAGAAAACTTAACTGATTGAGACTGCCTGCAGATAACTCCCCCTGATCGTTTAAAGTATCCACCAGATAGCTGACCATTTCATCCTGATCTAAGCGCTGTGGTTCAAAGAGCATTTGATAATAACGCAGCAGTTCGAAAACTTTGCTTGGGTTGCCTAAATTAACATAGACATACAATTCGCTGCTTAACAGATCTTCAATCTGCGGTAATAAAAACAGCTGCAGCTGCTGCTGATAAACATAACGGATCTGCTGCGCGGTATCAGACTGCTTAATACTGACTTTATGATACCAGGGTAAAGGTTTATAGCCCTGCTGATCAACAGTACGTAATTCATTCAACACCGGAATAAGCGCACCTAAATCAGCGCGTCCTTCACGCAGACGGTTGATATCATTACGGTACAAGCTCAGCTCAGTTGCCGCTTTAGTTCTAAACGCTTCATCAAGATTCCAGTTATCTCTAAGCTGCAGACCGAATAATGTAATTAAGCAGCCGAGTGCTAATACATACCCTGTTCGCGCCATAAGGTAACGGTAGTGACGTCCGCGGTTTACCCCTATGATGCCGGCCTCAGGAAGAATAACATGACTGAAAAGGCGGCTGGAAAACAGACTCTGACGCCCGTCGGCCTGAGGCTGCTGCGCACCGACATTAAAGGAAGCATTTTCCGCAACTACATGGCTGAGCAGATCATAATTCTCACCTTTTTTACCGGTAGTAAGCAGATACATACCGCGCAGCCAGACAGCCTGACGAACCCTGTTTTCACGTCCGAGATTAGTTAAAAACTCACTGGCCCGTTCAAAGAAAAAACGCAGCTGATAAGGCAAAGCGATAACCGAACCTGCTTCCTTTTTGCCGGTTTCATGCAGCAGCTGAAACTGCTGCTGAGATAAGTTTTTCAGTAATTCCAGGGCGGACTGTTCCATCTGTGCAGAGTTAAAATGATGATTTTCATCAAGGGGAAATGTTAAACCAAAAGGATTTTCCAGATCACGACCGGAATAACCTGCGAAGAAATTAACAAAATCGGCAATCGCATCAGATTTAGTGAATACGCTATAAACAGGAATAGACAGACCCGTATGTTCTCCTAAAGCAAGTATCGCTTCCTGAAGATTAGAGCTGATAATCTGCCGCTGTTTTTTGTCGCACTGTAAAAACTGATCACAGCCGATAACTGAGATAACAGCATTAACAGCCTGACGAGGGCGGTATTTTAATAACAGTCTGCTCAGTGCCCGCCATAATCCATCATCAATACCTTCATTATCAAATAATCTATGCCCTATCTCGATAACCACCGCATTATCATTGCTCCAGAAACGGATATAATGATTGGTGTCATTTTCATCGTGACTGCGATGCAGTACCGGTTCAAAATTATTCTGCTGTAATAAGCTGCTTTTAGCGCCCTTTTCACCGCCTAGAAGGATATACCAGGGCAGTTCATAGAGGTTTTTTAACTTATGAGCCCTCACTCCGCGAAGCTGTTTTACTGCAGCCTTAAAGAGATCGTTAATTATTTTTACATCCTGCTTAAACAGAACAGCCTGTTCATGCTGCTGCGCTTTATCCTCAGAGCCACGATGCCAGAAAGCAAAAATCAAGGTTGTCAAAGCGGCCGCAAAACAGCCGGCCGTAACAGCCAGCTTTAACCGAATCCCGGTTTCCGGATCAACAGGAATCCATAGCCAGGCAGCGGCAGCACAGCTAAGAAAAAGAACGGCAAGCAAAAGTAATTTTTTATTTATTTTCATTTTATTCACTATTGTTGTCTGTTTTTACGTACTGAAGCATTAAGACCAAAACGAATATTCAGCTCATTTTTAAGTGCTTTAGCTTTAGAAAAGTCGGTTTTATCCGGCAGAAGCAGTTCCGTACCCGCAGCTGTCTCATTTATTTTCACATGATATCCGGCTTCTTTTAGTTCCTTCGCTAAGCGCTGTGCATCTGAAGAATTTGAAAAAACAGCCAGTAAAATATCCCACTTAACAGGTATGGCGGTTGTTTTATCTACATCCAACACAGCAGAATCATCCTTGCTGAGGCCGATATCTTCTGCCGTGCTGATATAAACAACATCATCCTTCTGGGTACTGTGAATAAACCCGTCCATATCCAGAGAGGTAAAAGCAAGCAGTGTTGATGCACTGCGGTTGTTATACCAGTACTCTGAAAACAAATATGAGCCAAAAATAATGAGTAGACCGATCAACAGCAGTTTCGGTACACCGATAAAGCACCATGGTTTTTTTACAACCGGCATCTCAGGGGGTTTAGGTACAGATAATTCGGATTCGTCTCGAAAATGACGAATGACCGTGTGCAGTTCAGACTGCAGTTCGTATATTTTGTTATGCTCGCAATGGCGGTATTTACCAAGAAAGCCCAGCTTCATCAATACATACTGCAGCTCTAGAAAATCAACCAGTTTGGCCGGCTGACGGCGCGCCTGCTCCAGCAGAGTAAAAAACACTTCCCCGCCGTTACGCTGATTAAATATCTTACTCAGCAGGGAGTGATTCTCCCAGCGGGATTTCTCCCCCCAGGCAGTATATAAAATTGTTTCATCAAAAGCGGCACAAAGCACAAAACAGCTTTTCTCTATCACGCTGGGGTGATAATCAAGAAACAAACCACGCCGTTTAAAGTCAGCAATAGCATCAAATAATTTCTGCCGAAAAACATCAATATCAAGCGGAGACAGCTGTCTGGGCAGACTGACCAGCAGGGCTAACAGCTCACTGCCTGCATTCAGCAGCGGATTACCGTAGATGTGCAGATTTTCAATCAGGTTTTGAATACCGCTTAGATCCAGTGATGCGGCAGCTTTCTCCGGAGTCGCCTGAGCAGAAGGCTGTGCCCGGTTGATCACAATTGTCTTTTGTTCATTAAATAGTGATGTCATGCACTTAACCTCTAACGAATTACAAAAAATTCAATATCAAGCTCACCAATACGACTGTCAACATGCAGTGCGATCGGCTCATCTTTCTGAATTAACTCCTGCCATAAAGACGATTGAGTATCTATTTCAAAATAAGCGGCATCACTGCGCGCTTTTAACTCAGAAGGCGGTACGGGTAAAGCCCGTAAAGGCACACCAGAAAGAGCATTACGCACCAGTTCCGCGATTACGCCGTTGCCGGCCAGTTTGCTCACCAGCGGGAACTGCTCACTTAATTTCACCGCGCCAAGGGAAGAGGTCACCACCAGCACAAAACGTCCCGCATTAAACAAACCTCTGTCCTGCACCATGGTTCTTAATAAACGGCGTTTTTCAAAAAGACTGGTATCCCAGACTAAGGTTGTCAGATTGTCTAACTGCACTTCACGCAGTAAAATATGGATATCCGAAAAGAGCACCGAAAACAGTGTATACAAACCCCCTTCGTCCCAGGCATCGTATTCTTGAGGCATTTTACCTTCCAGCCCCTGCATCTCCCCGACAATTTTTAAACATTCATAATAAATATTCTGCGGTGTCTGCGTACCGAGATCCAGCCAGTGTTTAATCGTCGGTAACCAGCGCCCTAAAGCCTGCAGCCACAGATAATCACGAATCAATGCCTGATGACTTTTACTGGCAGACTCGACCTGCAGGCGTTGTGAAATACTTTTTGCCCGGTACTGCATCTGCGCATAAAGATCATTAACATTATCCTGCAGATAATCACAAACCGTAAAATAGAGGCTGACAGGTATAAAAGCTTTATTGAGTACGACTTCACCATCGGATTTATGTTCAGCAACATGAGCAATCGGAATAAGCGTATAGTCCTGCAGATCATCGCCTTCTAATTTCAGCTCAATATTTAAATCGGCAAGCTCCAGCTGCAGCGCTTCACTATGATCCCGGCTGTTATCAAAAATATTATGTTCCAGACGGTGAAAACGCCGGTGCTTATCCTGCTCATTACCGATATCAACCACACCCGGACGATAAATAGGCAGCGCAAGATAAACTAATTTATCATTGGTGCTGGAAGGAATATCAAGCGCTAATCCGCTTTGAATAGTAAAGGGCGTACCGTCGGGAAATAAACCTGCCGCACTTTTGATACCCACTTTTCCGATCTTGCTCAGTGGCTTATCAAACTGCAGTTCAGCCAGACCGTAACGCTTGGGAGTCAGAAGATCACGATAATCTTTTACAAATCCTTCCAGATAACGCTCCTGCTGCTGGAAATGCTGCGGGCTCAAAAACATACCTTCAGACCAAACTACTTTTTTCTTATCCATTATGGGTTAGTCCTCTTGACCGGTAATACTTACATTAATGCCGTCTATTCTGACATCAACAGAAGCCGGTTTGCCCGGCTCAATCTGCACTATCGCTTTACTTTTTGCCTTTCGGTAGTCGGAAAAGGCGGCGATCACAGCAACGAATTTTGTTTCTGTAATAAGGGGCAGTGTTACCTGACGTTTTTCAGCGGGCAGCAGACTGTCTAAATTACGTTTCGATAATAAGTCCGCTTTTAATACGCCCTGATCATCGTTATACAGATCAATAAAAACAGCCTGATTAAATGCTTCGCTGTCCTTTAGCTGATAAATACGTATTTCTAACGGCGAGGCCAGGCTGTCAATATTCGGATTGATATTATTGGCGGCTTCAATATTCACCTGCATCTGCAGCGGTGCATCATCTTTCCAGAATGCTAAAGAGCTGCAGGCGGCCAGAGAAAGCGCGGTGGCGGCGATTAAGAGCTGTTTAGTCATATCACTTCTCCCCGCGTAACTGCTTGATGCGTAAACTTTCGCTAAAATAAGCTTTAAACTTCAACTGCCAGTCCTGAGTTCCCTGCTGGCGCTGGAAGTAACGCTTATACATATTCCAATAATCAGGCTTACGGCTGAAAAAACCCGGACGGGTCAGATCATTGAACATATCTTCAATATTACTCGGAGCCATCTCTTCCATTACCCGGGCAAAAGCCATTTCTGCAGCCTGGAGCATAATATCCTGCTGATTGGCCGGCATAACAACTGCCTGCTCTGCCCCAAGCAGATCCGAGGGAGAAAGTTCACGCTGCAGCCGCGGCGGCATGCTGCTGAGAGGCTCTACGGCCGGCGGCTCTACTGCAGATGCCTCGCTATCCTCAGATGCAAAGGGATCATCATCAAAATAGTCATCATTGAAATTGTTAACCTGAATAGTATTCATCTGCAGCGGGGCTTCACCTTCAAAGTCAGAAAACGGATCAGCTTCGACACTGTCATCTACAGCTGCAAATGATAAATCGGCAGATGTTTCACGGGTTTCCTGTGCCGCATCCGGCTGCTTATAAGCGGTCGACAAATCCGAAGAAAAGGGATCATGCTCCCACGCACCTAAAGAAGACGGTCTTTCCGCCTCTGCTGTTTTTGCTGACGCCTGATCAGGCACAAAACAGGATACCATCAACCGGTACGGGCCTAAATCAAGCACATCACCATCATTTAAAGCAGCACTGTTATTTTTGCCTAAAGGCTGGTGGTTACCGTTAATAAACAGACCGTTAGTGCTGACGTCCATTATCTGATAGCCACGGCTGCTTCTGTTGATAACCGCATGCGTGCCGGACAACGATACTGAGGCATCTGATAACTGCATGGTTGTACCGTAAGAACGGCCGATACTGCCTCCGGTTTCAGGGAAATTTTTATTCCACTCGGCAATCGGTTCTCCATCAGGAGAGCTTATAATCTTCAGTGATAACGGCATATTACCTCTCCTCACATTGTGTAATGGCTTGATTAAACTCACTTAAAAAAAGCGGATACTGCTTAGTGAATTTCTTTGAAAAATAAGCCCCCAGGGGTTTTTCTTTTAATATCTGCCGGGTAATTGCCCGGTGACTAACCCCTAATGTTTTTATTGCGTCTTCCATAACAAAGTCATTAGCCAGCACAGCCCTTACCTCACCGGCTAATAACAGTTCAATTAATGTCGTTGAACGACGTGGTTTTTTCTCGACCCGATAACCCGCTTTATGCAGCCACAGCCATTTATTTGAGCCGAAGATAGCTGTTACAGCCACTTTCTCTTTAAATATATCGCTTTGTGTATCCATGGAATCAGACAGAGTGTACCAGCTCCATACTTGTTTCATTACCGGTGACGAATAATCTGCATACTTATCACGCACGGCGTTTTGTGATGCCAGAAAGAAAGCATGCTGCTCACCGATTTCAACTGAAATTTGGGCTTTATCCCAATCGCTCATGGTAATCTGATAAGGCTGCTTTAACACTTTCATTATACATTTCAGCTTTTCAATACCCGGCCCCTGCATTTTTCCGTCAGCAATATACTGATACGGGCGCCACTCCTGTGTGGCCAGTAACAAGCGCTCCGGACGGATTTCACTATAAACGTTAAAGCTGCCTGCCGCACTTAACAGAACGGCCAGCATCAAGCGAAAGTAACTGCTTGTTAACAGCTGATTTGAACTCATTGTTGCTCCTGCATAGATTCCCCCTGGGAACGAATAACTGTGCCTTGACTGCCGTAAACATCACTGGCCATTTCCATTAAAACAAAGGGTATTTTCTGATTTATACGCTGTGCCTGTGCAAAACTAATCGCAATATCCGGCGGCGATATCTGACCGACCGGTAAATCTCCGGGAGCAGTCCTGCCTGATAATATCTGTAATCCGTATAAGCCGGCCTGATGCGCATTATTAACAAAGCTGACACCAAAGGACATCAGAGCGCTGTCCGGACCGCTGTTCACGACATCCGGTACAGCTGAAAGGACCGCAAGCTCCCCGGCATGAAAGTTAATTTCCTGCATTCGAACTAATAAACTTGAGCTGCCGGTCAGCCATAAAATACTGTTAGTCAAGGACGGATCATCTTCCTTCAGTTCCTTGATAGCCCGCTTCATGGACACCTCTAAGGTAAGAGAGGGATCATTCTGCTCAACAACAACAGCTGTAATTTTTATGCCCTGTTGTTCGGCTGTTTTTTTCAAAGGCAGGTACTGCGTCGCATAAGCACTCTGGTTGCTTTTAGCATATAACACGCCTATTTGTTTAAGCGACGGTTTAAAGCGCTTCATGTATCTTAATGTGATCGGTGCCGGTAAATTCAACGAGGTAAAAGCAAAGTTATCACCCGAGCCCAGCTCATTTTCAATCAGACCCAGCAAAACCGGATCTTTTGCGTTAACCGATACCACTGGAATTTTTCCTCCACTGTAAACCCTGCGCAGGGCAACCGTTGCTTTTGAGCCTATGCTGTAAATCAAATCTACATTCGACTCGGCTTTTTTGAGCATAGAAATTAAACGTGCAGAATTAACAGAGGCAGCCTCAACCGGCAGCAGCCGCACCACTATATGCGCCTGCGGCAGCTCCCGTGCATAGATTGCCAGCAGCGTTTTTAAAGCCGTATCATAGGAGTCAGCCTTACGAGAGACGACCATCAATATAGTCGGCGCTGACCTTGCGGGCATGAACTCAACCCCTTCAGCAGTGGTTTCTATCTGCCAGTGACTGCCCTTTTGCGGCTTTAAGTCATCACCAAGCCAGCTCGGCCAAGGAGCCGCGCTAAGAAGACTTGAACAGCACAGTAAAACAAAGATCACAAGCCCCCGGATCATAAGTAAACTTCCTTAAGCGCCTGTTTATCAAAAACAGTAAATAATACCGATGCAAAAATAAAGAAAGCAGCCAGCATAAGCATCGCTTTCTGAGCTCCAAACCATAACAGCAGATGAGCAACAATAACCGCGCCGGAGACATGACCAATTCTTTCCAGAAAACGATAGGTAGCCGCAACAACCGAGTCGCTGTCGACACGGTCCGCTGTATTAACCACAACATGTGTCACAACCGGGGCGTTTATCAAACCGTGGGCAAACCCCAGCGCCATCATAGACAGGCTCATTAGGGTGATCATCTGCCAGCTCTGCACCATCAAAACCGAGTACGCCAGCACGACTAACGCCAGACCTGCCAAAAGATTACCAAGACTTAATGCTTTTTTACTGCTGCCGAGTTTATCCACCCAGGGACCGGCTTTATGGCTCACTAATAACACAACAGCCGCATAGGACATCAGTACCTGTCCGATAATCTCTTTACTTATACCACGCTCAGCCAGCAGTAAAGGCACAGCAAAAACAACGATACCAGTTAACGCCATTTTGGTGGGAATGCCCACCAGCAGCATGGTACGTAAAAAAGCGGGAATTTTTATTAAACGCCAAGAGTCAAAGGCCATCTCAACGACATGCCTGCCTACTGCATCGACGCGTTTTTTTGCGGCCTGCATTGACGGCAGCGCAAAACTAAGCAGACTCATCAGCATACCGATAACTGCCGCTAAGGCAAAGGTTCCCTGATCCCCAAGATAGTCTGCCAACAGTGCACCGATAGCAACGCCGGCAATAAAACCGGCATTAAAACAAAAGACGATAATCCCGGCGGCCTGGGTTTTATTCGACTGGTCGCTAAAACGCAGTATATAGCCCTGCACAGTGATAAATATCAGCGCCTGTCCCATACCGGATATCAGCCGGGCAAATAATATACTGGTTAATCCCCAGTCAAAAATCAGCACAGCACAGCCGAGACTCGACAATAAAATACCGCAGATCAGTACACGCCGGATATCATACACTTCAATCAGCCTGGCGGCCGGTAACAGGGTTAATGCAAAACTAAGAAAATAAATACTGAAAAAAATCGATGAAGCGCCCGCATCTAACCCGACCGACTGCGCGGCTGAACTCATAAATTGAGGCATAATAGGCGCCATTAAAGACTCCATCAGTACCGCCCCGAGAAATAGTGGTTTAATACGCTCTAATACCTGTTCATTATGATGACGTTTTGTCTCTCCGCTAAGTAAACGGATAAATGCAAAACACACTAGTCCGCAGGCAAAAAACAGTACTGCAAAGTTTTTTAAAGTACGCAGTAATTGTGCTAAAACAATTTCAGCTTTGTATGACAGACGTACTTCACCCGACAAAGAGGTCGCAATAGAATAGTCCAGCATACCGCTGCTGGAAAGCCCCTCGACCAGAGCGCTTCCCTGTCGGCTGGCGGCCACAATATTCCCATTATTAAAAACAGCAATTTCAGCTAAATCAGGATTCGTCTGGCGAAAATTATCCAGCATCACCTCAATACCGAAAACATAATCCGGATCAACATGATGAATTAGAATCGGTGCCAGACGCTGGCTGACTACATCAGCCAGCGACAGCGCTTTGCTCTGCAGGCCGTCCCGATAGAGGCTGCCGACCAGAATCATAACACTAACCGACATCGCTAAAAAAACAGCTGTAAAGCAGCTTAGATACACACTTCGCCGGGTACTTTTAAGTACACAGGCAATAAATACTGCTAATAATATAACAATTAACCACAGCGCCGGTTGAAAACGCTCACTGACCATGGTTTCTACCAGCTGATCGCTTAATACCAGCTGCAGCGTACCAACCTGGGTAAATTTATTTTTTAAGGGAATAGAAATACTGCTGTCGAATTCAGACGTTTCTCCGAAAAGATAGATCTGCTTGCCGGCAGAAAGTAAGCGCAGTCCGGTAACCGACGGATCAGAATCAACTATCGGCTGCAGCACCTGATTTAAGCCGGCAATATCATCCAGATGCACACCAGAATTCAAGATCTGCTCGATACCTAAGCGTGCGGCTTCGGTCTGTGCCATCACCGTATCGGTCGTCAGCTGGCCATAGCTTTTAAGTGCCTGCCCATAACCGACTACCAATACCAGCAGCAGTGAAAATGTCACCACTGAAATACCCAGGATCAGTCTGATTCTGTCTTTCGCGGCTCTCATTTAATATCTTCTGCGGCTAAACTATAAAAGTCATCGTTAAAACAGTGTGCAGCCGTTTCACTGCGGTACTTATGAAGATAACTAAGGCGATTAAACAACAGTGACTGAATCAGATCATTGTAGGTCATACCTTCAGTCTCAAGATCATAACAGACAATACTTAGTTCACTGCCCTGGGGACGTTTAAGATCCGGTTTCGGGTTAGCCTCAAGTACAAAGAGATTACCGCGGGCGTCCATTCTTAAGTCAACCCGTACCAGAGTCTGCAGCCCCAGCTGAGTGAAAATTTTACAGCCGATATCAACTAACTGCCTGCGTAAGTCTGGATCCTGTACTTTAAGTAAACGTTCACCGGTAATCGGTTTTACATCCATTGAAGTAAATATATCCTCCCCTTGTGCAAAGACTCTTTCAAGAATTGAAAATGAAAACGGCTGTTCCTGCTCGGTCAAAACACCATTTTTAAAAACAGTGGCGCCCGCCATAGCAACAACAAATTCGCGCCCGGCTAAATAAGGTTCAACCATCACGGTGTTACTGGTTGCAGCTTTTACTTTTTCCACCACCTCGGCTAACTGTGAGCGCTGAAATACCGGATAGACATGAATGGATGCACGTCCCGAAACAGGTTTAACAATAAATGCCCCGCCGAACTGCGACTCAATTTCATTAAGTATTAAGCACTTAGCCGCATCGTTAACACTTTCCCCATTTTCGATGGTAATAAAAGGCGCTGTCGGGATCCCGGCGGCATGAATTTTATGTTTAAACAGGTGCTTGTTATCTAAAATTCCAGCAGTCATAGGAGAGTGTCCGACATAAGGCACCCCCAGCATTTCCAGCATAGAAGGCAGATGACACATAGGGTCAAATCCCTGCAGGCCGCCGCTGTTAATGATAACCAGATCAATACCGAGCTCTTTTAAAGTTAAAGGCAGGTAAATATCTTCAGGCAGGACCTGCACATGCTCAAAACCAGACTCCAGCAGCGACTGTGCAATATCACAGGCTACAGACTGATAGGTTTTGGTTGAACGGGGACTCAGGTTTTTATATATATAACTTTGCGGCTGCGTTTTTTCACCACCGTGCACCACCGCAATGTTAAGTGTCTTTCTGATCCACTGCAGCTGTTTCCCTGTAAATTCCTGACTCTTCACTCTTTTATCCTAATAATATTACTAATAATCTGTCTGCTCATGTTCGGCAGATACTTATATGCCAAGCAGCGGAGCTTTGTGTTAAATAAGATTGAGCTTATCGACAATAACTAACCATCCGGCGGGTTCGCGCATTAGTTTATCCGCGCGGAAGTGCTCGCCGCCCACTTTCAGCTTGTGCCCTCTTATATTCACCAGCACTCTTTCTTTTTCAATTTTTGCTATCTGCGTAAAAAGCTCCCTGACCATATCCAGAGCGGGCGTTTCAGCTGCATACTCATTCGCAGCCTGCTCACCAAACAAACCAGCAATGCCGTAATCATCATCCATCTCATAAAAAGCCCGATAATGAAGAATTTTAGCGACCTTTTCGATATCAGCTTCCATATTAGATAAGCGGTAGGCCAGGCTTTGTCCGTGAATAAAACCAGCGGCCGCAGTAACACTGCTGGTAATAACATTTCCCGGAATACAGTCAGCCGCTAATGCCGCTGATTGTGATTCTATTTTAAGCTTTTTACAGTCAATAATTAGTTTGCACAGCTTATATTCAATTGTCAGCCCTTTACTTTTATACTGCTTAATCATCTCCTTCAGGCGAACCAGATGCGCAATTGTTTTCGCATCAGAACGCCCATGACGGGCAGCCCCTAAAGTATTTACATGGGTAGCACTGCTCAGCACCCCGCCGCTGAAGGAGACGGCATCACCGGCAATCTTCTTAACCATTCTCTTCTTAAAATATGCAGCTGTCTTGGTATTCTCATATAAGGCGGCATCTATCGGTGTCAGCAGCGGATTAACCGGCAGCTCTTTCGGTTTTCTTTTACCGGCCCATTCAACAATATTAACAACCGCATCATGCCCTAACTTCACCGCACCGATAATATTACCGCTGCTAAATTCAAGACCACCGCCGGCAGTATACATTCCGCCGCCGGAAGCTAAACTGCTGAGATCCTTAGTCGCATCGACTACATCACCAGCATAACCGGCTATATCACTGCGCATATCCATGCTTACCTGACCAAGCAGCTTAGCATCATCTAACGCGTGCTGCTTTGTATAGCCCTGTTGTTTCGGAAGCTTCTTTTGACGCGCTGCTAACTTTGCTCTGCCGGCACTGCTTTTAGGTGTGTATATCCCCTGCGTACCCACGCCTGCAATACCAGCATTCGCTAATATGCTGTTTCTGTCCCTGGCTTTTTCCAAATCGTAACTTTTTTTTCGACCAAACATTTTTTAAACCTTCATACTAGTTGATGCTTATTTCAAGCTCGCCTGCGTTCAGCTCTACAGACACTGACGTTATCTTTTCTCCGCTGCTCAAACGGACAATGCACTGTGTTGCCAGCTCGGGCATCAGCGTACGGTTAATTATCTGCTCAATCGCACGTGCGCCAGTCTCTGGTGAATGATTCTGCACAATCAAGTATTCAATTAAATCGTCACTATAAGTAAATTCCGCCTGGTAATGCTTAGTCACGCGTTTTTCTATTCGAGTTAAAGACAGGCGCGCAATTTCAGCCATCTCTTCATTGTTAAGCGGGAAGTAAGGTACAACTGTGGTACGACCGATAAATGCAGGTTTAAAATACTCCTGCAGCGCCGGGAAAATAGTCTTGGTCAGCTCAGGTATAGCTGGACGCTCTTCGCTGCAGGCATCAACAACAGCACTGTCGGCAGCATTGGAAGTCATAATTATAATGGTGTTTCTGAAGTCGATATCACGCCCTTCACTGTCGGAGATCGAACCTTTATCGAAAATCTGATAGAAAAGATCATGCACACCAGGATGGGCCTTCTCCATTTCATCCAGTAATAAAACCGAATATGGATTTTTACGCACCGCTTCGGTTAATACTCCGCCTTTACCATAACCAACATAACCGGCAGGAGAGCCAAGAAGCATAGATATTTTATGCTCTTCTTTAAACTCAGTCATATTGATAGTGGTAATATTTTTCTCACCGCCATAAAGAAGATCAGTCAGTGCCAGCGCAGTTTCAGTTTTACCCACCCCGCTTGGGCCGCACATCAGGAAAACACCAATAGGTTTGCGCGGATCCGTTAAACCGGCGCGAGACATACGAATCGCCTGGGAGATTTCATTAATCGGGGATTTCTGCCCGATCACGCGTTTGCCGATCAACTCTTCTAATGATAATAAACGCTTAACTTCATCCTTAACCATATTTCCAACCGGTATGCCGGTCCACAGAGAAATAACTTCCGCAATGGTCTGCCTGTCAACCTGCGGAATCACTAAAGGAGATTCCCCCTGCAGATCATGCAGCAGTGCCAGCTTTTCAGCCAGTGATTTTTGTTCATCGCCAGCAGTTACATCCTCTCCGGCAAAGAACTTCTCATCGAGGTCATCCTGTAATACGGTAATGTCCGTGACCAGTGCTTTTTCAGCCTCCCAGCGCTCTTCCAGAAGCTTGTACTCACCTTCCAGGAGGTGTAGTTTCTGGCGCACTATAACTAGTTTCTCTGCACCGTTAGCCAGCCTTGCATCTTCCCGCTCAACCGCAGTTATCTCGCTTTCTGCATAACGGATCTGCTCAGCTAAACCATCAAGTTTCTGCGGCAGTGCACTTTGACTCAATCCTATTCTTGAACAGGCCGTATCTAATAAACTAATCGCTTTGTCGGGCAGCTGACGTTCAGGCAAAAAGCGTACCGACAGCTGTACAGCGGATTCAATCGCCTCTTCCAGCACTTTTACGCGGTGATGTTTTTCCAGACCGCGGCTGACACCACGGAGCATCTGCACCGCATCTTCTTCATTCGGTTCAGCCACAGAAACCAGCTGAAAACGTCGAGTAAGGGCTGCATCCGTTTCAAAATACTGTTTATATTCAGCCCATGTAGTCGCGGCTATAGTGCGGAATTCACCACGTGCTAATGCCGGTTTTAATATATTAGCGGCATCGTTCTGTCCAGCAGCCCCGCCGGCACCAATCAGAGTGTGTGCTTCGTCAATAAATACAATTATCGGAACGGCAGACTGCTTTACTTCCGTTAAGACATCTTTTAAACGATTCTCAAACTCGCCTTTAATACTTGCCCCTGCCTGCAGTAATGAAAGATCTAAGGTGCGCAGTTCAACGTTCGCTAATGAAGGAGGGACATTGCCGTCAACAATCTGCTGCGCTAAACCTTCTACAATCGCAGTTTTACCGACTCCAGGCTCACCGACTAGAATCGGGCTGTTCTGGCGGCGGCGGCATAAAATATCAATCGATTTGCGGATTTCAGGATTACGGCCGGAAATAGGGTCAAGCTCACCGTCGCGGGCAGCCTGGGTTAAATTGTTAGTGTATTTATCTAAGGCGGCCGTACCTGCTTCTCCAGCAGGTGCACTAAAACCACCGGCAGCCGCCGCACTCTGAGTTAATGCCGGTGCCTGACTGTTCGCCTGCGCTTTCAAAGATTCAATGGATAATTCATTTAACCACGGCAGTAAATCGCCGCTGTATCCGCCCTGCGTTAAACGCTGCTTCAATACCAGCAGAATATGATAACCATTAACTTCAGCTGTACGGTGATTCACCGATGCCAGCAGCCAGGCGTCTTTAATCAGCTCAACCAGAGCCGGAGATAATGACGGCGAACTGTCATTTCCACGCGATAAACCATTTAGGTGGCGGGATAACTGCTCAACAATCTGATCGCGCCCGATATTACCCTGCTGTAATAATTCATTCCATCCGCAGCCGCTTTCGTTTAATAACTGATTAAACCAGTGTTCCTGTTCGATGGTAAAATGGGTGCGCGCCATACAGTCACCGGCGGCCGCCTCAAGAGCCGTTTTTAATGGTGATGCAAGTCGTTTAATCAGGCTTTGTAATTCCACGTTTATCATGCTTTTTCCCTATTTTTTTAACGGCATTACCACATATTCTGAGCTTATCTGCCGCGGCGCAAGCCAGGTAGACTGAGCCAGACGAATGCTGGTTTCACTGTTTGTGGTGAGTTGTAATCCAGGCAGGTATTTACCTGCCACCTTGATTTTTAATTTGAGCTTAATATCGACGCCCATATAATGGCGGATTAACGAATCAAGCGCATTGAACAGCTGCTTATCGTTTCTAATTTGATTAAACTGTCTGTAATTATTCGGTTTAACCATGACATCCAGACGCTGAAAAGCGGTTACTGCACTTTTCCCCACTAAAGCGTCGAATCCTAACTGATTATTTTGTCCGTTTTTACCTAGTTTCGTGAGGCTGCAGGGCAGCAGCGGCAGATAATCAACATCGCCGTACTGTACTTCAAAGTCATACTCAAAATAATCCGCCAGAAGCTCCTGCAACGCATTCGGACAAGACAGTTTTAACCCCAGCAGTCCGGAATACTGAATCAGATGCGCGGAAGGCAGGCTGTGGTTATTGCCCAGACCACCGTATAAATTAGCTAACATAGTCGTTAATGACTGATCCTGAGACTTCCAGCTAAAATGCTCTTCTTCCGCCTGCGCTGATAAATTATTTTTTAATTCGCTTTGACAGTGCAGCCGGTAATAGCGGCTGTTAAAACCATTGAAAAAATCAACCAGTGCATAATTACCCTGCTCAAAAAGCTCCTTTAATGACTCACTGTAATTATACCGGGGCATCACCCCCTGACTGCCGGATAAGGCCGGCATATCACAGGTAAACTTCCATTTACCGGCACTCGGGTGCTCTACTTCTGTGATATCAGCCTGCTGATAAGCAGGCAGTAAATTTGCTGAAAATGATATCTCCGGTCTTTGCCCAAGGCTGGTCGCGTCATGTTTAACCAGCTGCACAGCACAATGCAGTTCAAATGAACTTGGATCATTAACCAGTTGGTTTAGAGCATATTTCTGCACCCAGACCTCCTTGGAAAGACCTTATATTCACCTTCAGTACCGGTCGTTAAAATAACCACCTGAGTAAAACTGTTAAACCCGGCAAAATAAGCAAAAAAACGATCCAGCAGGCGCGCTAACAACTCCACGCCCCCGCCTAACTCTTTACTGTTAATGGTAATGCTCAGACGCGTTCCAGAAGCAAAGCAGCTTTTTCCTGAAATACGTACAGGTGCAACGACCTGTTCCTGCTCAAGTCCCCGGATAGCGTTTATATAAGCGTTGTTCTGCGCACTGTCGTTATGATTGTATAAAGTGAGCATCGCTTTTAATGCTGACACCGGATCATCCGAGCCCAGTAAAGCATGATAATTAAAATGCAGATGGGCCAGCAGCGGCCAGGCATTCTGCTCCGAAGCTTTAATTCGCACCTGACTGGTCGGACGGCGTAATAACTGTAAATCAGCCGGCAGTGAAATTGAATCACGGCAGCTGACTTCGCTGGAAACTGATAACTGACCTGCTAATACACCATTGGAGCAGGTCGCCGAAATCAGCCAGGTACGGACATCACTAGCGGCACTGCTGTGACCCAGGTCAGCAACACGCAGGCTGCTTTGCAAATAGGTGTCTGCCTGCCAGTCCTGCAGCAGCTGCCAGCGAAGTCCGATTTCCGCACCACGGTATTTCTCACCATACAATGGAGGCACAATACGACTCTGCTCCTCAGTAACATCCGTCACCTGCTCAACGGCAAATAGCTGCAGCTGCTGGCGGCCGCCTGCATCAAGTACTATCGGATATTTCGGCTGCCCGAAATTGATCGATAACGGCTCAGTAGTTAAGGTATGTAAATTAACAATCGGCGTACAAAAAAGATGGAAATTGTCGGCTCCCAGACTGCGCGACAAATCAACGGCCATCTCATCAAGAAAAATATGGATCTTGATTGTATTAGTCTGCGCATAAGCTAATGACTGCCCAAAATCTAACAAAACAGACTGAAAACGTTCTGGAAACATAAAAAATTCAGTGAGTAATTTAAAACCGCCGAAACTACGTGCGCTGTAGGGAAGAACCTGATCCTGGCCGTCAAAACCAACCGGGCTTAATGCATCAGGCCCTAATTCAAGGCGCTGCTCACCATACTGCAGGCAAACCTGTTTTATACCTGAAAAGAGATGATCATAAAGTCTTAAAACCGACTGCGTTTCTCCGCGAATAAACAGTTCCAGAGAAGACAAATCGAGATCTGCAAATAAAATACTCGGATCCGTTGTCTGCAGCTCCATCTCCAGCAATGCAGTCGCCTGCTCTGCGCCTTTAGGTTTGTCAACATCAAAGGGAGCCGTTGCCACCTGTACAGAGCTCAGATTAACAGGATATAAGGCCACATCCTGACAGGTGCGAAAAACAGTATCTGCAGCCTCGCTGTCAGAAATCCCTAAATGCGTGCCCTGAGGAATAAAGTGTTTTGCACTGACATCCTCTGACGGGTTCATTTTTAAAATACTGTATGACGGTATCGGGCGTAGATAATGCGGAAATAACAGGCGCAGCAAGCTGTCCGTCAGCTGTGGAAATGAATCATCGAGCTTCTGCTGCAGACGGGCATTCAACAGTGCAACACTGTCAATCAAACGCGATATCTGCGGATCATCAATACTGTCATCGCTAATGCCCAGTGATTTAGCCGAGCCGGGATGGCGGCGGCAGAAATCCCCGGCTTCCTGGCGAATAAAAGCCAGTTCTTGTTCAAAATAGCTTAATAATGATTCAGACAATATTGGTTTTCCTTACGTCTAAGCTGCTGGTCGTAAAATCAAGGCTGGAGTCAAAAACAACCAGCTCCTCACCAAATTTACTGCTGATAATACCCTCAATGCGAAACTTCAGTTTATTACTGTCAGCCGTACTTTCATCCAGTTCAACCAGCACCTCTTTTAAGCGGGGTTCAAAGCGGATAATTAAATTTTTAACATCAAGCAGGATCCGGTCGGCGCTGCTTTTACCCTGACTTAGCTGCTGGTTAGCCATACCAAATGCACTGATAGAATTATCTGCCAGCGGGCTTAACTGCATGTTCTGCCAGACCGGGGCCCGAGCCGACAGCAGGGCAGAAAGATTATCGATTATCGCATCTCGCACGCTGTCTATATCACCGTTCCACTGCTCTTTAAGTTTAGCCAGCAGGCTCATTATGCTTCTCCCAGTTCACTTGCAGAAACATCACTGCTTAGGGTGATATGCGTATCTAACATCTCATATTGATACTGCGGCTGCAGTTTGATGCGGCAGTGGTAACGCGTCGCATCATTACGGTCTTCAATAAAGGCTACTTCAGCATGTTTAAGGGGATAACGCGCCATAATCGTTTCATCACCATAATCAACATTACTGATATAATTCTGCAGCCATTTATCCAGATCCCGCTGACAGCTGGCGGCACTGTCAAAGCTGCCCACCCGGTCACGCATCTGCGCTTTAATATAATGTCCAAACCGACAGGCCATTAAATTGGTCTGCAGCATTGCACTGGTTTTCGCAGCCTCATTGACTGGTTTCCACACCGACTGGTTACTGAATAAACCAAGCTGACCACTTAGATAAATACTCGATACGGGTACAAATCCCTGCTCAGCCCAGAAACCGTCACTTTCGCAGAAAATATCGATACGCGCCCGCAGGGGTGAGCAGACGTTGTCTTTTACATCGATCAGCGCACCGTATGAGCCGCTTGTATCATGTGCTCTTAAGAAACCAAACCAGCTGATCCGGTCAAACTCGCGGATCACATTAGCAGCCAGCAGATAAGCCGGGTTGCCCCACAGGACACTCTGGTTAGTGTTTTTTTCATTAAAAACAAAGCCGGCAGGATAATTACGGCGCGCCTGGCGAATACGATATTCAGGTAATACCAGATGTAAAAAACGACTGGCACTATGACTGCGCAGCAGCTGCCAGCTCTGCAGATCTAAACTGTTTAAGATTCGTTTGATACGTGTATGGTCATGCATCAGCCTTGCCGGGTCATCACCAAAAAAATCATTATCAACACCAAGCACTGCCGGACATAATGAACGCTCGCCTAATTCAGCCAGCAGCTGCAGTGTGTATAGATCATCAAAGTCAGCATCTGCATCTAAGTCGGACTGAATATGATGATCCACAACCAGCAGCCCGAAAGGCTGACCACCAGCAGTATCTAGTTCGTTTGCATAGGTTTTTTTAAATAATGCACTGCGGTTAACTTCAAATGACTGATTAAGATCGGTTGACAGCATCTTCCAGCTGAAATCAAGAAGTTTAACTTTAATTCGCCGCTGAGAAACCGGCAGCTGCACTAAACTGTGCACTCCAGACCAGCTGGCTTCAAGTTTCTTAAATTCAGGAGCTTCAATAACAGCAGACAGCTGCTCACTCATCAGCTGATCCAGCTGGGTAATAATGCGGCAGAGTTGAACTTTAAAACGTGAAACATCCTGCTCCTGTGCGTGCTCTAACAGCATTCGCCACTGCCCTGAATCGGTTAAGACATTAGCGAATGATGTTGGATTGTTTACTGCCATAGATTATACCAATCTGAATAAGTCTTTGCTCATTTATGCGGGTTAAAATCAACTCTATCTTAGTTATTAATTTCGCAATTAGAACAACTGGTTACATCAACTAACGCCTTGCTAGTAGCGATTTTTCCTGCGCCTAAAACTGACCCTTTAATTAATCAGTTTGCTATGACTCCACTCGGGGGCCGAAGCCCCCGAGACTAAAATCAAGCTGGAATATTGGCGACCATACGCAATGAGGTCGTTAATTCTTCCATTTGTAACCACGGACGAAGATGTGCGATTGCAGAGTAGCTGCCTGGACGACCGGCCTGTTCAACCACACTTACACGCGCTTCAACAAGCGGATACTGTGCTTTTGCTTCATTACCGATAGCATTCGGATTAACATACTGCTGGATCCAGTCAGTCAGTTCTTTCTCAATATTGCCTGCATCAATATTAGAGCCGACACGATCACGCCCCATCACTTTCAAATACTGTGCAATACGGCTGCTGGCCATAGTGTACGGCAGACGCGCAGAGATAGCCGCATTTGAAGTAGCATCAGGATCCGTATAAGTTTTTGGTTTATGAGTCGTCTGTGCCCCCATAAATACCGCGTAATTACTGTTTTTGTAATGCACTAGAGGAAGGAAACCAAGATCACTCAGCTCTTTTTCTCGTTCATCGGTGAAGTTAACTTCGGTTGGACACTGCTGCTGTAAATCGCCGCCCGGAGAGTCATAGGTAAAGTTAGCAAGATTTTCAACTTTACCGCCGTTATCTGTACCACGGATAGCAGTACACCAGCCGTACTTAGTATAAGCCTGGGTTAATAATAAACCGAATTCATAAGCAGCATTGCTCCATACAAAATCATCTTGTGACTCAGGAACCGCTTTACCGTTAGCGTCTAAGGCCAGCTCTTCAAAATCGAAAGAACGTACAGGCACAGTGCCTTTACCGTATGGAAGACGGGCAATCGTTTTAGGCATGGTTAACGCCACATAACGGGAGTCATCACTGGCACGAAATGCATTCCAGCTGGCGTAAGCAGGAGAGTCAAAACCAGCTGCAACAGGTTTACCCTCATAGAAAGTTTCAAAAGACTTAAAGTCAAACATACTGGCGCTTGCCGCTGCAATAAACGGGGAGTGTGAAGCAGCCGCGACTTCTCCCATATAACGAAGCAGTGCAACATCCTCATCACCATAACCGAATTCATAATCCCCCAGCAGCGCACCGTAAGGCTGGCCGCCTGCAGTACCAAATTCCTGCTGATAAATCATGTTGAAGAAACGGCTGCGGTCAATAGCAGGTGCATCTTCAAACTGCTCAAGCAGCTCATCTTTAGTGTAATCTGCCAGTTTAATCTTCAGATCTGCACCCAGTTCACTGTTTTTAACCAGTTTCTGCAGGCCTAACCAGGTACCTTCCAGCTTTTGGAAATCCGGGTTCTTCATTGTCGCTGATAACTGCGATGAGATTTTTACATCCAGCGCCGCAATCGCTTTTTCAATGGTCAGCGTTAAATTTTTATCCCAGGTCACGGTACCGTCAAGTGCCTGTGACGTAAGAGATGATAATAATTCTTTAGTGGTATCAACAGGAGTCTGAGTGGTAGCAGTAATCGCACGTTCAAGAAAACTTACTTCACCTTCAGCAGCTTCAGCCTGCTGAGCCGTTTTTTGTTGTTCAGTTGACATTATTCAGTCTCCTCTTTCTGCACACCTAGTTCGCCGGCAAGATGCTCAATAGCATCCGCACTCTGCAGTAATTCTTTAAGCAGTTTTTCCAGATCACGAGAGCGATCCGCTTTGCTTAATAACACTTTCAACTGATTACGTGTTTCAACCAGCTGCTTTAAAGGTTCAATATTCTCAACTAGATTTTCAGGCTGAAAATCTTTCATTGATTTGAAATTAAGATTCACTTCAAACTGACTGTTATCATCCGCGAGTTTATTATCAACTTTATAGGATAAGCTCGGGTTAATCTGCCCCATTACTGAATCAAAGTTATCTTTGTCGACCCCGGTAAATTCACGCTCTTCCAGATCCACTTTTTCACTTTCTGGTTTATGACCAGAGAAATCACCAATTACGCCCACGACAAAAGGCAGTTCTTTGGTTTCTGTTGCACCATTTGTTTCTACGTCATACGTTATGCTAACGCGGTTTTTGCTAACACGTTTGTGTTGTGAGTTGACAGCCATACTTCCCTACCTTTTTTGAGCTATAATTTAGAACCTGACAAACAATTGTTATGCGCTGCCGGAGCAGCGCAGGCCTGCAGGTTATTTAGAACCTGAAAGCATCTTACCTAGCGGTACGTTATAAGATACAAGACCGCCTTTTTCCATTTTACCGCCGTCGTCTTCATGCCAGTGCAGCTGGTCTAACTGGATGTAAGACATTGAAATGCTTTCAAAAGGCTGAGAACCGTCAGAACCGCTAACGTTGTAAGAAACCACACGCGCTTTTTCTAACTTCACTTGAAAGTAAATATCGCTGCCTGAACCATCACGAGAAGGTTTAGTGAAAACAATCTCTACATTTTTACCTTCCAGACCCGGGCTAAACAGGAAAGAAAGCAGATCTTCCGATGCACCGTCTGTTTCTTTAGTGATATTAACTTCACTCATAGCCACCATGCCTGAGTCGGCATTTGTGCCGTTACCAATATCCATCGCAACTGAACGCACTGCGCCCCAGCTGTACGAACTTAATGCAAACCAGCCGTCGCCGGGTAATCCTTCAACCGTTGCGCCACCGGTCACTTTAACGCCTTCGATCCGCATGTAAATACTAGCCATAATAACTTTCCTCTTTATTATATTTAATTAATCACAACAGCAGCTACCACAGTGATTCACTGCTTGATTTCTGCTGTGTGTCTGGTGGAGCCTGGTTATCCGTTTTTTCTGTTTCAGGAACAGCAAAAACAGGTTTGTTATCTGCCGGCAGCTGTCGCGCCTGTGCAGGTAGAACGCGTGCAGCACCTATGTTGTTATTATCATTGGGCAGCGCAGTTTGTCCTTGTTCATCTAATCCCGTTAAATTAAATACGCGATCTATAGTATCTTGTTGATTTGAAAGCAGCTCTGTCATCAACTCCGGCAGCGGCATATAGCCCCAGCGGATTGACTTGTCTAACAGGTACGCCACCGGACTATGTGGTTCCGTCTGTCTGAAGTAATCAGCAATTTCACGCAGCTGCTGAAATGCCTGATCTCGATTAAACTCCTGCTGCTGGGCCAGCGAAGCAAAAGAGGTGCCCGCAGGAGTCGATTGAGGATTTTCCATCGCGGCATTCTCCACATTACAAATATTTTCAGCACTATTTTCTACCTTCTCAGCGCTGTCCGGCACATCCTGCACAGGTGTATTTATGAGCGGGGCTACCGATGCGGGTTTTAATCCTGATATAAATTCGACGGCCCGGAGCATCTTATCAATGATGCTGATTACAAATTTAAACCCGGGCGGTGATAGTAAATACTGCTGACAAACTGCTATAACCTGCTTTTCTATCGCGCCAATACTGTTTTTTAATTTATCGAGGTTATCTATTAATTCAACAACCGAGGCACGGTCTGCAAGTGCCGCCGCACGATAACGACTGCGGATATCAGCCAGAGTGCCTTTATGCTCTTCGCTTTGATAGCGGGAAAAATCCAAATCAGCAATCAAAGGAGTCATCAATAGCGGAGAATACAATAATCCGCTGTCTTCACTTTCACCCAGCAGCTGCACGAATGCTTTCACTTTAAAGCTATTGATTTCACTTTGTATTTCACTTTCATCAGTAGATTTGATTTTATTAGCAGGTAGTATCGGCTGCAGAGAATCCCAATGAGATCCGACCAGCTCCTCAAGCCATAAACTGGTCTGCAGCGCACCGCTCAAGCTAGGGTCAATAACTACCTGAGCCGCCATCATCCAGCCGCCTAGTTCGATATCTCGCGATGAATTAGCAAATACATCCGTTAAGCTGCCCGACAGCACATTCCAGTTGTTTTTATTATCTTCTAGTATCGCATCCAGTTCATCAGCCTCAGGGTTCTGATTGAGCTTTCGCAGCGATGTCTGCGCTAAATTAAATTCATTACGAAGCGGCCTGAAGGACTGCCGTTCAGATTTTAAATACACACCGCAAAAATTATTTTCTGCCAAAGGCGATAACAGAGTCTGGCGCTGACTTTCAGTAAATATCATCGTATCCATCATTATATTTGATTAAAAGTTGTCAAGTGAAAGTGAGAATAGTAAATCGAACATTAAAAAAGACAATGTTTCTTATTATGTATATTGTCCGTCTAACACGCCTTATTTTGTCACCTCAAAATATATATATTACAAACACTAACAGTTAACCAAAGAACTAAACAAGCATTTTTTCATCACAAAAACACATGAAACGCAGGGGGTTAAAGCGCATCAAAAAAATTACTGCCGTCAATAGAGACTTGAACTAGACTAAACAATAGGCAAATAGAAACGAATTTTCATACAACTGTCAATGCACCTAGGTTTCACAGCACACAATGATCTACAGTAGCCGGCTTTATCAAAGCCTCAGTTAAAACACTTAACGCTTATTATACGTAACCCATACCCAATCTACCATAACTTAACGCTTTAATCGTCTCATAAGACACTGATACTAGGACACTGCAGGCAATCCGCTTAGTTATATTTTTAATTATTCACTGATTATTTTTTAAATAAACATCCTGGATCACACTGCGTAAACTGATCCCGCCATAACCCTATTTTTCTTTTTGATTTTTGATCAAAAGCTCATATTGTAAGGAAGTGACTTACAAATTAACAAATATTCACTATCGCGTTCGCCAGGATAAATTTAAAATCACAGCAATCTGATTAGCGATTGGTATTTCACCAAAAAAAACAAGTCAACAACAATAAACAAATTCACAAAAAAAACAGTTCTCTCCTTTACATATGAGTAATAAATTAAGATCAGATATTCTGTGATAACATTTAAGTCCGGCGGCAGATAAAACAAAGCGTAAAGTGCATTTATTTGGTGGTGGATAATTTAAAAACAAACCTGTATTTAAATATATATTTTGCTTTAAACAAGCTGCCGGGATATCCAGTATAACGATAAGAGAATCGAATATGTCAGTGACCAGTTACAATGAAAATAACCGCCCTGTTCAGGCAAAGCTGGATGGCAAAGGCCCGTTTATAGTTACGCAGTTAACGGTAAAAGAACAAATCTCAGGCAGGTCTGATTTTAGCGCCGTTTTTTTCTGTAAAGAAAAAATATCCGAGAAAGTGCTGGGTAAAGTACTTGATATCCAATACTTACCAGGTATCGAAGCAGACAGAAACAAAGCGCGAAGTTTTTTAGCCTTAATCTCATCACTGGAAAATATTGAATTTAATATGTCCAAACAGCTTTATATGTACCGGGTCGAAGGGATCGACCCGCTGTCTATTTTTGCCTACCGCACCACCAGCCGCACCTTTCAGGACATGACCACAAAACAGATAATAGAAAAGGTTCTGTCTGATTCCGGCCTTAAAAGTTATTTCAAAGTATCACCTCGCAGTGCTGGAATAAAACATAGTTACTGTATTCAATTTAATGAAAACGATTTAAATTTCATTAAGCGTTTAATGGCCTCTGAAGGCTGGCACTACCACTGTAACCATCAAGGGACTCAACCTGTTGTTACCATCGCTGACAGCAATCAGGATTTTGCTAAGGCTGACAATGATAAGGTTCCTTTTATTATTGAAGCTAAAGCGAAAACTTTTTCGATCACTCACTGGAACTATCGAGAACAGTTAGGTATCAGTAAATTACTGCTGGCCGATCACAGTGAAGAATTAGCTGAGTGCTTAAACAGCGGCGAAAGAAACACCACTTCCTCAGTGAAAAACAGCGCATTAAGTGAATACTTTTTCGGGCAGGGTAACAGCGATAAAAGCACTATTCGTGATGCGGGGAAACGACAGATGGAAAGCCAAGACTGCCGCAAAACAACCATTAACGCCCGTTCTTCAGTTCCATCATTAGGTGCGGGTTTATGTTTTACTCTAAGCGAACATATACAGTCCGAATATAACCAGGAATATCTGATAACCCAGGCAGAGCATTACTTTAACGGCAATGATACGGGTACTAATATTGAATATACAAACAGCTTTCAATGTATACCTGCAGACACACCATGGCGGCCGCCTTTCATTAATAAACCCGTCATAACTAATATTCAAAGTGCGGAGGTCACCGGACCTAGCGGAGAAGAGGTCAATCAGGATAAATCAGGGCGTATAAAAGTACATTTTCACTGGGATAAGGACGGCCAGAAGGATGAAAACAGTTCCTGCTGGATCCCGGTAGCACAGCCGACCGCCGGCAACGGATTCGGCGTGCAGTTTATTCCGCGTATTGGCGATGAAGTACTGATTAGCTTTATTGACGGGGATCCCGACCGTCCGATTGTCTCCGGCTCCATTTATAATGAAAAAAACAAACCGCCCTACAGCAGTGCAACACAAAGCGGTATAAAAACACGCAGCACGCCTAACGGTAACAGTGACACCGCTAACGAACTGCGCTTTGAAGATAAAAAAGATAAAGAAGAGCTGTTTCTGCAGGCAGAAAAGGATATGACGATTAATGTAAAAAATGACTTAAAACAGACCATTAAAGGATTGTCTGATTTTGATGTTGAAAAAACAATAAGCTGGAAGAGTAAAGAAGCAATGAGCCTAAGCAGTGAAGATACACTCAGTGCCGACGCCAAAAAAGATCTCTCCTTAAAGTCAGACGCAGGGATCAGCGGCAGTGCTTCTAAAAATGTACAGCTCAGTGCAGGCTCAAGCGTAGAGATTGACGGGCAAAGTATCGAACTTTCAGGAAAAACAAAAATTAAACTATGCGTCGGCAGTTCATCTATTGAACTAAGTCAAAGCGGCATAAAAATTTCCGGTGCACAGATTTCTGTCGCAGGACAGGCAAAAGCGGAAATAAAAGCGGCTATGATTGATATTACCAGCCAGGCAAAAACCAGTGTTAAAGGCGCAATAGTCGAAGTAAACGGGAGTGCTATGACACAGGTCAAAGCCGGTGCAATGGTACAAATTAAGGGCGCAATCGCGATGGTAAATTGATGAGTTATTTAAAAATCCCCCACCACAGCGCGGCTGACATTCTCAGCCTCTATGAAGCAAGCGATGAATTCATCGAACTGGCACAGCAGCACAGTGATCCGGCATCCCTAATTGACTGCGCTGTCGAGCAGCAGTTATTTAGTGATGTGGTGATATTTATTGCTCATGCACTGCCGGTTAGAGAAGCAGTCTGGTGGGCATGCTGCTGTGCAGCCCGCAGAAAAGACTGGAATGAAGATGAAGCCAATGCAGTGCGAGCGGCTAAAGCCTGGGTTCACGCTCCTGACGAAACATCGCGGCGCCTGGCTGAACAGATGGCGGCCAAAGCTGAATTACAATCGGGCGCAGGCTGGACCGCACAAGCCGCATTCTGGAGCGGCGGCAGTATGATAGCAGTTGGTGAGCCGGTTATTCCACCGCCGGAATATTTGTATTCTCACGCGGTTGCCGGCGCAGTTAATTTATCAGCCGTGATGCCTGACGGGCTGGAAGCACAAGCACGTTATGAAAGCTACTTAAAAATCGGCCTGAACATCGCACAGGGCGGTAACGGCCAGACAGGAGAATAACCATGCTGCCAGCAGCCAGAGCAACCGATATGCACGTATGTCCGATGCAGACCCCGGCAGTTGTCCCTATTCCGCATGTCGGCGGGCCGTTACTGCCGTTACCTTCAACCGTATTGATAGGTAATATGCCGGCCGCCACATTAGGACAGATGTGCGTCTGTGTCGGGCCGCCGGATTCAGTTATAAAAGGCAGCGCAACGGTATTAATTACCAGTAAACCGGCAGCCAGAATGGGGGATACAACTGCACATGGCGGCACAATTATACTCGGCATGCCGACTGTGTTAATCGGCGGTTAAACTGCAGATTCCATGATAAAAGGCAGCGCAACAGTATTAATTACCAGTAAACCGGCCTATTGTTCTAATTCATTTAGAACAATAGGCCGGTTATAAAAAACATACACTATCCCATTGTCACCAGCATCTCATGCAGTTTCGCCACTTCATCTCTTATCTGAGCGGCTTTCTCAAACTCTAAATCTTTAGCATAAGCAAACATCTGCTTTTCTTTTTCAGCTATCTGTTTAAGAATATCCTGCTCACTGCTTATCTGATAATCAGCCCGAGATTCAGAAACATTATCTTGTTTAGTTTTACCTTTTTTAAGATTACGCTGTCCGAGCTGCATTACATCACTAACTTGTTTTGTTAATCCCTGCGGAATAATGCCGTTAGCCTGATTAAACTCATCCTGCAGCGCTCGTCTGTCTTCCGTTACTTTTATCGCTTTGTGCATAGATCCGGTAATACGGTCGGCATATAGAATCGCTTTACCTTTTAAATTACGCGCCGCCCTGCCCATGGTTTGAATCAGCGAACGTTCGGAGCGTAAAAAACCCTCTTTATCTGCATCTAATATTGCCACTAAAGAGACCTCGGGAATATCCAGCCCTTCCCGCAGTAAGTTAATGCCTATCAATACATCAAAAATCCCCAGACGCAGGTCACGAATAATCTCCACACGTTCAACCGTATCAACATCAGAATGCAGATAACGCACTTTTATACCATGCTCATGCAGATATTCAGTGAGATCCTCTGCCATACGTTTAGTTAATGTAGTTACCAGAACCCGTTCTTTTAGGGGAATACGCAGATTAATTTCAGAGAGCAGATCATCAACCTGGGTATTCACCGGACGCACTTCAATTTCCGGATCCAGCAGACCGGTCGGACGAATAACCTGACGCACGATATCACCCTGTGATTTATCTACCTCATAATCACTGGGCGTCGCGGAAACATAAATAGTCTGCGGGGCAAGTGCTTCAAACTCTGCAAATTTAAGCGGACGGTTATCTAAGGCAGAAGGCAGACGGAATCCGTAATTAACCAGATTTTCCTTACGCGAGCGGTCCCCTTTATACATAGCACCAATCTGTGGCACCGTCACATGACTTTCATCGATAATTAATAAACCGTCTTTGGGCAGATAATCAAACAACGTCGGCGGTGCATCCCCATGACTTCTTCCGGACAGATAACGGGAGTAGTTTTCAATACCCGAGCAGTACCCAAGCTCATTCATCATCTCAATATCATATAAGGTGCGTTGTGAAATCCGCTGTTCTTCAACTAATTTATTCTGCGCTAAAAATTCTTTTTTACGTTCGTTTAACTCCTCTTTTATACCGTCAACTGCTTTAAGAATCTGCTCTCGAGGTGTAACGTAATGGGTTTTAGGATAAATGGTGACACGGACAAGTTTATCTAACTGCTGTCCGGTAAGCGGATCAAAGACGGTGATATTTTCAACTTCATCATCAAACAGTTCAATACGAAAAGCTTCTTTTTCGGAATCAGCGGGAAAAATGTCAATCACTTCGCCGCGTACCCGGAAAGTACCGCGGCTTAACTCAGTTTCATTACGGTTATATTGTAAATCTACCAGGCGCTGCAGGATTTCACGGCTGGAAATGATCTCCCCGACACTCAGGTGAAGCATCATCTCTAAATAAGCAGTCGGATCGCCTAAGCCGTAGATAGCAGAAACAGATGCAACCAGCACCACATCTTTGCGCTCTAACAAAGCTTTAGTTGCCGATAAACGCATCTGTTCAATATGAGCATTAACAGCAGCATCTTTCTCAATAAAAGAGTCTGAGCTTGGTACATAGGCCTCAGGCTGATAATAATCGTAATAAGAAACAAAATACTCAACTGCATTATCCGGAAAAAACTCTTTCATCTCACCATAAAGCTGCGCCGCTAAGGTTTTATTCGGTGCAAGGATTAATGTAGGACGATTCAGCTGCGCAATAGTATTCGCCAGAGTAAATGTTTTACCCGATCCAGTTACCCCGAGCAGGGTTTGAAATGCCAGGCCCGACTCAAGACCTTCAACTAACTGCTCAATAGCCTGAGGCTGATCACCTGCAGGTGAAAATGACGATGATAACTGAAACTGTTTTTCCATAATAACCTCAAGTTTAGAAACTCTGCGCAGCAGACAGCTTAACATATCATAAGCTCAGGTAATTGTGCGCTTATAAACATATACAGCGCTCATTAACAGCGCCTCAAGCCATAGTCATAGAGGAAAACGCCTTAAAAGCCCGCGTTAGCTGCAATTTATATTAGAAAGCCTCTTTTTTACTAATTATATACAAACAATCAGCCTCTATATACGATTTTAAATTTACGATCTTGTCCTTCGACCTAAGCTATATTCACTTTTTTTATATGCAATAGTGATAAACAACCTTTATCTGAGGTTTAGAAATCCAACAATAAAAACTCCGCTATTTAATTAATTGTCAATTAATTTTTCCAAATTAATCTAAAAATAATTCACAGAAAATTATTGACTTTCAAACAAATAAATATTGCATAAAAAACATCAAACAAAAAATATTTACACTCTATTGACATTCTTAACTAGCTGTATTTTAAAGGGTTTATATTTTGTTTGTTTTTACCGCAAGGTAAAGCAAAGCAAGTAATAACGGGGGGTTCAGGCACTTTTACGAAAAGCTCCCACAGAGTTATCCACAGAAAAAGTGGATAACCCCGGTAAAGCTAGAAACCATCAGCGCTGCAGTCCGACAATATGCTTTTGGTCAGGATCTTCTTTAAAGCTTGAATATTATAAGCCGGTCATATTTTATACAAAAACACAAAATACTCATAAATAATAACAACGACTATCAGGCTGCGAAAATTAATCAAAAGCAGATAAGAATTAACCTTAAAGGTACCTTTATGTAACAACTAACATAAGCGCTGTTCAAAAAGCCTGCTCTTTATGCAGTAAAAAAACAGACAAATCAAATCGATTTGATATGATCTTTATACTTTAATTTACTATAGGAATTACTATTATGCCTAACTCATGGTTCAAACCTGTCCGCCTGCTGACAGTTATACTAAGCAGTGCTTTATTGTTCTCCTGCAGCAGCACTCCCACAAGCACACAGCTGCAGCCTCAACTATCCAGCATCGATAACAATAAAAGCCTTGAGAGCAGTATAAACTGGTCTGTAACAAGTCAGGATCGCCGCATTGCACATTATTTAATTGAAATAAGCTCAGGAGATGATGCGGCAGTTCTTATCAATGAATCGGCAGGCAGCAGACTGATTATTGAACAGGCGCTAAGCAGACAATGGTCAAAACAGGGTTTAACACTGCTGTCATCCAGCCCGTATCAGATAGATATTCAGGTAATTAAACTACTGTCACAGGTAAAACAGTCAACGCTTAGCCACGAAATTGATTCAAATATCGTTATAAAAGTGCAGTTAAACTCTGAAACGAAAACCTTCAGTAAAACCTTTAAGACTAAATATTCTGCACAGGCGCCGTTTCAGGCTGATATCGATGATCTAAGTGAACAATTAAATACTCAGTTATCACAACTATTGAATGAAATAGTTCAGGATGCTGAACTTAAGAGTAAACTGCTGCAACTTTAAAATAACTTTATATTCAGGTAGATTGAAAATGCAGCAATCCGTATTTTCAATCTACCTGGTATATATCAAGGAATTAACTAATGAAACATTTTATATCTGTATTATTACTTTTAATCAGCAGCTCTGTATTCAGTGCAGCTAATCCCGTTGTTGAAATGGATACCTCAGAAGGTAAAATAATTATTGAGCTCTTCCCGGAGCAGTCACCTGTAACTGTTGCTAATTTTTTAGCTTATGTTGAAAGTGACGGTTTTAAAAAAACCACTTTTCATCGGGTTATTAATAACTTCATGATCCAGGGCGGCGGTTTTAAAGAATCGGGACAAAGAGTAGACGCTTTGGCTCCTATTAAAAACGAATCCTTAAACGGTTTAAGTAATAAGCGCGGTACAATTGCAATGGCAAGAACCGGTGAGCCGCATTCAGCCACAAGACAATTTTTTATTAACCATAAAGATAACGGTTTTTTAGATGCCAGCGGCGGTCAGTATGGCTATGCCGTTTTTGGTAAAGTGAGCTTAGGTATGGATGTTGTAGATAAAATTGCAGTCGTTGATACAGGTGTTGCAGATAAGCCGCACCGTGCGGTTCTCATCAACAGCGTAAGTATAATTAACAAAGAGACGAATAAGACCAAATAAAGGCTCGTCGGACTATTATAGCTATGCGGCTGTTCAGCCGCATTTTTTATACTATATAATTTTAATAAGGAGTATGCTGCTTAGGTAAAGCGACATTCACCTCAAGTACCGACATATCCTCATCGCCTTTATCGGTGAATTCACACTTCACATCATTACTGGAAATTTCCATATATTTACGAATAACAGCAACAATCTCTTTCTGCATTTCAGGTAAATATGCGGGTTTAGCCGCTGATGAATGTTCATGTGCAACAATAATCTGTAAACGGTCTTTAGCAAGTTTGGCGCTGCCTTTTTTTGGCTTTTCCTGTCTGAAATATTGTAATAATCCCATTTTAACCTCCAAATATGCGGCTTAAAAAACCTTTCTTTTCATAGGTTACAAAACGAAGATCACGCTCTATACCCATTAAACGATCCACCGCATCCTGGTACGCTTTACCGGCATCACAATCCTGATTCAAAATGACAGGCTCACCTAAATTCGATGCATTTAATACATCCTGTGATTCTGGAATCACACCCAGCAGATCGATACCTAACAGATCGTCGATATCATCAATACTTAACATCTCTTCTTTTTCAACGCGTTCAGGACAATAACGGGTAATTAACAGATGCACTTTAACCGGCGTCAGCTGCTGTTCAGAGCGGTATGACTTACTTGAAAGCATACCGGTAATACGGTCTGAATCACGCACAGAAGAGACTTCCGGGTTGGTTGTTACCACCGCTTCATCTGCAAAGTACAAGGCCATCATCGCACCTTGTTCTATACCAGCTGGTGAATCACAAATGATATATTCAAAACCGTCGGCTTTTAAATCATGAATGACTTTTTCAACCCCCTCTTTGGTTAACGCGTCTTTATTTCTGGTTTGTGATGCCGGCATAATGAAAAGATCACTGATACGTTTATCTTTAACCAATGCCTGCTGCAGGTTTGCTTCCCCGTTAATCACATTAATCAAATCGTACACAACACGGCGTTCACAGCCCATGATCAAATCTAAATTACGTAAACCGATATCAAAATCAATAATCACGGTTTTCGCACCAGACATTGCAAGACCGGTACCGATTGCCGCACTGCTTGTTGTTTTACCGACACCACCTTTACCTGATGTCACGACAATAACTTTTGCCATTATTATTCCTTAGCTAATTAAATCTGACTTAAATTGGTTAATACAATCTGTTCATCCTGCAATGAAACTATGCTGCTTTTACCGGCAAACTCATGAGGCAGATCTTCACTTAATTTATAAACTCCGGCGATAGAAACTAGTTCAGGACTAAGTGCCTGACAGAAAATTAAAGCGCTCTGATCTCCCATGGCACCGGCTAACGCTTTACCACGTAATGCGCCGTAAATATGAATATTGCCGTCAGCAATCACCTCGGCCCCGGCACCAACATCGCCGTTAATAACCAGATCACACTCTTTGGCATAAATCTGCTGCCCGGAACGAACTCGGCCGGTATGAATTTTAGTTTTTATATAACCGCTCAATGCAGCCGGCTCGACTCCAGCGGCCTGCACTTGTTGTTCTTTAACTTCTGTTTTAACTTCGGTTTTGCCTGCATGACGCCTTGAACTGCGTAAAACGGCGATATTCTGCGCATTAAGCAGCGCTTTCTGGGGCTCGGATAACTCACCAGAAATTCCCACTAACAAAAATCCCTGTTCACTTACTACGTTTTTTAACTGGGTAAAATCTAAATTCAGTGTTTCACTTTCAATATTAACAACAATGGGAGCATTGCTGAAAAAATCAGGGGCCATCATACGTTTTTTATTAAGCTCTTCTGCTAATATAGAAAGCTCTTCATTATCAACATTCACCACAAGTAAGGTGAAATTTAACGATTTTAATGTCATAACTGTCCTGTCTTTGTTCATCTTTATGATTTGACTTAAAATTCAGCTAATTTCTATAAAAATTAAAGCAGATAACATGTTATAGTCTGCTGCCGAAATAGGCAAGTAAAGGGCTGAATTAGTATTATGTTATGTGCTGTATATAAAAGTATTCGCAAACCGCAAACCTATCTTTTTATCGCTAAAAGAGATGATTTTTCACCCGTTCCCGATCCTCTTTTAGAACAATTCGGTCCGCCGCAGTTAGTTTCTCTGCTGAATATTAAAAAAGAAACAAAACTAGCCCTTGCGGATGCTGAAAAAGTACTCTCTTCAATTGTCGATAATGGTTATTATCTGCAGCTTCCTCCTCCGCCTGTTGACCACTTAAAAGAACATAAAAAGTGGAAAAAACAACAAACAAGGGATCCAAGATGAAAATAAATAAATTTGCCGGTTTTTTCTCTGTGCTCAGCATCTGCTCAGCATCTTTAATGGCTCAAGTCGTTAATGCGGCTGAGGTAGAAAAAATACCTTTTAAACAGTATGTTGAAAATATAAAGGTTGAAGCGAAAGAAAAAGGCATTGATGCGGCCGTGGTTGATAATGCCTTTACTGAGGTAGAGTTTTTGCAGCGCAGTGTTAAATCAGATAAAGAACAGCCGGAATTTAAACTGACCTTAGATACCTATATTCCCCGAGCGGTGCCTGACTGGAAAATAGATCAGGCACGGGAAGCGTATCAGAAGCATTATCATCTGCTCCATAAAATTGGTAGAGAGTACGGCGTACAGCCGAGGTTTATTGTTGCCCTATGGGGCATTGAAACTAACTTCGGCCGCTTAACCGGACGCCATTATGTTATCTCATCTTTAACAACAATGGCTTACGAAGGGCGTCGTGAAGCATTATTTAAAAAACAATTATTTGCCGCATTAACCATTCTCGAAGAAGGCCATATAGAACAGGATAAATTCATCGGTTCATGGGCCGGTGCAATGGGCCAGGTACAGTTTATGCCGACTTCATACCTTAATTATGCGGTAGATTATGACGGTGACGGCAGAAAAGATATCTGGAACAGCTATGCAGATGTATTTGCTTCGGCGGCTAACTATTTAAAAACTGAAGGCTGGAATTATGATGAAACCTGGGGACGCCAGGTTTTATTACCGGAAAATTTTGACAGCGAATTAGCCGGCATAAAAAAACAGAAAACTCTTGCCCAATGGCAGGATCTCGGAGTACGACGTTTTGACGGTACTGCGCTGCCTAAAGTCGATCTTGATGCATCAATTGTTATACCCGATGATGCCAGCGGCCGGGTTTATCTCGCCTACAATAACTACAAAGTATTAATGCACTGGAATCGTTCGTATTACTTTGCAACAGCGGTCAGCTATTTATCTGAACGAATTAATCACCCGCGCATTACAGCTCCAACTAAATAAGGTACACATGGCTAACTTCTGGGAAAAAAAAACACTATCACAAATGTCACAGCAGGAGTGGGAATCACTTTGTGACGGCTGCGGGAAATGCTGTTTAAACAAAATCATTGACGATGACACTGAAGAGCTGCATTTTACTAATGTGGCTTGTCATCTTCTGCATACAAAAACATGCAAATGTAAAAAATATGAACAGCGCTTTAAGTTAGTTAAAGATTGTGTAAAAGTTTCACTGGATGATATTGACCAGTTTCACTGGCTGCCGGCAAGCTGCGCCTACCGTTTATTAGTTGAAGAAAAACCATTACCAGAATGGCACCCTCTTATTACCGGCAGCCAGTCGGCAATGCATAAAGCCGGATGTTCAATTCGTGGAAAGATCGTTTCAGAAACCACAGTGAACCCTGACAATCTCGAAGATTATATTGTCACCTGGCCGGCAGAATAATTCTTATAAACACAACAGTTGTGCTTTAATTTTTGTCTTTGGCTTATTGAAGCATAACCGCTACTTAAAAAAGGAATAAAGATGACCGACATTACAATTTATCATAATCCGCGCTGCTCAAAAAGCCGTGCTACATTAGCCCTGATTGAGAATGAAACAGACAGCCTAACCGTGGTTGAATACCTGAAAACACCACCAGGCTTAGAAATATTAAAGCAGATTATTGAGCTGCTGGGTTTTAACAGTGCACGACAGTTAATGCGTACTAACGAAGATATCTATAAAGCTTTAGCTTTAAAAGACGTACAAGATGAAGAGGAACTTTTACAGGCAATGCTGGAAAACCCGAAACTGATTGAACGCCCGATTGTATTAGCAAACGGTAAAGCAGCCATTGGGCGCCCGCCGGAAAGCGTTCTGGCTATTATTTAGTGTTTTATAAACTGTGCTTCGATCAGGCCGCCGGAAGTGTATATGAAAAAAACTGAGCTTTTTAAACTGCTGGCAAAAACAGGTTACTTCGGGCTGCTGGTTTTGATTCCAGCCTGGCATTTATGGCTGTCACCACCGGCTTTAGGCATCAGCCCCTGGCTGGTTGCTGCACTTTGGTTTATACCTTTACTGTTTCCACTGAAAGGCATTATACAGAACAATCCCTATACTTATGCCTGGAGCGCTTTTGTTGCTCTGTTGTACCTGATGCACAGTATGGTTATTTTATTAACCGATCCGGCTCAGAGCCTGCTGGCTGTTATTGAACTGCTTCTGACCTGTTTGTTTCTCTCCGGTAATATCTATTTTGCGAAATACCGAGGGCAGGAGCTGGGATTGAACATTCGTAAAAAGAAGGCTGCTCAAGAGAAATAACGAAGGTTATAAAGTCTTAGACCTATAGTTCTAAGACTTCTTTAACAAAAGGAATAGTAAGTTTACGTTTTGCTTCAAGCGAGGCATTATCTAAACGATCCAGCGTTGTTAACAGTGTATTCATATCCCGTGATAAACGGTTCAATAAAAATCGTCCCACATCAACAGGCAGTTTCATACCTTTCAGCTGCGCCCGCAGCTGCAGTGCACCTAGTTTTTCTTCGTCATTCAGCGGGGCTAGATGATGACAGGCCCCCCACTCAAAACGGGACACAAGATCATTGAGCTTTATACCTAGCTGTTTGGGCAGATCACTGGCACATAATACTAAACTAGCACCTGGCGGACGGTTTTCTTTGTTATCTAACCAGCGGTTATAAAAATCAAAAAGTGCTTTTTCCCATTTTTTATCACCGGCAACCGCATCAACATTATCAATACACACCAGAGTGACTTTTTCCATGTTTTCAAAAATATCCAGGGTCATGCCCTGATAGTGATGCAGAGGGATATAAGCAACACTGTCTCCACGTTCATCAACTTCACTGCATAAAGCATGTAATAAATGTGAGCGGCCGCTGCCGGACTCTCCCCACATATACAGGACAGGTTCACCAAGTCCTACCACACTGTTTTTCAGCTGAGTTAATAAAGCGGCATTTTGTCCCGGATAAAAACTCGCAAAGGTTTCATCATCTGGAAATTTAAGTGCTAATAACGGATACTGAAAGCGTAACTCATCTTGAGGCATGGTTTTCCTTAATTAACGCCAGTAAAAATGAAATTTTTCATCATTAGAAAGATCTTCCTGCAAAGCAGTCTGGACTGACAGTGCATTTGCAAAACTGTGCAGACCGCCATTAACTTTAACATTAATTGTAACCTGCTGATCTTGTACTGACACAACTTCAAATGAAGCAATAGCTAATAACCCGGATAATAGATCATTCAGTTTTGTTAACTGCGCTAATGAAGTAATACCGTTAATATAAATGGTTTGTTTAAATTTCTCATCTTCGTTTTCCAGCACCGCATACTGCCCAGCATAATAATCCGCAATAGCATTGGTCATTTTTGCCAAAAGCTGTGATTTTTCGCCGTAAAATTTATCGGATAATAACATTTTATTTTGTTTCGTCAGCGTATCAGACTGTACTAATACCCAGTCTAAATACCAGTTATCTTCGGACACCTGTTTTAAATTAGCAGCAACAAAATGATTCATAGCATAACGTGCACTGGCGGCGGCAATAGGCGTATAAAAACGTCCGGCAACATCTGATACGGATAATGCTAAATTATCATCCAGATCCATTAAAGGAAACTGCAGGGTAATACCCCGATCATGCTGTTGAGATTGTAACACCGATGAAAATTTGGATTCGCTGCTGTTATTGATCATATAGTCAGAAAGCAGTTTACGCGTGCCTTTATCATCCTTAATTAACCAGACAAGTGTTGTCGGCCGAGTATCTCCCCAGACAGGCTGCTGCATATCTTTTAAGGCCTGAGTAATTTTTCGCTGATCAAAGACGGCAAAAAAGTAACGTTTGTCTTTAAACAGTCGGTAACCAAACTGTGATAACAGGCTTTGGACATTTTTTAATAGAAGTTTACTTTCAGCAAGTTTGACCACCTCGGTGTTACCCGATACTTTTACCAGCACTTGTTTTAAAGCCTGCTGCTTGAGCAGGTCTTCACTCTGTTTTCCGACCACAATATTGCCCTGATACGGGTTATCAAATTGCCCGGCAGATAACGGCGATGTAAATGCGATAAGCAGGATAAACAGACTGCGTGTTAAGAAAATGAATTTCATTAAGTTAACTACCATTTTAAATAATAAAACTAGATCATAAGCAGATCTAACTCTATTGCAAGATGATAATTATAATAAACGCATTATATTCACCAACTCACTGAAACTTCAATCAATTCAGTTCCTTTGAAAATACAGATAAGTCCCCCGGCTGCCGAAAGATTCACCATAAAGTAAAAATCAGTGCATAAATAATTAGCTCCTGCTCATATAAATGCTAAAATGCCGCCAGTTCTAATTCATCAAACTCTATAAAAGCCTAAACAGCTTTTCCAATTAATTTTGCGGGGAATGCAAGTGAGCAACGACAAAAACTCTTTAAGCTACAAAGACGCTGGCGTAGATATTGACGCGGGTACAGCATTAGTTGAGCGTATTAAAGGTGTAGCTAAACGCACTAAGCGACCAGAAGTTATGGGCGGATTAGGTGGTTTCGGTGCATTATGCCAACTACCAACAGGGTATAAAGAGCCTTTATTAGTTGCAGGTACTGATGGCGTCGGTACAAAACTGCGTTTGGCAATTGACCTTAAAAAGCACGACACAGTCGGTATCGACTTAGTGGCAATGTGTGTGAACGACCTTATCGTTCAAGGTGCAGAGCCTCTGTTTTTCTTAGACTATTACGCGACAGGTAAACTGGATGTTGACGTGGCGGCAGATGTTGTGACTGGTATCGGCGAAGGCTGCTTACTTTCTAACTGTTCACTTATCGGTGGTGAAACTGCTGAAATGCCGGGCATGTATGAAGGTGATGATTACGATATTGCTGGTTTCTGTGTCGGTGTGGTAGAAAAAGCCGATGTTATTGACGGTACTAAAGTTGGCGCTGGTGATGCATTAATCGCAGTAGGTTCAAGCGGTCCGCATTCAAACGGTTACTCCTTAGTGCGTAAAATTTTAGAAGTGTCTAAAGCAGATACCAGTGCGCCGTTCGGCGACTCAACGCTTGGTGATACGTTATTAACACCCACTAAAATCTACGTTAAGTCGACCCTGGAATTAATTAAAAACTGTCCAGTACACGCTATTTCGCATATTACCGGCGGCGGCTTCTGGGAAAATATTCCACGTGTCTTACCTAAAGGCAGTAAAGCGGTTGTTGATGGTAAAAGCTGGCAATGGCCTGCTATTTTCAACTGGCTGCAGGAAAACGGCAATGTAGAAACAGAAGAGATGTACCGTACATTTAACTGTGGTGTTGGTCTAATGATCGTTGTTCCGGCATCTGAAAAAGAAAAAGCAGTAGAAATCCTAACAGCTCAAGGTGAAAATGCCTGGGTATTAGGCCATATCGAAGATGCCCGTGAAAATGAAGCACAAGTAGAGATTAAATAAATAATGAGTACAACCTTACCCAGCAAAAAAATAGTTGTTCTTATCTCAGGTACCGGCACTAATCTGCAGGTTATCATTGATAAACTGCATAACAGCACCATTGCAGATCAACACATTGAAGTGTCGGCAGTGATCAGTAACAAAAGCGACGTGTTAGGACTGCAGCGCGCTGCTGATGCAGGTATCAGCAGCCGGGTGATAGCCAGCCAGGGCATCGACACTCGTGAAGAATATGATGCTTTATTAAGTGAGGCACTGGATAAATATCAGCCGGATTTAATTTTGACGGCTGGATTTATGCGTATTTTAACAACCGAGTTTGTTAATAAATACCTTGGTAAAATGCTTAATATCCACCCTTCACTGCTGCCGAAATACCAGGGGACCAATACACACCAGCGTGCTATTGATGCCGGTGATTCAGAGCATGGTGCAAGTGTGCATTTCGTAACACCGGAACTCGACTCAGGTCCGACTGTATTACAGGCTAAAGTACCTGTTTTTACTGAAGATAGTGCCGAAGATCTGCGTGAGCGAGTACTTACTCAAGAGCATTCTATTTTTCCGTTAGCCGCACAGTGGTTTTTAACCGGGCGTTTAGCAATGGAAAATAACCAGGCAATGCTTGACGGTGAAGTATTACCTGAAAATGGTTATGCAGCTGATTAGTAGTAACAGCTTATAAGCAGTACATAAAAGCCGAAGTTACTCTTCGGCTTTTTTATACCCGTTATCATTCAAGATGCAAAAATCAGCATTTTGATTGGTAACAGATATGTCTGTTAAAAAAGCAGTGCATATAGCAGCGGCATCAGCAACGCTGATAAAACGGCACATATAATCAATGCAATCGAAGAAAATGCGCCCGCTACTTTATCAACTTCCAGTACTTTTGCCGTGCCCAGCGCATGTGATGCACAGCCGATGGCAATCCCCTGCGCTTGTTTATCTTTAACACCGAACAACTGCAGAAATCCCAGTCCGATACTTGCGCCGATTATTCCGGCAAAAATAACCATAGCGGCCGTTAATGAAATGATCCCCTGCAGGCTTTTACTAATTTCCATTGCAATCGGTGTTGTAACCGACTGAGGGGCAAATGATGCGGCAGTCACTAAATCAGCCCCTAATAAAGGCATAATATAAAAAGCACAGATAAACGCGGTCAATACAGAAAGCAGGCATGCCGCTAATATGATATTCAGCTTTGCTTTAATAAGATGAAGCTGCAGATATAGAGGTAATGCTAACACCACAACTGCAGGCTCTAATAAACTGGTGAGTAAAAAGGTGCCTTTCTCATACTCCGCATAATCTAAGCCCAAAAGAAGATGTATCAGTATCAGACTTAAAATCGATAATAATACCGGATTAAAAAACGGCCAGGTTTTATAAGCATAAAGACGTTTACTGGTAAAAAACACAGTTAAGGTTAAAGGAAGCGCTATATATAAAAACAAAATCAGACCTCTTCATTTCTATTAAGATACTGAAAAAAATGTCCGACTAATAACATAATGAACAGCGTGGTAAAAAAAAGAGAAAACACAATAACCAGCCAGTGACTGAAAATTAACTCTAGGTAATTCAATAAACCGACACCTATTGGAATAAACAGCAGTGCCATATATTTTAAAATAAAATTACCGGACATTAAGATCCATTCCGCTTTTACCACATGGCTGGACAAAGCGATAAACAACAAGATTAAACCGATAATACTACCCGGAAAAGTAATCGGCAGATAACTGCTGATTAATTTACCCGCGGTCAGAAAAAGCATGATCAACAAAAAACCACGCAAAAAATCAAAAGCACCGCACATAAGGGAGCTCAAACGCTGACGCCCTAACCTGTTTTTAAATTTCATAATGTGACATTGAACCCGTTAGTATGATTAAGTTTGTTATTATATATAAATTGATAACTTTAACCTCATATACTGAATTAATAATTCAATCCTTCAACATTATTTAAAGACCTAAATTATGCCTATTGCAAATATGATCACTGAAAGCTCTAATCCAGCCAGCAGCAGCATTGATATCTTATCAACCTTTGACATGCTTCAGGTCATCAACAATGAAGATCACAAAGCAGCGGCTGCAGTGCAGGCCGTTTTACCCGAAATAGCCCTCGCAGTTGATGTAATCAGTTATGCTTTTCAGCAAGGGGGGCGACTTGTGTATTGCGGCGCAGGCACCTCCGGCCGCTTAGGCATTTTAGATGCTAGTGAATGCCCGCCGACTTTCGGCAGCGATCCGCAGCAGGTAATCGGCCTGATTGCCGGCGGTCATCGGGCAATTTTAAATGCAGTCGAAAATGCAGAAGACAATGAACAGGCAGGACAAACTGACTTAGAGAATATTAACTTTACAAAACATGACGTACTGGTTGGCATTGCAGCCAGCGGGCGCACCCCTTATGTATTAAGTGCAATGTCTTTTGCTAAATCTCTGCAGGCAAAGGTAATAAGTATTAACTGTAATCCGCAAAGTCCCATGTCTGATATTAGTGATATCGATATCTGCGCGGTTGTCGGCCCGGAGGTACTGAGCGGATCTTCACGCATGAAAGCAGGTACAGCACAGAAACTAATTTTAAATATGCTCAGCACAGGCAGCATGATCAAAACGGGTAAAGTATTCGGTAATTTAATGGTTGATGTAAAAGCAAGCAATGCAAAGCTGCTTGAACGTCAGAAAAACATTGTTATTCAAGCCGCCGACTGTACAACTCAGCAGGCCGAGCAGGCGCTTCTGGAGAGTAATAATCATTGTAAAACAGCTATCGTGATGCTGTTAACCGGTAAAAATGCTTTGCAGGCAGAAACATTATTAGCAGAAAAAAACGGTTATATTCGTCAAGCCATCCAGGAATAATTTTCCATTAGCAGATATAAAAAATCCCGAACTAAGCCGGGATTTTTTATATCTAGAAATTACAACTTACTCTTGATAAAGATTATCGTATACGTAATTAGTTGCTTCAATAAAACCAGGTACGCTTCCACAGTCAAAACGTTTACCTTTAAATTTGTAAGCCAGAACACAGCCTTTCTTCGCCTGTTTAAGCAGTGCATCGGTGATCTGGATTTCACCGCCTTTACCCGGAGGCGTATCTTTAATAATCTCAAAAATATCCGGTGTTAATATATAACGGCCGATAATCGCCATATTACTCGGCGCTGTACCCGGCTCTGGTTTTTCAACCATATCATCCACACGGTAGATATCATCTTTAATCATTTCACCTTTTATCACGCCGTATTTATGAGTCTCTTCATCGGGCACCTCTTCCACTGCCACAATTGAACAGCGGAACTGGTTGTAAAGTGCAACCATCTGCTTTAAAACGCCTTCATCTTCATTAACACACAGGTCATCCGCAAGAACAACCGCAAAGGGTTCATCACCTATTAACTTTCTTCCGGTCAGGATAGCATGTCCGAGGCCTTTCATTTCACGCTGGCGAATAAAAGTAAAATGCGCACTTTCCATAATTGAGCGGATATCTTTCAACTGCTCTTCTTTTGCTGTGCCGCTGATCTGGTGCTCTAATTCATAGTTAATATCAAAATGATCCATTAATGAATGTTTGCCTCGGCCGGTCACAATACACATACCGGTCATACCTGCTTCTAATGCTTCATCAACACCAAACTCAATTAAGGGTTTGTTAACAATCGGCATCATCTCTTTCGGCATTGACTTAGTTGCAGGTAAGAAGCGGGTTCCGTAACCGGCTGCTGGAAATAAACATTTTTTTATCATGAAATCTCTACTTATTTTTATTTAATAAATTCATTGCATTAATTAAAGTTAATTTAGCATTTTTTGATAGATTTGACACCCGGCAAATTAAACAAAATGCGAAGCGGATTTTCTTAAACCTACAAAAAAGCATACCTAAGTATGCTTTTGGGGGAGAGTTTATTATAACCGCATTGATTATTTACGCGTACGGCTGGTACTGCGTCGACGCTCACCTGCTTTACGATGCTGCGTATGTTTCTTAACCGCTCGACGGATACGAGCCTGAGTATTTTTCACTTTCTTTTCATCAACACGTACTTTAGTTTCCGTTTCTTTAGGCATATCAACTAGTTTGCGCAGATAGTTAACTTCTTTCAGGTTAAGTTCAGACCAGCCGCCCTGTGGAAGTTGTTTATCTAAATGAATATTACCGTAACGCACACGCATTAAACGGCTTACCTGCACGCCCTGACTTTCCCATAAACGACGCACTTCTCGAGTACGCCCTTCCGTTAATACAACATGGTACCAGCGGTTAATACCTTCACCACCCGCTTCTTTGCCGGACTCTTTAATGGATAAAAACTTAGCTTCACCATCATCAAGTTTAACCCCCATGCGTAAACGGTTAAGCATCGCTTCATCCACTTCACCAAAGACCCGCACCGCGTATTCACGTTCAACTTCATGGCTCGGGTGCATCATTTTATTGGCAAATTCACCGTCAGTTGTAAACAGTAACAAACCGGATGTATTAATATCTAAACGACCGATCGAGATCCAGCGGGCACCTTTTAGATGCGGTAAACGTTCAAAAACGGTTTTACGGCCTTCTTCATCGCTGCGCGTACAGATTTCACCTTCCGGTTTGTTATATGCAAGGATTCGGCAGACAACATTTTCTGGTGTTTTACTTTTAACAATACGTCCGTCTACACGGATAATCTGCTCTTCAGTTACACGCTCACCAAGCCCGACCACTTTACCGTCGAGACTAACACGCCCTTCCTGAATAACCACTTCCATTTTACGGCGTGAACCAAGTCCTGCTCGTGCTAATACTTTCTGTAATTTTTCACTCATTTTCTATTTCCTTTGGGTAATTCTCATTATGCCAACATCGCTTAATGCTGATTTTGCTATTTTGTTTAATTTCGTTGTCGAGAATGCTCATTTATACTTATTAAACTGCGCGTTCTCTCCTAGAACTAAAACAAAATATCTTCATCGCCATCAAGCTATTATTAAACTTAATCTAAATGTATTATTGAAACGGGGTTAAATCACCGGCACCTTCGCGGCGGATAACCACACCATCATCAGAAAAATCAATGACGGTGGTCGGGGCTTCGCCCAGATAACCGCCGTTTAAAATTAATTCAACCTGATGTTCTAACTGATCGCGAATTTCTTCAGGATCAAATTCTGTACTTTCTTTACCCGGCAGAATCAAACTGGTGGTCATTAACGGCTCACCTAACTCTTCAAGTAAAGCTAATGCAATAGCGTTATCCGGGATACGAATACCTATTGTGCGTTTAGCTGGATTCATTAAACGTTTGGGTAAATCTTTAGTTGATTTAAAAATAAACGTATAAGCGCCTGGGGTATTATTTTTTAAAGCCCGATAAGCCTGGTTATCCACACGCGCATAAGTCGCAATCTCTGCAAGATCACGACATACCAGAGTAAAGTTATGCTTTTTATCTAAATCGCGGATTTGACAAATTTTATCCAGACCGCGTTTATTATCCATAGTACAGCCCAGTGCATAACCGGAATCGGTCGGATAAATAATAACGCCGCCTTTTTTTAATATTTCAACCGCCTGTTTCATTAAACGAACCTGCGGGTTTTCTGGATGTACGTAAAAAAATTGACTCATAATAGTGCTTCTTTTGTTTCTGATAATAACAAATAGCTAGGCCAGTCCGACCAAAGCGGTTTTGCTATTTCAGGTAAATGTAGTGCTTTACCTAAATCCCGCCAGCGGCCGACAAAATGAAAGTCGCTGCCCTGCGAAGCTAATAAATCATATTCATTGCTCCACATTGCTAATTGTAGGCGCATCTGCGGTGACTGCTGTCCCATTGCGACTTCCATCGCATCACCATTAAATTGTTTAAATTCGGTAAATAATCGGCGCATCCACTTATTGGATAAATGATAATGATTCGGATGCGCTAAAACCGCCTGCCCGCCGGCAAGATGAATAACCTTAACCGCCTCTTCCATCGATACCCAGTTATGCGGCACATAACCGGTATTACCGCGGCTTAAGTATTTATCAAACACTTTAGGAAATGTAGGCGCAGCGCCGATTTCAACTAAATAACGTGCAAAATGAGCTCGTGTAATAGCACCTTCACCCGCTAAGGCTTTTGCCCCTTGGTAAACGCCGGGAATTTTCGCTTTTTCAAGACGGCGCCCCATTTCAACAGCACGAGCCTCTCGTTTTTCTTTCTGCGCTTCGATTAATGTTAATAAAGCGTTATTATCAGGATCAATATTTACCCCGACCACATGAATTTCATGATTCAGCCAGTTAGTGGTGATTTCGATACCGTTGATTAAGGTTAATTTTAACTCCTGCTCGGTAATAACCTGCCGAGCCTGCGCTAATCCATCAATACTATCGTGGTCAGTTATCGCTAACATATCTACCTGCCGGTTAGCAGCCCGCACCACTAATTCCTTAGGAGTTAACTGTCCGTCTGAAGCATTAGTGTGTGAGTGAAGGTCAATTAACATGAATATCCTAAAAATCACCTTGACATTAAAGGCGGAATCGCAAAAAATGGATGTCTAAATTTATGGGACGCATGATATATGATTTTAAATACAATTACTCTTAAAGATTATTCTTGGTGGCACTCATTCTCTTAAGCGAGCAATGAGGTTTTTTTATATTTAAAATTTTCCCAAAAAACCAAATTTAAAAGCTCGCACATTGCGGGCTTTTTTTTTATCTAATTCCGCACAAATGTAAGAGTAAATTAAAAACCCGATAAATAGAGAAAGCTGATGAGCAAAATAAAAAACATCCTGAAACAGTCCTGGCGATGGCAGTCATAAACCTTTAGCAGACGATTACCGACTTAATTTTAAAGGACAAAGACACATGAATACTCTACACCCGATTGGGGTTTTAAAAAGCATTGAAAATAATTGTGAATACATTAGTGATTCACTGGGTTTATTCCAGAGCATAACGGCAGACAGCAGTAATCATCTGCTTTTTGACTCCGCAGAAATTGAAAGCAAAGCACATTTAAAAAGTTTGATGCTGCTTGATGCGTGCATGAAAATAACCTGTCACGGACTAGTGGTTACTTTTGACGCCATCACCGACAATGGTAAAGATTTATTAACCTTTATCACTCCGCAGTTTTCAATACAGCTGATCAGTCATCAGTCAGCAGATCAGCTGCAGTTAACTTTTCCAAAATCCGACAGCAGTAGTGATGAAGAACAGCGTTTAAAATCAGCTTCTCCAGTTGATGCATTACGCTGCCTTATTGATAATATTAAAAAACAATCCTCACATAACCAGGCACTCTTCCTTGGCGGCGCTTTTGCTTATGATTTTATTGCAACTTTTGAAGATTTAACGGATGTGCCGGAAAGCGACAATATCTGCCCCGATTTTATGTTTTATGTTGCTGAAACACTGTTAATTCAAGATCATCAGACACAGCAGTCAGAAATTATCGGCAGTGTTTTCGGCGGTTTGTATTCAGATGAAAATGAAAAACGCATCCAGGCCCGCATTACCGAACTACAAAATTTATGCATCAGCTATAAACCACAGCTTGAAACACAAATATCCTTACAAGGTAAAGTCAGCTGTGATGTATCCGATGCACAGTACTGCGCCATTGTTGAAAAGCTGAAAAAGAACATTATTAAAGGTGATATTTTCCAGGTTGTACCATCACGTAGTTTTTCATTATCCTGTCCAGATCCCATTGCAGCTTACGCAAAACTCAAAGAAACCAATCCAAGTCCGTATATGTTTTATTTAAAAGACAGTGATTTTGTTTTATTTGGCGCTTCTCCTGAAAGTGCGATTAAATATACACAGCAGACAAAAGATGTTGAGATTTATCCGATAGCCGGCACCCGCCCTCGTGGTTTTAATGCCGACGGCTCTATCAATAAAGATTTAGACAGTCGTTTAGAACTGGAACTGCGTTTAGATCGTAAAGAAACCTCTGAACATTTAATGCTGGTTGACCTAGCCCGTAACGATGTGGCCCGCATTAGTGAGCCCGGCACCCGCCATGTAGCAGATCTGCTCAAAGTGGACAGATACAGTCATGTAATGCATTTAGTGTCTCGAGTGGTGGGTAAATTACGTGATGATTTAGATGCACTGCATGCTTACCAGGCGTGCATGAATATGGGTACCTTAGTCGGTGCACCAAAAATTCGCGCCTCAGAACTGGTACGCCAGGTTGAGAAAAAACGCCGCGGCAGTTACGGCGGCGCAGTAGGATATATTAACGGTAAAGGTGATATGGATACCTGTATCGTTATCCGCTCAGCCTTTGTTAAAGACGGCATTGCTCAGGCCCAGGCAGGAGCAGGGGTTGTTTATGATTCAGTGCCGCAGTCAGAAGCCGATGAAACCCGCAGTAAAGCGGCCGCGGTATTAAATGCAATTGCACTGGCACACGGCACAACATTAAAAAATGTCAGCACCACTGAAGCGGGAGAATAAGCAGATGAAAACAGCTAAAAAACAAACACTCTTTTTTCTCGATAACTTTGATTCATTTACCTACAACCTGGTAGATCAGTTTAAAGCACTGGGTTATCCGGTAAAAATTTATCGTAACAGTCTGCCGGCATCACAGGTAAAGGCATATATTGACGCCAGTGAGAATGAAGCAGCCCTAATTCTCTCCCCCGGCCCCGGTACCCCGAGTGCAGCCGGCTGTCTGATTGAATTAATCGGATTATGTAAAGGTCAGATCCCTATGCTCGGCATCTGTTTAGGCCATCAGGCATTGATCGAACAATACGGAGGCGTAGTTGGTCAGGCAGAGCAGATTATGCACGGCAAATCTTCATTAATAACACACTGCGGTGACCGTATGTTTGCCGGTTTAAGCCAGCCGCTTTCAGTTGCCCGTTACCACTCACTTCTTGGTACAAGCGTACCGCCCTCTTTAGAGGTGGTTGCAGACTTTAACGGTATGTGTATGGCCGTTTATAACCAGCAGGATAGAGTGATCGGATTTCAGTTTCATCCCGAGTCTATTTTAACCTGTGAAGGTGCAAAATTATTAGAAACAAGCTTAGAGCTAGTCACAAACACGGAGACCCTTTAAATGAGTCAGTTCGATATTCATGAAGTTTTAGAACAATTATATGCAGGTGAATCGCTTAGCAGTGAACAAAGCCAGGCTTTTTTTGAGCAGGTAGTAAAAGGCGAAGTCGATCCTGTTATTTTATCTTCGGTATTAACCGCATTAAAAATTAAGGGTGAGACTCCATTAGAAATAACCGGGGCTGCTAATGCTCTGCTGGCACAGGCCAAAGCTTTTCCTCGTCCTGATTATGATTTTACTGATATTGTCGGTACCGGCGGTGACGGCCTGGGCACCATTAATATCTCCACAGCGAGTGCATTTGTAGCAGCCGCCTGTGGCCTTAAGGTCTGCAAACACGGCAGCCGCAGTGTATCAAGCAAATCCGGCTCTTCTGATTTACTGGCGGCTTTTGGTATTAACCTTAATATGAGCCCGGAAACAGCACGTCAATGTTTAGACGACTTAAATATATGTTTTATTTTTGCCCCTCACTATCACGCCGGAATGCGCTTTGCAGCTCCAGTTCGTGCGGCCCTGAAAACCCGCTCAATATTTAATGTGTTAGGGCCGCTGGTCAATCCTGCACGTCCCGCATTTGAATTAATGGGCGTCTATGCCCCTGAGCTTTTAAAACCAATTGCACAGGTGCATAAAGAGCTGGGCATGAAACGAGTAATGGTGGTCTACGGCAGCGGTTTAGATGAAGTGGCAGTGCATGGTCAAACTCAAGTTGCCGAACTTATTAATGGTGAAATAAAAGAATATACATTAACACCTGAAAATTTCGGTGTTGAACATTACCCGGTTGAAGCTATTTTCGGCGGTGACGCACAGGAAAACAAAGTCATTATCGAGCAGATACTCCAAGGTAAAGGCACAGATGCACAGCAGGCGGCTGTCGCGGTTAATGTATCAGCATTATTAGTGCTTAACGGTAAAGCCGACAACTTTAAACAAGGTACAGAAATGGCCCTAAATATGATGCAGACCGGTAAGCCGCTGCAGCTTGTGCAGCAACTCGCGGAGCAAAGCCAATGTTAAACGACCAGAGTTTACAGGACACCATTCTTGGTAAAATTGTTGATGACAAAATTGAATGGGTAAAAGCACGTAAAGCACAGCAGCCTTTAATTAAGTTTAAAGATGAGCTGGGCATGAGCAGCCGTAATTTTTATGGTGCACTGCACCAGGGTAAAAGTGTTTTTATCCTAGAATGTAAAAAAGCCTCACCTTCAAAAGGACTGATTCGTCAGGAGTTTGATTTAGACCTTATTGCCGGCACTTACAAAAACTACGCGTCTGCAATTTCAGTATTAACCGATGAAAAGTATTTTCAGGGTGATTTTGAATATGTCACTAAAGTGCGCGAACAGGTGACGCAGCCGGTTTTATGTAAAGACTTTATTATCGATCCGTACCAGATTTATTTAGCCCGTCATTATAAAGCCGATGCGGTTTTATTAATGCTGTCAGTATTAGATGATGACGCTTATCAGGCTTACCGCGATACAGCGCACAGCCTTAATATGGGAGTATTAACCGAAGTCAGTAATGAACATGAATTAATACGTGCCATTGCCTTAGATGCAAAAATTATCGGCATTAATAACCGTAATCTGCGGGACTTAAGTATTGATCTGAACCGTACTAAAGAACTGGCGGCTAAAATACCAAAAGACCGGGTAGTAATTTCAGAGTCCGGTATCTATAACCATGCGCAGATAAAAGATTTAAGTAAACATGCCGATGGTTTCTTAGTGGGCAGTTCTATTATGAGTCAGGCAAATATTGACCAGGCCTGCCGCCGACTAATCCTGGGCGAGAACAAAGTCTGCGGCTTAACGCACCCGCGCGCGGCGGCTGATGCTTATAAAGCAGGGGCGGTTTACGGCGGTTTGATATTTGTTGAAAAATCCCCGCGTTTTGTGGATATGGAAGAAGCACGCCTGGTGATGTTAGGTGCACCATTATCCTATGTGGGTGTATTCCAGAATGAAGATCCTGAACTGATTGCTTATACCGTTAAGCAGCTTGGTTTACGCGTTGTTCAGCTGCATGGTAATGAAGATCCGAAATACATTAAAACATTACGCACGCTGCTTCCTGAGCAATGTGAAATATGGAAAACGCATGGTGTCACTGACAGCCTTCCTGATTTCGAAAAATATAATGTACAGAAACACCTGCTTGATACACAAATGGGCGACCAGAGCGGCGGTACGGGTCAGGTTTTTGACTGGTCACTGCTGGCAGAGCAGGCCGGCTTAGACAAAAGCAGGATCATGCTGGCTGGCGGTTTAACACCTGAAAATGCACAGCAGGCGGCCCTGATCGGTTGTGCCGGTTTAGACTTTAATTCAGGTGTTGAAAGTGCGCCGGGTAAAAAAGATCAAACTAAATTAGACGCTGCATTTGCAGCAATCACAAGTTATGTACAACGTTAACAGTACAGTTTAAGAGGTTATATAAAATGGAAAAGTTGAAAACTAATTGGGAGCAATTTTTTCCGGGCATATGAGATATATGTTTCACAGGCTTTCGCTCAAAAAATATTATTAATTATAAGATCATCGTATCTTATTATATAAATTAAAAGGTTCTATAAAATGGAAAAGTTAAATCCTTATTTTGGACAATTCGGCGGCATGTACGTACCACAAATTCTTGTGCCGGCATTAAAGCAGTTAGAAGAGGAGTTTCTAAAAGCACAAAGCGATCCGGAGTTCCTTGCTGAGTTTTCAGAATTATTAACTGAATACGCAGGACGCCCGACTCCCCTTACTTTATGCCGTAATTTAACTAAAGGTAAAAAAACTAAACTCTACCTTAAACGTGAAGACCTGCTGCACGGCGGTGCACATAAAACCAACCAGGTGTTAGGTCAGGCGCTGCTGGCTAAACGTATGGGTAAAAATGAGATAATTGCAGAAACCGGTGCGGGTCAGCATGGTGTTGCCACTGCATTAGCCTGCGCTTTACTGGGCCTAAAATGTAAAGTTTATATGGGCGCGGTTGACTGTGAACGTCAGAAACCTAATGTATTCCGTATGCGCTTAATGGGGGCGGAAGTGATTCCGGTAACATCGGGCTCATCAACCTTGAAAGATGCCTGTAATGAAGCGTTACGGGACTGGGCAGGCAGTTATGAAACTGCGCATTATTTATTAGGTACAGCGGCTGGGCCTCATCCATTCCCAACCATTGTACGTGAGTTTCAAAAAATGATTGGTGAAGAAGCCAAACAGCAGTGTCTGAAAAAAGAAGGTATCTTGCCCAATAAAGTGATCGCCTGTGTCGGCGGCGGCTCTAATGCTATCGGTATGTTTGCTGATTTTATTGACCATGAAAATGTTGAATTAATTGGTGTTGAACCCGGCGGCCACGGTATTGAAACAGGTGAGCACGGCTGCCCTATCTCCTACGGTTCAAAAGGTATCTTCTTCGGTATGCACTCACTGATGATGCAGGATAAACACGGCCAGGTGCAGGAGTCTTACTCTATTTCAGCCGGCCTGGATTTTCCATCTGTCGGACCGCAGCATGCCCATTTAGCAGAAACAGGCAGAGCTCAGTACGTCAATGCAACTGATGACGAAGCATTAGCAGCTTTTAAAGTCCTAGCCGAGCAGGAAGGTATTATTGCAGCGCTGGAATCATCACATGCACTGGCACATGCTCTTAAAATTATCAAGCATGATGATAAAGAGCAGATTATTATTGTTAATTTATCCGGCCGAGGTGATAAAGACATTTTCACTGTTGCTGAAATTTTTGAACAAAAAGGAATGATCTAATGAGCAAACGTTACGCAGCTTTATTTAACCGCCTTGAAACTGAAAACCAGGGTGCATTTGTTCCTTTTGTTGCTATCGGCGATCCTAACCGGGAACTTTCGCTTAAAATTATTGACACCTTAGTGACAGCCGGTGCCGATGCACTGGAACTGGGCATCCCTTTCTCCGATCCGGTAGCCGATGGTATCGTAATTCAAGATGCATCAACACGTGCTTTAGACTCCGGCATAACACCCGACAGCTGCTTTGAAATCATTCGTGAAATTCGTAAACAGCATCCGACAATACCGATCGGCTTATTACTCTACGTTAACCTTGTATACCGTAACGGCATTGAAAACTTTTATCAGCGCTGCGAAGAAGCGGGTGTTGATTCAGTCTTAATTGCTGATGTGCCGTTGGAAGAGAGTGCGCCTTACCGCGCGGCGGCTGATAAGTATAATATTCAGCAGATTTTTATTGCGCCGCCCAACGGCTCTCCAGAAACCCTGCGACAAGTCGCTGAACTAGGCTCAGGTTATACATACCTGCTAAGCCGTGCTGGTGTAACCGGCGCAGATGCAAAAGCCGGTATGCCGGTTGAGCATATGTTAGCAACATTAAACAAGCATAACGCGGCGCCCTCTTTATTAGGGTTTGGTATTTCTAAACCTGGTCAGGTAAAAGAAGCGATTAAATCTGGAGCAGCCGGCGCAATATCCGGCTCAGCTGTTGTTAAAGTAATCGAATCAAATCTAGATAACCCGGAAAAACTGCTAAGTGAAATGCACAAATTCATTAAAAAAATGAAAGCTGCTACCTATAAGTAATATATTAAAGCGGGTTTACCCGCTTTTAAGTAGAGATAGATATGAAGCAATTTTTTGAATTTATTCCACTGATCATTTTCTTTGCGGTTTACAAAATGGTCGATATTTATGCGGCAACAGCGGCATTAATGCTGACAACGGGCCTTATGCTGGCGTTTAATTATTTCAAAAACGGCAGGCTTGAAAAAATGCATATTGTTACTTTTGTAATGATCATGGTATTTGGTACCTTAACGCTGGTTCTGCATGATGATGTCTTTATCAAGTGGAAAGTAACCGTGGTTTACGCTCTGTTTTCATTGGCCTTATTAGTTACTCAGTTTGTCTTTAAAAAGCCGGCTATCAAACAGATGCTCGGTAAAGAATTAACTCTTCCGGATAATATCTGGAATAACCTCAACCTTGCCTGGGCAGTTTTTTTCGCTCTGTTAGGTGCTGTTAATGTTTATGTTGCATTCAGCTTGTCGATGGAAATATGGGTTAACTTCAAGGTATTCGGTCTGCTGGGTCTTACGCTGGCATTTACCGTTTTAAGCGGTATATATATCTATAAATACTTACCGGTTCCAGAATCGGAAAAAGAAGCTTCAGCCAATAAAAATTCAGAGGAATAAATATGTTATATGTTATTTTTTCACAAGATGTTGAAAACAGCTTAGCACAGCGTAAACAGGCTCGTCCTGCCCACCTTACTCGTTTACAAGAGCTGGATAATCAGGGGCGTTTATTGGTAGCCGGCCCAAATCCTGCGATTGACAGCGAAGATCCTGCTGATGCCGGGTTCAGCGGTTCTACCGTCATTGCAGAGTTTAATTCATTACAAGATGCACAGGCCTGGGCGGATGCAGATCCCTATGTTGAAGCGGGTATTTATGCAGAAGTGATTGTAAAACCTTTTAAGAAGGTTCTGCCTTAGTTTTTAAAGCAGCCCTTAGATCATCAATAAAACCAGCATCTGCTGGTTTTATTTTATTTGCCATTGTACATTTTAATAAACAACCGCTATAAAAAAGGATTACTTAAAAGTAACCCTAATACGATATTAATAAGACAAATAGCTGTTAGTTTGAATGCAGCATGCTGTTTAATTCAACGGCACTTTTGTTGGCTAGACATTCAATTTGTCCAGTCATTGAGTTGCGGCGGAAAAGCAGGTCATCTTTATTTGCCAGCTCACGCGCTTTTGCAAAACCGGCTTCCTTGCCTTCATTATCAAGCATCTTGATTTTCGAGCCGGCTGTTACATATAAACCTGATTCAATCGTACAGCGGTTACCCAGCGGGATACCAAGGCCTGCATTAGCACCAAGCAGACTGTTTTCACCAATCGCGATAACCATCTTACCGCCACCGCTTAATGTGCCCATAATAGATGCACCGCCGCCGATATCACTGCCTTCGCCAACCATAACACCAGCAGAAATACGTCCTTCAACCATGCTTACACCCGTTGTACCTGCATTAAAGTTAATGAAACCTTCATGCATTACCGTTGTACCTTCCCCAACATGCGCACCTAAACGCACACGAGAAGTATCGGCAATACGTACACCGTTCGGCACAATGTAATCAACCATTTTCGGGAATTTATCCACACAGTCAACAGTGATAGTTTCACCGTTTAAACGCGCTGTAATCTGACGATCTGCTAATTCAGGGAGATCAATCGCCCCTTTATTAGTCCAGGCAATATTATGCAGCACACCAAAAATACCATCTAAAACCAGACCGTGCGGTTTAACTAAACGATGCGAGATAAGCTGCAGTTTAAGGTAGCCCTGAGCAACAGATACTGGTGCTTCGTCCGACGCTAAAATAACTAATACAAGCGGCTGGCAAGATTTAGCGGCGGCGGCTGCAAAATCAGCATTAGCCGTTTCATTGGCACCGTTAAAAGCAGCGGCCAGCAGCTCAGCAACTGCAGGAGTAATTTCAATTTCCTGATTGCCTTGCTCATAACCGACTAAGCCAGCAATAACAGCAACAAGATCATCACTTGGATTTAATAGAGGGTTAGGGAAAAATGCTTCAATAATTTTCTGGTCACGGTTTTTAGTCGCTGTACCAAAAGCAAGTGCAAATGTAGACATGAATTAAGCTCCGATTTATAAGTCTGAATAAACTTTATCACCATCAGGGTGATTAATTATTAACAGTTCATCATAAAGAAGCAGATCACAGATTTAAAGGGTTAAATGCAAAACTAAGCAATTAATTAGGTTATCTATTGTTTTACTGAACGTGGTGAAAACACTTTTTTTACAAGTAAACAAATGAAATAAAAGAACAATTCAAATAATATTGTAGATAAAAGCGCAAAAATCAAACCAACCGTTATCGCATTTTTATTCAGTACAATATCGGCCTGATAATTGTTTTTTGTTTCAATAAATAAAGGACTGTTCAGTTTAGCGAGTAAATGATACAAGCGAGAACTAACAGGAGAAAGCAGTCTGTCTTTCTGCTCCTGCAGGTAATTAAAACGTTCCATTAAATTTTCAATAAGCAGCGCTTCATCTTGGAACAAGTTTTCGCGGCTGTTTTTATGTTTAGTTATCAGCGCCTGCAGGGAGCCGTCAAAATACAAATCAGCAAGATTCTGATACTGCTGTAACTGATGTTTTGCCTCAATATAATGTGCATCTAACCTATGTTCATACTGCTGTAAAAAGTTAGGTATTTGTATCCCGAGTAACAAAGCCAAAGTAAAAACAAGTTTTAAACTATAACGCTGTACAAGGGACAACAGCATTTATTTAAAACCTCGATTCTTACGAAGCGTCTCATAAGCACGCTGGATATCCTGCGCTTTTTCTTTAGCAATAACCATCATCTCTTCAGGCAGACCTTTAGAAGCTAACTTATCCGGATGATGCTGACTCATTAATTTACGATAAGCACGTTTAATTTCTTTATCTGTAGCCCCTTCTTCAATACCCAGGATCTTGTATGAATCTTCTTCGCTAGCCTGCGGCTGCTGCCCCTGATGGAAATGCTGCTGTCCTTCGAACATCTGTAGTAATCTGTCTAACTCAAAACGGGAAAAACCCAGTAATTCAGCAATCGTATATAAAATATTTTTTTCATTGTCATGCAGCGTCCCGTCGGAGTATGCAACCTGTACTTGAATACCTAAAAACATCTGCAGAACATTGCGATCCCCTCTAACCATCTGTGCAAACTCAGATAACACTTTTTCAAGCGGAAAATCGGCTTCTTTACCAAAAGAAAATGAGGCCTGAGCCTGACTGCGGGCTTCACCCTGCAGGCGCATTTGATCCATATAAGCATTAGCCACTTGAATATCAGTCTGTGTCACCTGGCCTTTTGCTTTCGCAAGATGTCCCATTACCGAAAATGTAGTGTCAAAAAAGAGCTTTTGTCGTTCTTGACTACTGACAGCATTACCAAACAGACCGTTTTGAATATTAAAATTGATTGCCATCGCCCGGTCAAAACGATGACCTAACCAGATACCCAGTAACATGCCGAATATATGCCCGAACATAAAACCAAAAAAACCGCCGAGTATTTTTCCCCAAATACGCATAACCAGAAATACCTTATAAAATAGAAGTGTATGAATATACCCAGTCCACTTGAAAATGCAGAAATCAGCAAGTGGATCGGCGATATAGAATGCAGACATTTTGACTAACTATTTGCAGTTTTGCCAATTATTTAGTCAAAACAGATGAATTTAGCATATTTATGACTAACAATGATTGGAGCAAACTTAAGTTTGCTCTATTATAGCAGGCTCAAATTTTCTTTAGATATGCTTAGCGTTTTCAATTTCTAAGCACCTTTGTGAGTTGTAAATGTTAAAATTATTACCATTATTTTTGATTACACTGCCTTTTTCTGCTGCTAGTGCAGATGAAGCATTAAAATCAGAATCAGATACAAGTCTTAATAATGAAACGCTTAGTGGTAATAGCCAGGCTGTAGAGCAGTTCCCCGCACAATCAGCATCTAAAGAGCCTCGTTCTACGGAGTTTTTCTTCAAACAGTGTTACCAGAATGTTCCCCCGATAACTGTAGATCCCAATAAACGACCAATGGAACAAACTCCGGTCAATATAGAAGCCCGCACTTTAAGCGGAAATCCGGATAAACTGATTTACCAGGATGATGTAAAGCTCAGGCAGGGAGATAAATATTTATCTGCCGATAAACTAACCTACTTTGTTGAACAGGAAAAAATAGCAGCCGAAGGCAACAGCAATTTTATAAACGGAGACGTGAGCCTTGATGCTGATTCAATTGAAAGACAGTTGAAAACCGATCAGACACTATTATATCAGTCAGATTATCAGTTTCATGGGCGGGGCGGACGCGGTAACGCGGATCGTATTTATGATAACGGTCGGGATCTTTATGAACTTGACTCTTCAACATACAGCGCTTGTCCTCCAGGGGATAATACCTGGGCTATTGATTCCACAACACTTTATATCGATAATGAAACAGAAATGGGCAGTGCTTACAATGCCGTATTGCGAGTAAAAGATGTGCCGGTTTTTTACTTTCCATATTTCACTTATCCGCTTACCGATAAACGTAAAACTGGATTATTATTTCCTACATATGAGTTATCAAGCACTAACGGCACGACAATAACTCAACCGCTATATATCAATATTGCGGAAAATATGGATGCTACCATTACCCCCACCTATATGTCTAAGCGTGGTACCTTAGTGGCGGCTGAATACCGCTACCTTCTAGATGCCGGCTCAGGTAAAATGCAGGCGGAATACCTGGGTGATGATCAACTGCGTAATGATGAACGTTATCTATACCACTGGAATCACAATGTTAGTTTTGCTAAAAACTGGCATTTTAGCGCCGATTACAACCGAGTAAGTGATGACTATTATTTTAGTGATATCGATACCGACTACGGAACACGCAGTGATAACCAGCTGCTGCAGACCGCCAAACTAAGATATACAGAGCAGGAGTGGAACAGTGAGCTTGAGGTGCGGGACTTCCAAATTTTAGGAGGTGGTGATACACCGCATAAGGTAATGCCTAAGCTGGCGCTAAGTGCTTATCAGCCGATTAACTGGAAAAGCCTACAGCTGGACTGGTATTCAGAAATATCTAAATTTGCACATAACGATGATAATGTCTACAGCGGTACACGTGTTCACCTGGAGCCGAAATTATCACTGCCGCTTTATTACAACTCTCTGTTTGTTAATACTGAGCTTAAATACATGCTGAGTTTTTATGAACAGACATTACCAGACTCGCCGAAATACAGCTGGTATAATGATCTGGATGAAAATATCAGCCGTTATATCCCTTCATTTAAAATCCATTCCGGCATTAATTTTGAACGTGATTTTGCCCTATTCGATAACCAATACCGACAAACCTTAGTACCACAAGTCCAATATTTATATGTCCCCTACCAGGATCAGTCAAATATAGGTATTTATGATACTACGACTATGCAGCAGGATTATTATGGTTTGTTTCGTAGTAATCGTTACTCAGGTTATGACCGTATTGCCGATGCGAATCAGTTGACCTTAGGTGTATCAAGCAGCTTCTTAAATGCACGCGGCCAAGAAAAAATGCGTTTTGCTGTGGGTCAGAATTTTTATTTCTCAGAATCAGAGGTCGAGCTGCCGACAACAGACGGAGAAGATCAGACTGCCAGCCGCTCTTCGATTATTGCAGAGCTGGACATAAACTTTGAAAATGATTATTTCTATCATGGCGGCATTGAATGGGACAGTGAAAGCAATGTGATCAACAGAGCAAACTCAACCTTTGAAAAACGCTGGGCCTCAAATACCTATGCGCAGTTAAATTACCGTTACATTGCAGAGCAGGAAGACACAAGCTCATCTACACAGGCCGCTAGTCTAGTTAATCAGTTCGGCACAAAAATAAACTGGGCAATCAATTCTCAGTGGACATCTTTTGCCAGTTACTATTACGATATGGAATATAAACATGCCTATGAAAGTATCATAGGAATAAATTATCAGTCATGCTGCTGGTCTTTGGGTTTATCCTATGATAATCATATGCTTCCATACTATGGTTCGCTTGATACAATTACAGAAGACTATCAGACAGAGCGAAGTTTTAACCTTACTTTTGAACTAATGGGATTAGGCGGCGTCGGATTTAGTGACGGAGAACAAGGTCTATTCGATTACGGCCGACCTTTTTACTTAAAATAATGGATACATAATGAAATTAATAAAACATATTCTTTTGCCTCTGGTCTGCGCCTCGCTATTGACGCCTCAAGTTACTGCACAGAGTAAACCATTAGATAAAATCGAAGCGGTGGTTAACCAGGAGGTAATATTAAGCAGTGATATCATACGTATGCAGGAAGAGCTGCAGAAACGTTACCAGGACAGCGGTAAAAGTTTACCAAGCGGTGACAAATTAACCAGACAGATCCTTGATAAATTAATATCTGACCGTCTGCAGCTGCAGATTGCAGAACGTATCGGCCTGCGCATCAACGATGCCCAACTGGAACAGACACTAGAAGAAATTGCTAAAAATGAAGGTAAAACATTAGAGCAGTATCAAGATGAGCTTCTGGCAAATGGAAAGAATTACTCTGCCTTTGTAGACAGTATCCGCAATGAATTAACAGTCAATGAAATTCGCCAGGTACAGGTACGCCGTCGTATCAATATTTCTGATCAGGAAGTTGAGCAGATGGTAAAACGTATTAACGAGCAGGGAGCAAAAACCACTAAGTATCGCTTTGCGCATATCCTGTTGAAAGTAAATAAAAACGGCTCTGCTGAGCAGCTGCAGGCTATTCAGCAGAAGGCTGAGCAGTTAACAGATAAAATAAACAGCGGCACTGATATCTCAGATCTGGCTATTGAGTTTTCACAGGGTCCAAAATCTCTGGAAGGCGGTGACTGGGGCTGGCGCTCTGTGAATGAAATCCCGACTGCATTCGCAGGCGAATTTGCAGATAAAAACCCCAGTAAAGGCGAGTTAATCGGTCCATTTCAGACCGACCTGGGTATACATATCATTAAGGTTCTTGACAAAAAGGGATCTGAAAATGTAATGACCGAAGAAGTTAATGCGCGCCATATCCTCATTAAATCTAACATTATTCTTAGCGATAAAAAAGCCGAACAGCTGCTGGTTAAATACCGTCAGGGCATTATTGACGGAACAGAATCATTCGCTGATTTAGCCAAACAACACTCTCAAGATCCAGGCTCTGCGGTTAAAGGCGGCGAGCTGGGCTGGGCTGATCCGAATATGTATGTACCTGAGTTCAGAGATCTAGCACTGTCACTTCCTCTTGGTGAAATCAGTGCACCTTTCCGTACTATGCACGGCTGGCACATTCTGCAGGTTATGGATAAACGCGAATCAGATACAACAGAACAGGCAACCAAACAAAAAGCTTACGGCATTATATTTAAACAGCGTTTTCCGGCAGAAGTTTATGCATGGATGAACGAAATTCGTCAGGAAGCTTATATTAAAATAAATAATCCCAATTATATTATTGAGGCACAATAATGATTAAGCGTTTAATCATTACCGCAGGTGAACCAAGCGGTATCGGCCCGGATTTAATGCTTCGCTTAGCTCAGCAAAAATGGCCTGTTGAGCTGGTTATCTGCACAGATAAATACCTGCTGGCAGAGCGAGCATCATTACTCAATGAAAAAGTAACACTGCTTGATTATGATGCGCAAAGACCAGCAGAGGTTTCGCAGCCCGGTAGATTAACGGTTGCGCACATGCCGCTGGCACAAGATGTCCAAGCAGGAAAGTTGAATTCAGCAAACGGCCAGTTTGTTCTCGATACCCTTAAATTTGCCAGCCAAGGCTGTTTATCCGGTGAGTTTTCCGCCGTTGTGACAGCACCAGTACATAAAGGCATTATTAATGACGCCGGTGTTACCTTCAGCGGACATACCGAATTCTTTGCTGAACAAGCTGATATTGATTTAGTGGTCATGATGCTGGCTACAACCGGACTACGTGTCGCATTAGTAACCACTCACTTACCTCTTGCTGATGTCTCTAACGCCATTACGGAGAAACGTCTGTCGGAAATTGTTCATATTTTAAATGAAGAACTACAGGTAAAATACGGCATTAAACAGCCGCGTATTTATGTCTGCGGTTTAAACCCGCATGCCGGTGAGAGCGGGCATATGGGACGTGAAGAGATTGATACCATTGAACCGACACTAGAAAAACTGCGTCAGCAGAATATTAACTTAATTGGCCCATTACCGGCTGATACACTGTTCCAGGAAAAATACCTTAAAGAGGCTGATGCAGTATTAGCTATGTATCACGATCAGGGTTTACCTGTTTTAAAATACAAAGGTTTTGGAAAGTCAGTTAATATCACCCTAGGGTTACCGTTTATCCGCACATCCGTTGACCACGGCACGGCATTAGATTTAGCCGCCACTGGTAAAGCCGATGCAGGCAGTTTACTATGCGCGGTCAACGAAGCGATCACCATGATACAAAATAAAAATTGAAAGTAAGAAACAAGGCAAAATTACAATGAATGATAAAACACACCTAGGCCACACCGCCCGTAAACGGTTCGGCCAGAACTTCTTACACGACGATTATATTATTGATTCGATTGTGGCCGCGATTGCACCGCAAAGTGACGATAATATTGTAGAAATCGGACCAGGTTTAGGCGCGCTGACGGAGCCGGTGGCTTCGAAAGTGAATCGTTTAAATGTGGTAGAGCTGGATCGAGATCTAGCCGAACGCCTAGCCAAACACCCGACTTTAGCTGATAAGCTCAATATCACTCAAGCTGATGCAATGCAGTTTGATTTTGGTCAGCTAGCCAGTGAAGATAAGCAGCTTCGTGTCTTTGGTAACCTGCCGTACAACATATCAACTCCGTTAATGTTTCACCTGTTTGAATATGCCGATAAAATTTCTGATATGCATTTTATGCTGCAGAAAGAAGTGGTTAACCGCCTGTGCGCCGGACCTGACTGTAAAGCTTACGGACGCTTAAGTGTCATGGCGCAGTATTACTGCAAAGTTATTCCTGTCTTAGAAGTACCGCCTACGGCCTTTATACCTGCTCCTAAAGTTGAATCAGCAGTAGTACGTTTAGAACCCTATGATACACCACCGTTTGCTGCTAAAAGTTTGAAAGTATTAAACCAGGTATGTTCAATGGCTTTCAATCAGCGCCGTAAAACCATACGTAACGGCTGGAGAGATTTATTAACCGTAGAGCAGCTGCAGGAAATTGGTATTGATACGGGCAAGCGTGCTGAAAATATTACCGTCGAAGAGTATGTTAAAGTAGCTAACTATGTTTATGATCAGCAGCTGAACGCAAAATAATGGCAACTTATATTGTTGGAGATATCCAGGGATGCTGTGACGAACTGCAGCAGCTGTTAACAATGGCCGACTTTGACCCCGCATGTGACGAACTCTGGTTAACTGGAGATCTAGTTGCACGCGGCCCAAAATCACTGCAGACACTAAGGTTTGTTAAAGGCTTAGGGGACAGCGCTAAAGTTGTATTAGGCAATCATGATTTACATCTACTGGCTATCCATCAGGGGATTCACCGCAATAAAGAAAGAGACCAGCTAACTGATTTATTAAATGCACCAGACTGCGACGAACTGCTGAAATGGCTTCGTCTGCAGCCGCTGCTGCTTCGCCATCCAGAATTTGATTTTGTGATGGTGCATGCAGGTATTTCCCCGCAGTGGACCATTCCACAAGCTGAAAAATATGCACAAGAGGTCGAATTAGAACTGCATAGTGAAAACTACAAACAGCTGCTTGAGGATATGTACGGCAATCATCCGCAGTCATGGGACGAACAGTTACAGGATATAGAACGCTTACGCTTTATCATTAATGTATTTACGCGCATGCGTTACTGCTTTTTAGACGGCTCTTTAGAATTTGAAAATAAATTAGCACCGGAGCAGACCGACAGCGGCTCTCTTAAACCCTGGTTTGAAATAAACACGCTGGATCAAAGCAGTGAGATACTTTTCGGGCACTGGGCTGCGTTATTAGGCAAAGTCAGTAAAAATGGTGTATACGGATTAGATACCGGCTGTGTATGGGGAAACAGCTTAACCATGCTGCGCTGGCAGGATAAAAAACAATTTTCACTAGCCTGCCCTGTTCATAGTGAGTAATAACCTTCCATTTAACAGAAGGTTATTACTCAGCTAATATCACCTGGTTACGGCCGTTTTCTTTTGCCTGATATAAAGCTTTATCCGCCCGACTTAACGATGACTGCAGACTACCTTCGCGGCCGCTGAAGACACCGATACTTACCGTTACTTTAAACTCAAAGTCGTCTTCTAAAACAAAAGTCAGATCCGCAATGCGTGCGGCTAACCTCTGCAGCTCAAGCAGTGCTTGTTCTGATGTTTTATCACAGAGTAAAAAGCAGAATTCTTCTCCGCCGAATCTAGCTGCGATATCTTTTCCGCTAAACTCTTCCTGTAAAACTTTTCCAAGCTGCTGCAAAACAGCATCACCGGCATCATGACCATAGTTATCGTTAACTTTCTTAAAGAAATCAATATCTAATAATGCAACTGCCATAGTCGACTGTTTCTTTTTCTGCTGCTCAAATAAACGGTTGCCGTCCTCAAAAAAATGACGGCGATTAAAAAGACCGGTTAGATGGTCTCTGGAAGCTAAATATTTTAATTCGCGAATATGTTCAAGCAGTTCCATATTCTGATTAATTCGACAGAAAAATTCTTCTTCTAGAAATGGTTTAGTAAGGAAGTCGCTGCCCCCCAATTTAAGGAAACGCGCTGATAGCTGGTTGTTACCAAAAGTCGACATACCGATAACGGCCATCTCCTGACTGCTGTAGATACTGCGGATCTCTTTAGTCAGCTCCAGACCATCCATCTTGGGCATATTAAAATCCGTTAACACTAAGCTGATATTACTGTTTTCTTTTAATATCTTTAAAGCCTCAGGGCCGTCCTGTGCTTCCTGAACCTGAAACTGATAAATCAACAGCAGTTTTCTAATATAGGTGCGCACACTTTTAGAGTCATCAACCACCAGCACTTCAAGTTTTCTATTACGCTCCAGCTGATTTAATAATGAAACAACATAGTCAACATTGCTACGCCCCTCTTTTAATACGTAATCAACAATGCCCCGAGTGTAAATTTTATTACGGAAACGTTCATTCAGCTTACCGGTAAAAATGATAGACGGAATATCAAACTGTACAACATAATCGATAACCTCGCCGTTCGGCGCATCGGGTAAATTGACGTCCAGCAGCGCCGCAAAAAACGAATGTTTTTTTTCAGCTAATAAAACTTTCAACTCAGCAAAATTTTCGACTGAGATAACTTTAAATTGTTTAACTGATTCGATGCTGCGTTTTAAAATACGGGTGAACATCTTGCTGTCTTCCACCACCAGGATATATTTTATTGTTTTTTTTACCACTACGCCCTCTCTTAAAATAAAATCAGATAATTAAATACAAGCTATTAAACCCTTTCTAATGTGACAAATTGATAGTTATAAACATTTTTTTGATCCGCAAGATGGGCTTCACGATCACTTTCAGACCAGTCAGCTGCTGCCTGATAATCAGGAAACTGTGTATCACCTTGAGTTTTAAAATCAATAAATGTCAGGTATAAGCGTGTTGCCCTGTTTAAAAACTGCTGATATATCGTGGCGCCGCCGATGACCATCACTTCCTCAACACCTTGTACCAGGTCAAGCGCCTGTTCAACAGTCTGCACACAGCTGACACCTTGTATCTCAAGGTTTTTATCGCGCGTTAAAACAATATTTTTTCTGCCGGGAAGCGGACGACCAATTGACTGATAGGTTTTACGTCCCATAATAACGGGTTTGCCTAACGTCACACGTTTAAAAAACTGTAAATCAGCCGGTAAATGCCAGGGCATTTTATTATCTAAGCCGATAACTCTATCTTCAGCCATAGCGGCAATCATTGAAACTTTCATATTGACCCTTATTCTTTATATTATCAGCCAAGATTATCATAATACTCAGATAATCTTGTTTATATTGAGAATATTTAGCATTAAATATTTAGCATTTGTTATGATGATTAAATCTTTATTTTATCTGTATCAGCAGACAGCAAATAATAGGAATTATGTATGACAGTTTCACTAAAAAAAGGGATTCTCAGCGGCTTAGCGGTTATCTCACTATTATTATGGCTCATCTCCTTATGGTGGGGATGGATGCCGTCAACCTATGATGTAAAAGCTAAGGTCCTCGAGCAGGCAAAAATCAATAATCATGAGATTGTTGCCGGTTATACAACAACCACAACGCTGATCGACATCACCAGCTGGTTAACGGATAAACCAGGAGGATTTTTAGCCAATGATGTCACCCTCCCTTCGCTGCTGATGGATAATATGCCGGCTTTTGAATACGGTGTGCTAGAACAGGTAAGGGACTTAACCTTAGTAATGCGCCTAGACTTCAGCCGCTCCCAGTCGCAGTCAAGTGGTGATAAAGATTTAGCAGTTGCGCAAAGCAAGGTTAACATTTCTCACAAAAACTGGGCATTTCCAAGTGCTGAAGGGGAATATAAAGACGCAGTGACTGCTTTAAAGCGATACCGCAGCAGACTAGCCTCCAAAGATCAAAAGGATGCACAGTTTTATACTCGTGCAGATAATTTAAGCGGCTGGCTGCGGGAAGTTGAAAAACGTTTAGGTGCAATTTCTCATAATTTAAGCGCCAGCGTAGGACATGATCGTTACGATACTACTTTAGCTGGAGACCCGACTGCGAAACAATCTACTCAGAGTGATGAGCAGGTTTCAGTAAAAACGCCATGGTTTAAAATTGATGATGTATTTTATGAGAGCCGCGGTTCAACCTGGGCACTTTTGCATTTTTTAAAAGCAATAGAGATAGACTTTGAAGATGTATTAGAAAAGAAAAATGCGCAAGTGAGCCTGAAACAGATAATCCGAGATTTAGAGTCAACTCAGGATACCGTCTGGAGCCCGATTATTTTAAACGGCAGCGGTTTTGGTCTTGTTGCAAATCACTCATTAGTTATGGCAAATTATGTTTCTCGGGCGAATGCGGCACTTATTGATCTGCGCGCATTATTAGAACAAGGTTAAATATAAGGATATTATATGAAAGGTGCAGGTGGCACATCTGGCGGTATTGGTACATTTTTCATCGGTTTAATCATGATGAGCGGTGGTTTTTATCTTTTGCTCAATGCGATTTCGGTTACATCAAACTTTGCATTAAGCACCCGTTTATATGGGTTTTCAGCTGCCGGCGGCCATTTTGGCATTACCAGTGGTATGGTAATGATTCCATTTATATTCGGTATCGGTTTAATTTTTTATAACAGCAGAAATATTATCGGCTGGTTATTAAGTCTAGGTTCAATAACCGCTTTAATATTCGGCGTAATTTCGTCAATCCAGTTTAACTTCAGAACCATGAGCGCTTTTGATTTGATTACCATATTAGTACTTGCTGTAGGTGGACTGGGGCTGTTTCTGCGCAGTTTAAAATCACTTAATGATGCAGAGTAATTCTTAATTTAAAAATAAAAGGGAGGAGACTTATCGGTGAAGTTATTTTACAAAGTATACTTACCTGCCCTTTTTGCGGTTTTCAAAAAAGTGAAATAATGCCGGTCGATGCCTGCCTATATTTTTATCAATGCAGCGGCTGTAAAAAACTATTAAAACCCAAAGCGGGAGACTGCTGTGTATTCTGCTCCTATGGAAGTGTAAAATGCCCTCCAATACAGCTGCACAAGCCCTGCTGCCGGAAATAACCGACACAAAAAAGCCGTTAATAAATCAACGGCTTTAACAAAGAGCATAAAATAGAAACGTTGATAATCAACGGCTTTAACAAAGAGCATAAAATAAAAACGTTAATAATTAACGGCTTTAGCAATAGTTAAAAACTGAAACGTTGATAATTAACGACTTTAGCAATAACTATAAACGTCAGTAATTAACCACAGCACTTCTTGAATTTTTTACCACTTCCACAGCTGCACGGATCATTACGCTTAGGTAGTTTATCAAAGGTCATCGTTTTAGGTTTATTTAAAAAACCTTCAAGCTCTACAATATTCTCTTCGCTGTCTGCATCTACTTTAATATCTGCAAACAGTGCATTTTCCTGCAGAATTAATTCGATTTCAGTTTTTCTAGCTTCACTGCTTACTGTTAATGTCAGTGGAGACTCTTCTGTTCCGGCTTTTACAGCACGTTTTGTATTAAAACCATAACTTGAGTGTTTGGGTTTTTTCTCTTTCTTGCCTTTAAAGAAAAATTTATCTGACATTATGAAACCTATATTTAGAAATAATTAACAGCGCGAAGCTTACACGAATACCATGCTAAACGGTAAAAGAAAAAAAATTTAGTTTTCTATATTCTTATCGTAGTTTTTTCAACTCAAACAATCGGCCGGCCTCGATAAATTAATATCGACGGCAGCGCTAAACCAAAACTAAGAGCCCCAAGAATAAACAGCGTACGCAGACCATTTTCAACAATAACCTGCATCAGTTCCAGGCTGTATCCGCCGGAATTTAATTCAACAATACCGATAATGGTGGTAAACGCATAACTTCCTGGAATCATGGGAATAATTGATGCGACAGTAAAAACCGGGCGCGGAATAAGGTGCTTACGTGACCAGTATAATCCAACAAACCCCATACTGCTTGAGGCGGCTAATGTAGCCCACTCAATAGGAATCCCAAAGTGCATCAGCAGGTAACGAAGACTGTGTGCAAATGCCCCGCCGACCGCGCAGTAGATCAGCATCTTCTTAGGTACATTAAATACCATGGCAAAACCAACTGCCGGGATCCAGGCAAACCAGGCATCAATGACTAATAGTTTTAACAACTCCATTTCAAAAACTCCCTCTGACCTGCTCAAAGCTGCTGTTAATCATTTGTAATCGTTTCATTAATTTATCCACCCGACAACACCGGTCAATGTCATCGATGCAACGATACCAATCGCCACACTAATACTTAATAATGTTGCAAATACCCAGCGCGCAATGCCTGTACTGATATGCCCTTTAAGCATATCGGATACTGCATTAATCAACGGGAAACCCGGTACTAATAATAATACACAGGCAGCCATCGCAATCTGCGGTTCTTCACCAAAGTCATATATCACTCCAAGGCTGGAAATGGAAGTGGCGACAAAAGCGGCTGATGCAAAATTAACAAAAGGATTATGATGGCGGTGGGCAAGTTCCTGACGCAAAATCATTGCACCGGCAGAGGCAAAAAAGGTGGTGATATACACCGGCAGATCTCCACCAAAAAAGTGACTGAAACTGGCACATGAAAAACCGATCATCAATACCACTAACCAGCGGTTGTATTTCATCGGCTTTAAACGCTGTAAACGTTCTTTTACCTGTCCAGCATCCATTAGCTGCTTTTCAGCCATCACACAAAGCCGCTGCACCTCACAGACCATCTGCATATTAATGCCGCGGTCATAACAACGGCGGGTAGTCGTTATACAGTTGCCGTTAAATAAGCTGGTAATAACAATAGAATCAGAACTGACCGACAGCTCGATACTTTGTGCTCCAAGTGCAGTACCAAGTCGTTGTGTCGTCTGCTCAACTAAACGGCTTTCAGCTCCGTGCTGATGCAGAATCTGCCCGGCTTTTACAGCTATTCGTGTTAATTCAGTTTGTTGTTCTTTGCTTAATTCCATTTACCTGCCTTTAGTACAACTGGTGCATACCTTACAGCTGTGATTCAGCTAATTTAAGATCTAAGGTCGCTTTTAATAATTTGAATAATAATATAGCAGCGTCAATCTCTTCTTTGCGGTTGGTTAAACTTTCGATATTTAATCCAAAAGGAATATCTAACGGCAGGCAGGCCTGCAGAATCTGTTCAAAATTATTACGACTGATCAGCAGCGACTCTTTAAGCGGGTTTTCTGACTGTAAAATACGTAAACTTGTCGCCTCAGGTACCGATATACCCAGCCATTCAATAAACTCCAGGGTTTTGGCACTACCACAAGGAGAAAAAGTCAGTACAACACGTTTAGGTTTAACCCCTTCACTTTTACATTCCAACGCATAACGAGTCAGCAGATCAATCGTTGCCTGCGCGTTATAAACAGCTTGAGAGATAAAAAACTCACAGCCCTGTACTTCTTTAGCACGCAGGCGTAAATGCTCATCACCTTTGCTGATATGACGTTCAGCGATAGTGACACCACCAAGATGAAAATCTAAATTATGATCGCGCAATGCCTGGTAAGCATCCGGCAAAGACAGCTTAATTTCACCTTCAGAGGAGGGGCTGCCGACCAGAACAATGTCGCGCACCGAATATTGATGCCACGCATCCGATAACCAGCTTGAAAAATCAGCAGCGTCGCGCTGAGAAACACTTTTATAGGTGATCACCGGTTTAGTTGATTTATCATGCAGTAATTTTGAATATAAACGCGAGTCGTGGGTATATTTGAAAGGAAAAGGACGCGGTTTATCAATTCGTGAAGTTTCATCCTGAATATCATAAACAATCAGGCCGTCATAATCGATCGACTCCAGTCTATTCAGTAATTTATCAGCAATTCCGGATACTAACGCAATATCCGTATCCTGTTTAGGAGGTGTGGTACCAATAAAATAAACCCCTTGTTTGGGATCACTGGATTTATTCTTTAAAATCGAATCATACATAATAATATTCCTAAACCTATAATAACTATAAATTGTCGCATATCTATGCAGTAATTGAAATCAACTCACTGATAAAGTGAGTCATCAAGAAAACAGCAGCAAGCAATAGTGTTCTGCAAAGTTTTCGCGGTATACTTAAGGCCATTATTCATTACAGCAATAGAATACTTATGCGCAACCCTCGATTTTATGATCCACAAACTTTAACCGTATCCAGTGAAATATTACTTGGCGACGATGCCACGCAGCATATCCGGGTTTTACGCTTGAAAGCGGGTGCTGAAATTATTCTGTTTAACGGTTTAGGCGGGCAGTACAAAGCAAGCTTAAAAGAGGTACAAAAACGCTCCTGCACTGCGCTTATCACCTCCTTTCAGGAAACCTGTAACGAAAGCCCGCTGCACCTGCATCTAGGACAGGTTATTTCGCGCGGTGACCGTATGGAGTTTGTTATTCAGAAAGCCGTGGAGTTAGGCGTTAATGAAATAACGCCGTTATTAAGCGAGCGCTGCGGCGTAAAACTCAATAAAGAACGAATGGAAAAAAAACTGCAGCAGTGGCAGAAAATAGCCATTGCCGCCTGTGAACAATCCGGGCGAAATATTGTGCCGACCATTCATACTGCGACTCCTTTACAAGTCTGGTGTAACAGCCAGGATCAGGCAACAAAACTGACCCTTCATCCCCGCGCAAAATATTCAATTAATACATTACCGGGTGAAATCAGTCATATTCGTTTATTAATCGGCCCGGAAGGCGGATTAACAGATGAAGAAATCACCTTGACTGAAACCTTAAATTTCACCGAGACCTTATTAGGTCCGCGAATTTTACGTACTGAAACCGCCGCACTCACAGCAATAACGGCTCTGCAGTGTCGTTTTGGTGATCTTGCATAACTATTTATAGCGCCACAAAGGAAAGAATATGACCATTAAAATCGGTATCGTCATGGATCCAATCTCTGACATTAAAATTCATAAAGACTCTAGTTTTGCAATGTTACTGGAAGCTCAGTCTCGAGGCTGGGAACTGTATTATTTAGAAATGCAGGATCTGTATTTAGATAACGGACGCTGTTTTGCCAGCAGTAAAAAACTAACCCTGCAGCGTGATGCAGATAACTGGTACCAGCTTGAAGAAGCTGTTGACCACCCGCTTTCTGATTTAAATGCTGTTTTAATGCGTAAAGATCCGCCTTTTGATACAGAATACATCTACGCAACTTACCTGTTAGAGCGCGCAGAAGATGAAGGCTGCCTGATTGTTAATAAGCCGCAGAGTTTACGTGATGCCAATGAAAAACTCTTCACCGCCTGGTTCAGTGAATTTACCCCGACTACGCTAGTAACCCGCAGCAGTCAAAAAATTCGTGATTTCCATGCGAAGCATAAAGATGTCATTTTAAAACCGCTGGACGGCATGGGCGGCGCTTCTATTTTCCGCATCAAAGAAAACGACGCTAATATCGGCGTGATTATTGAAACATTAACCGAACATCAGCAGCGTTACTGCATGGCACAGGCATTTATACCGGAAATTAAAGACGGTGATAAACGTATTTTAATCGTTGACGGAGAGCCAATGCCCTATTCATTAGCACGAATTCCAGCTAAAGGAGAAACACGCGGTAATCTGGCGGCCGGCGGAAGCGGTATAGCACAGCCTTTATCAACAAGTGACTGGCATATTGCAAATACCATAGGGCCTAAATTAAAAGAAAAAGGACTTATTTTTGTAGGGCTTGATGTGATCGGCGATAAAGTGACTGAAATTAACGTTACCAGTCCAACTTGTATTCAAGAAATAGATAATGCCTACGGTACGAATATCAGCGCTAAGTTAATGGATGCGATCCAAAAACGCATTACTAATAGCAAATAAAGATATAGACCCACCGATTGAAAACTTAGAAGCTTCAATCGGTTTACTTTTAAAACTATAAAATAAACATAAAGATAGTAGTTTGTGCATCATTTATGCTTTATTTTTGCATTAATCGCTGTCAGCTAAACTCAGTAACAAAAACTAAGTAATATCTGTAAATGCGGCCATACTTAATAGTGCGGTAACCTATAAAAGGGAGTATCACATGACAAATATAACAACAAAAAATGATAGCCCGGCTACTAATCATATGCATAAAAATAGCCATACCGAAGTACTTAGTACTTTAAAAAATCATTTCCTGATTGCCATGCCCTCTTTAACTGATCCCTATTTCAAACAATCCGTCGTTTACGTCTGCGAGCACGATGAAAAAGGTGCAATGGGTTTTATTATTAACTTTCCCGTTAAGTTAACCCTGCAGGAGTTATTAAAAAATGTCGAAACAATCACTCATCAACCAGAGCCTCCTTTGCTTAATCCGGTATTTTTAGGTGGACCTTTAGAGTTGGAGCGCGGTTTTGTACTGCACAGCCCGCTTGCCGACAACTCACAGAGTACGCAGCTGAATGATCATCTTATGATGTCTAATTCCAATGCAATATTATCCACCTTAGGCACTAAAAATGAGCCTGAAAAATATATGGTCACATTAGGTTACGCCAGCTGGGACTCAGGACAGCTCGAACAGGAGATGAATGATAATCACTGGCTTACTATTGAAAGTGAAAATGACATTATCTTTAACACCCCGGCAGAGTTGCGCTGGAGTGAATCTTTACACCGCTTAGGCATTAACCCTGAGCAGCTTACCACCAGCATAGGTCACGCATAATAAAAATGTTTGACTTGATATTATAAACTTCCCCATCAATGCAGGGCGATAAAGAACAGATGACAGAAAAGATAAAAGCACCATCCAGCCTTTTAGGATTTGACTTCGGTACAAAAAGTATCGGCGTCGCCACCGGACAGATGATAACCGCTACAGCACAGCCGCTGGCGGCTATTAAAGCAAATGACGGCATTCCTAACTGGGATACTGTTGAAAAAGTGATAAGTGACTGGAAACCGGATTTAGTAGTGGTTGGTTTACCACTGAATATGGACGGTACAGAGCAGAAAATAACGCAGCGCGCAAAAAAATTCGCTAACCGTTTAAACGGCCGCTTCGGGGTAAAAACAGCCCTTCAGGATGAACGCTTAACAACGGCAAGCGCTAAAGAATTCATCTTTGCTAACGGCGGTTATAAAGCCCTTGATAAGGGTAAGGTTGACAGTGTCTCTGCAGCCTTGATTCTTGAAAGCTGGATGGAAAGTTATTACGGCTGAGAGTTAAATGATAACAGTAAAACAAAAGCGCATTGCCTGACGGCATAAATGCGCTTTTAATTCACTTTTATCCAAATGTCCTATTACTCCTGATTGATACGATCTGCCAGGTCCCGATACTGATCAGAAATCGTATCTCCAAACAACGGATCACTATACTCATCAAGTAACCACTGCTGCTGCAGAGTAGACCAGTCATCAGGTGATAAACTGTCTTTAATCGCCGGGAACACCTCCTGCTCTTCATAGGCCAGGTGTGCAGATTGAAATGTTACAAAATCACTTAATTTTTTAATACAGTGCTCTTTCGGGACAATCGCATCGAGCAGGATCATATCCAGCAGCTCATCCAGCTCAATAGTGACTTTAGAAATCAGTTTATGCTCCCGAGATAAACGGTTTGCAACCTCGTCAGGCACAACGCGATATTTCAGATAATAATCATAAATTAAGTCTTCCATAGGATGGTGATATTTATCAGAATATTCTCTTAAATAAGTGATCATAGCTTTGATTAAGCGATAATCTATTTTTTCATCCTGCTCTAACCGGATAATCTTCTTTCTTAAAATACTCAATAATTGATTAATATTGGCATGATCATTGCGGATAATCGCTAGCATAATAAATACTCAGTATATGAAAAATGAAATTGTAGTATAACTGTTCAATTTTTATAAACCGCTGAACTAAATCACATTACCAAATAATTGCTGTTTGTCCTGTTTTCGCTAATATTTCATTCACTTGGCGAAAATGGTCACATCCTAAAAAACCTCGGTAAGCCGATAACGGTGACGGATGCGTAGACTTGAGAACAGTATGTTTTTCAGTATCGATTAACTTTTCTTTTTTATGTGCATAACTCCCCCACAGCAAGAAAATAACCCCGTTTTGTGATTGATTAATTCTACTGATAGCATTATCGGTAAAAGTCTCCCAGCCTTTATTCGCGTGACTGCCCGCACTGGCCAGCTCAACACTTAACACAGCATTTAACAATAAAACGCCCTGCTTTGCCCAGTGTTCTAAATTACCGGATTCTGGTATTTTGTAACCGTCGATACTGCTCGAGAGTTCTTTATACATATTGCGCAGCGAAGGTGGAATTTTTATCCCTTCGGGTACGGAAAAACTTAAGCCATGTGCCTGCCCCTCGCCATGATATGGATCCTGTCCTAAAATAACCACTTTGACTTTTTCTAACGGTGTTAAATCAAAAGCATGAAAGCGCAGCTGTGCCGGCGGATATATTGTTTTACCTAACGACTCCTGCTCAGATAAAAAGCTCTGAAGTTCTTGAAAATACCCTCTGTTTTGCTGCTCATTTAAAAATTCATTCCAACTCATTTATTATTCCTTTTTTCTACTACAGACAAAATACAAAATTAAACAGGTGTTAAATATTAACTTTTCCACAACAACCAGTTAACATACCATTCTGAAACTTAATAACACCACTAAAAATTGATATAAAACAACTTTACAGACCGCACCACGACTAGCCTCGTCAATTGCACTGACATTACTCAATAAAAGTGCAATTAACCCCCAATAAAAATATGTGAATATTGATTTACATCAATCATTTCAAGTCATATAATCAACTCAGATTTACTAATTGCAGTTGATAACCGTACCTTTGTTACGAAACTGTAATTTAAATACACATTTTTATATTAACCTTAAATAAGGAGCTTATCATGGCTTTTGGTATCCAAATCACTAAATCTGAAAATGCATCTCTACTTAACTCTTTCTGGTTATTAGACGAAGCAAATGCTCAAGCACGCTGTTTATGTGTTAAAGACAATGCATATGCTGAAGATCAAGTTGTATCTATCGCTGATCTAGGTGATATCGAATACAAAGAAATTGCAGTTCAAGCACCGGCTGCACAAGAAGGCGGCCAGCATCTAAACGTTAATGTTTTACGTCGTGAAACATTAGAAGATGCAATTAAACACCCGGAAAATTACCCGCAGTTAACAATTCGTGTATCTGGTTATGCAGTTCGTTTTAACTCACTGACGCCGGAACAGCAGCAGGATGTATTAACACGTACATTTACTGAGTCTCTATAATCGTTTACTGATTATCAGATAAGACTGAACAGGGAAGTTGATGCTTCCCTTTTTTATGCCTGTATTAAAGATTAAACCGTTCGCTTTAACTCGCTAGACCTACTACATGGCAGAACAACAGCCGAACGTACTAACACGTACATTTACAGAGTCTCTATAACTTATAGTGACGCATAGTAAGCTCTGAGAAGGAAGCCACTGGCTTCCTTTTTTTGTACCTGTTAAATACAAATTTCAGGCTATGCCTGAGTGTTTTAACTCTGCTATACCTACTACATGGCAGAACAACAGCCGAATGTATTAACTCGACCATGTACTGAATCTCAAAATTTTTATCAGATAATAAAAAGGGAAGTCAGTGACTTCCCTTTTTATATAGGCATTAAGTAAACTCACACTATTTCCGATAGCGAATCAGGCCTTCTTGAATCGTAGAGGCTACCAGTTTGCCGTCTCGTCTAAAAAACTGACCTTTAACTAAACCGCGTCCGTCTGACGCCACGGTGCTTTCAACAGAATATAATAACCATTCATCTAAACGAAAGTCATGATGGAACCACATCGAATGATCCACCGTAACAACCTGCATGCCATCTGTTAAATAAGAAACACCATGCGGCTGCAGCGCCGTAGGTAAAAAATTAAAATCAGAAGAATAAGCCAGTAAATAACGATGAATACGTAAATCATCGGGCATTTTACCATTCGCTTTAAACCAGACTAAACGTTTTGCAGGCTCGATTTCAGGCTCAATAGGATTAACAAATGTTACCGGACGCATCTCAATCGGTTTTTCACAGACCAGTTTATCGCGAATAGAATCCGGCAGCATCTCCGTATGAATCAATGCCATCTCCTGTTCGGAAATTAGTGCATCAGGATCCGGCGCATTAGGCATTTGATCCTGATGCTCGAAACCTTTTTCTTTCGCTTTAAACGAAGCTGTCATATAAAAAATCGGCTTGCCGTCTTGAATCGCTTTGATACGTCTTGCAGAAAGCGTCTTACCGTCACGGATCCGTTCTACATCATAAACAATAGGTTTATCTGTTTTACCTGGACGCAGAAAATATGAGTGAAAAGAATGCACCTGATGCTTAGGCTCAACGGTTTCTTTAGCTGCAGAGATTGCCTGCCCCATCACCTGTCCACCAAAAACGGCACCGAATCCCAGGTCCTGACTGCCGCCGCGGAATAAATTCTCTTCTAATTTCTCTAAACTCAGCTGATCTAAGAGATCATTTAATACTTTACCCATTTTTAGCTCCAAAAAAAGAGCGGATAAACCGCCCTTTATTATATCCATCCTGCTTAAAAAAAATCATCAAGCAGCTAGGCTATATTTGCAAATATGTCTATAAGGACATTAATAATTCACGTACTTTTGCAAAATCAACCGGGAACTCTTTAGAAAGTAAATCTAAATCAGCGCGCGAAGCAAGCTCTTCTGGAATGAAAATATCACGTCCTAAAATATCTTCAACGCTCTCTTTAAATTTCGCCGGATGTGCAGTGCATAAGAATAAACCTGTTTCATCTTGTTTCAACTGTTTTGTTAGCTCACTGTATGCAATAGCGCCGTGCGGCTCACATAAGTAACCTAAATTATCCAGTTCAGTTAAGGCTTCTTTAGTTTGTAGATCATTCAGCTTACCGTAACCAAGTTCAGATAAAGCCCAGTTTTTAACTTTAAATAACTCTTCAATACGCGGCCAGTTATTAGGCGCACTGACATCCATTGCATTAGAAAGTGTTGCAACAGTCGCTTTAGGCACCCATTCTCCACCTGCTAAATAACGCGGTACCGTATCATTTTCATTAGTTGCGGCAATAAAACGTTTAATCGGCAGACCTAATGACTTAGCTAATAACCCCGCAGTTAAATCACCAAAGTTACCACTTGGCACCGAAACCACTAAGTTTTCACGCTGAGTCGTATTCAACTGCGCAAAAGCTTCAAAATAATAACAGATCTGCGCAAATAAACGGCTGATATTAATTGAATTTGCAGAGTTAAGGCCAATGGCTTGTTTTAATGCCTGATCATCAAAGGCCTGCTTAACCATCGCCTGACAGTCGTCAAAAGTACCTTCAACAGCAACCGTTGTGATATTACCGCCTAATGTACAAAACAGTTTTTCCTGCAGCGGGCTGATTTTTCCTTTCGGATAAAGTACAACAACGTTGATATTTTCCATGTTATAAAATGCATGGGCAACCGCAGCACCAGTATCACCAGATGTTGCCGTTAAAATAGTAATTTTACCGTCATCTTTAAACTGTGCTAAACACTGCGCCATAAAACGACCGCCAAAATCTTTAAATGCTAAAGTCGGGCCGTGAAACAGTTCTAACGCATTAATATTATCAGTCACTTTTTTAACCGGAGCTTCAAAAGTAAATGCTTTTGATACAATACTATGAACAACTTCTTTGCTTAATTCATCACCAATTAAGTGTGATAAAACTTCTGTCGAGCGATCAACCAAGTTCATTTCTAAAAGCGCATCAATATTGCTCAGCGGTGTGATCGTTTCCGGGAAGAAAAGCCCCTGCCCGCGTCCTAGCCCCTGTTTTACAGCTCGTTGGAAGTTGACTTGTTCGCTGCTGTCTTTGATGTTGTATAAATTCATAGTTCTGTTCCTAACACGCGCGCACCTTGTTCATCAAGGCGGCAGATATGACAAAAACCTTCATCGTTTTGAAGGAAGTTTTCCGTTAACCAGTTTTGTAAAGACTGAGCTTGTATCAGATCGGTCATTACAGCAAAGACTGTTGGACCTGATCCTGAAATTCCCATCGCTAAAGCACCGCTTTGCTCAGCAAAAAGACGAGCTTCTTTAAACCCGGGAATAAGTTGTGAGCGGTAAGGTTCAGCAATCACATCTTTAAGCATTTTGGCGGCCAGATCCGGCTGACTGCTGTAACTAGCATGTACAAATGCCCCCAGACGGCGGCCGTAAGTTAAGGTTTCACTTAAACGATACTGCGCCGGCAGAATATCCCGTGCGGCAGAAGTGGAAATAGTTATGCCCGGATAAGCAACTACCCAGTACCACTCTTTAAAAGAGGGAATAGTCTGACTGATAATATCATCTTCATTAATCATCAGCTGCATACCGCCAAGATAGCAGGGCGCGACATTATCATAATGCACACTACCGCTGATCTGTCCTTCCATTTCCCCCATTAAAGCCAGCATAGTGGTTTCATCAAGCAGGTAATCATGCCATGCATTTAACGCTTCTAATGCAGCAACAATAGAGCTGGAGCTTGAACCTAAACCGCTGCCGACAGGGAGGTTTTTCTCCAGAATCATTTTTACAGGAAGAATCTCTTTATTATGTTTTCCAATAGCGGCTTTGTAGCCTAAGTAGCACTGGTAAACAATGTTACTTTCAGAATCACTTGGCAGTTTATGTGCGTAAGGGCCGGTACACTCTAAAGAGAAACCGTAATCACCGGTTGATATTTTTACCCGGTCACCTAATAATTCGCCGCTGATCGGCGCAAGCGCACCGCCTAAAACATCAAAACCAACACTGACATTGGCTGTTGATGCTGGAGCATAAGCTACAACACTCATACTAAATCTCCTGTTTCTGAATTTTGACTACTGTACGCAGTGCTGAAAAACACAAGCGGTTTTTATATGTTAATTTGTTAAACATATTAAACTTCCTGTTTCCAGTTCAATGTGCGCAGTACATCGGCAAATACACCAGCAGCCGTTACTTCAGTACCGGCACCGTAACCGCGTAATACCAGCGGGATAGGCTGATAATACTGGCTGTAAAATGCCAGTGCATTCTCACCGTCTTTTACTTTATTAAGCGGATCATCTGCATCAACCGCTTTAATGCTGCATTTACATTTTCCGTCTTCAATACTGCCGATGTAGCGCAGTACCTGCCCTTTTTCATTGGCTTTTTCCTGTAGCTCTGCAAAATACTTATCAGCTTCCGGCAGGCGCGCCATAAATTCCTCAACAGTACCTGTATCATCAAAACCAGGCGGCAGTGCCTGTTCGATTTCCACATCGTCCAGTGATAAATTCATGCCCGCTTCACGCGCTAAAATCAACAACTTACGCGCTACATCAGTGCCGCTTAAATCATCGCGAGGATCCGGCTCAGTAAAACCTAGGTTACGTGCTTCCGTGGTCACTTCAGAGAATGACAAACCATCATCTAATTTACCAAATATAAATGATAACGAACCCGATAAAATACCGTTAAATTTAACTAACTGATCTCCAGCATTAAACAGATTCTGCATATTTTCAATAACCGGCAGACCTGCCCCGACATTAGTATCGTACAAAAACTTGCGGCGTTTCATTAAGGCCGTTAAACGCAGCTGATGATAATAATCCATACTGCTGGTATTGGCTTTTTTATTTGCGGTTACCACATGGAAACCCGCACCTAAAAAGTCTACATAGCGTGCTGCAATAGCATCATTACTTGTACAGTCAACAATCACCGGGTTAATAATATGTGAGTCATTTACCAGCGACTGCATGGAAGCTAAAGAAAGCTCATCTGCAGCATCTTTAATCAGATCCCGCCAGTTGCTTAATTCAATACCCTGATCATCTAATAACATCGCTCGACTGTTGGCGATACCGCAGACCCTGATTTGTATATTACGCTCAGATAAATGTTCCTGCTGACGGTATACCTGATCAACCAGCGCACCACCGACGCCGCCGCAGCCGATCAGGAACATATCAATATACTGTACACTGCGGAAGAAATTCTGATGACAGGCAATCACCGCTTCCTGCGCTTTTTTCTCAGATACAACGGCAGAGATAGACCGTTCTGAAGACCCCTGCGCAAGCGCAGTAATATTTATAGAAGCTTCTGTTAAGGCCATTAGGAAACGCGCAGCCACCCCTTTAGCCTTCTTCATACCATCGCCGACTAGTGAAATAATTGCTTGTTTTTCAACAACGTCAATCGGCTCTAGTAAATTATTCTTAAACTCTAAAGCAAACTCTTCGTTCAGCGCCTCTAATGCTTTCTTTGTATCAACAGAATAGATACAAAAACTTAAACTGTATTCAGATGAAGACTGAGTGATCAGAATAATTGAAACACCCGAGCGTGATACCGTTGAGAAAATGCGCCCCGCCATACCAACAATACCTTTCATGCCAGGACCTGAAACGCTTAACATAGTTAAACCTTTAAGATCAGAAATACCTTTCACCTGTATCTCCTCATCACCGTGCTCTGCACCGATCAATGTTCCATCAGCCTGAGGGTTATGGGTGTTTTTTATTAAACATGGAATATGATGCTGAGCAATAGGCGCAATAGTTTTCGGATGCAGTACCTTGGCGCCGAAGTAAGAAAGCTCCATCGCTTCAGCATAACTTAATGAACTAAGTAATTTTGCATCATTCACTAAACGCGGATCGCAGCTGTAAACACCATCTACATCAGTCCAGATTTCGCAGCATTGTGCTTTTAAACAGGCGGCTAATACAGCTGCAGAATAATCAGAGCCGTTACGGCCAAGCACCAGTGTCTCACCTTGTTCATTGCCAGCGGTAAAACCGGGCATTAGGTAGACGGCATTTTTGATAATCGTCTGTTTTTCAAACAGAGCACGTGAAGCTTCAATATCGATCTGAGCTTCCAGATAACCGCCTTTATAAGCAATTAACATTTCCTGCGGTTTAATCACTTCAACCACATGACCTTTGGCAATTAAAAGCTGCTTCATACAGGCGATGCTGAGTAATTCGCCTTTACTTAAAATCTGCGCTTCTATGCTGGCAGGACACTGCGCTAATAAACGCACCCCCTCCAGAAGATCACTCAAATGTGATAATTCACGTTCAAAAACTGTTCTAAGCAGATCATCGGCAAATTCACTATAGCTGCTTTTCAGACCTTTGATTAACTCAGCAAAAATGCGCTGAATATCGACTAAATGACTTTCAGCAGGTAAACCGAGACTGGTTTTTTCAACAATAGCTACTAGATTATTGGTGACGCCTGCCGGTGCAGATAAAACCAAAGCGATTTGTGATTGAAGCTGGTTATTGATAACAATATCAGCAACTTGATTGAAACGTTCGGCATTTGCTAACGATGTGCCGCCAAATTTAAGTACGCGCATTCGTACTCCCCCTGCTTTAATACAAAAAAACCCGCAGGTAAACGCGGGTTCAGAAAAAGGTATGATTCATTTCATTAATTTAACAGCAGCCGAAGACCTCTTATAAAAGGGCCCGGAATAGAAGTTAAATTGATGAAATAAGACATAATCCATAGTGTTGTTTTTTACTTAAATTATTATTAAAAATTGTTGTACAACCAAACTACTTGAAAATTAAGAAATCAGCAAGTAGAGAAGAAACAAAATTTAGGAAATAAAATCCCAGTTTCCGCTTATGTATAGAACTATTCCATTGGTTCAGGAAAAAGCACCGTCGGTCTGCAAAACAAGTAGACATGCCGAGTCACGGCGGTTAATGCACCATTTTTACCATGAAATTCCTGTTTATATTAACTATTAACCAGGTTTAACAAAGTCTTATCCTGATAGAAACAATTTACCTTGAATTCAGCGGCCTTTCTGCTAGAAATGAATATTTCAGACATATTTCATTTCATAATGGTGATTTTTATACATCAACAAAGTTAATACCCGCTAAAATAGCGCTCAGGCAGCCTCCGGCAGTTGATGCACATCAATGATTAACATGTATTTGTGATCCTTCACCTACAATCTAGTTGTTATCTAGATGTTAAGTTATTATAGTTAATCGCATATTAGAAGTGAATTACTGCACCGCTTGTCTCATTAAGATGTCGTATTATTTGAAGCTGCACTAGTTTCCTTCGTAAGAACCCCAATTATGTAAAATATTTGTTTAAAAAAGCAATTAAACGTTAACTATTTAAAAATAAAACATATATCACTGATTTTTACTGTCTTTGATTTAACGTTTTTAGGAAATTATTGCTTTTTTACTTAGGGATATACAAGATTCAAAATAAAGGAGTACCCCATGTCAACAGCAAACATACTTATTGTTGAAGATGAATTAGTAACACGAAATACTTTAAAGAGTGTCTTTGAAGCAGAAGGTTATAATGTTTTAGAAGCGAACGATGGTGATGAAATGCACCAGGCGATCAAAGAAAATAATATCAATCTGATTATTATGGATATTAACCTGCCCGGTAAAAACGGGTTGTTGCTAGCAAGAGAGCTGCGTGAAAACCAAAACATTGCGCTTATCTTTTTAACAGGGCGCGATAACGAAGTAGATAAAATTCTAGGCTTAGAGATTGGTGCGGATGACTACATTACTAAACCATTTAACCCGAGAGAGTTAACTATTCGTACACGTAATTTACTGACTCGTACAATGCAGGACAACCTGTATTTTGAAGAAGTGCGTCAGAAAGTAGAAAACTATAAATTCAACGGCTGGACACTTGAAATTGACAGCCGCTCATTAATCAGCCCGAATGGTGATGTTTTCAAATTACCACGCAGTGAGTTCAGAGCGATTTTACATTTCATTGAAAATCCAGGAAAAATTCAGACTCGTGCGGACTTGTTAATGAAAATGACCGGCCGTGAATTAAAAGCGCATGATCGTACAGTTGATGTCACTATTCGTCGTATCCGTAAGCACTTTGAAAGCATTCCTGAAGCGCCGGAGATCATTGCCACTATCCATGGTGAAGGTTACCGTTTCTGTGGTGAAATTGAATAAGCAGTAGTTAAACTCAAAAACTTTCGAATAAATTAAAAAATCCGATGACAAAAATCGTCGGATTTTTTGTATCTAACAGATAGAAATAACTATTAAACAGCCTTGGCTTTTAATAAAACAGCGCGGCTGTTTAACCCTGCTTTTAAAAGAATCTTACATTGTTTTCCAGAGTCACTGGATAAATTTTCTCCCGTCCAATAATCACACCACTCGCCATCATGATCACTTTCTAAAACAACTTCACGGCTTTGCTGATCCTGATAATTAAACAGCAGATGCAGTTTATCTTCTGAGCCGTAATTCAACACCGCGTGAGACATGGCAAGGTCAGAAAAAACAGCCGAAAACTGAGTTATTTTCTGCCTGTTAATTAAAGCCGTTAAACTCTGACGGGCAAAATCATCTAAATGATATAAAGGATCACCTGAAAGCAGTAAACCGCCGCAGGCAAGCAGTACATCTCGGTGAAAATGATAGTTTTCCGAAGTAGTGCCCTGACCTTCTATCGAAATCAGTGTGGCGCAGTCAGGATCAATCTGCCACAAACGTCTATGCTGCCAGCTGCGCTGAAAGGTTTCCTTCGCTATCTGCTCAAAACGGTGCCCCTGTCGTTCGACATCATCGGAAACACGCATTGCATCAACAAGCCCTAGTGAAGGCCAGATAGGCGCATTACAGCCTAATAACCAGGCATCACCCGCTCCTTCTGCTATTGCCTGCATACCCATTCTATATGCTTGAACTCCGGTCACGGTACTTTGATAGCGCAGACCTTTTAAGGTGCCCCAATAGTTTGCATCGAGCTTAAACAGTTCAACTCCCCATTCTTCACGCATAATACGCACTACACGGGTCAAATGAGCACAGACTTCCGGATGACTACAGTCAAGAATATACCAGGGAGTACAGCGCCAGCCTCCGTAGGTAATCTCTTCCGCCTTAAGCAGCTCACCGCAGCTGTTTCTGACAAACCATTCCGGGTGCTGTTTAAATACATTAGACTCAGCCTGCGCAATAAAAGGCGCCATCCAGATAGCGGGTTTCTTGCCTTTAGCTTTTATCTCTTTGATCAACTGTTTCACGCCGCCGGAGAAATGATCCGAAGGTACTAACCAGTCCCCCATAAACGCCTGATAACCATCATCTAATAATACCCACTCTAGAGCATCAAGCTGACCGCTCATTTGGTCGACATTTTGATGAATATTCTGCTCAGATACCCCGGCATAATAGGCATACCATGAACACCAGCCGACAGGGGCTTTTTGAGCAGTACCTGAACGAGGCTGATGATTAAGGGCAGTTAGTTGAGTAAAACGTAAATACAGATCATTCACATCTGGCCCATGCAGGGCAGTGATCGATTCTAATGAACTTTTATCCTGCTGGGCCTGTTGTAAAATAGTTTTGTTTTCTGCGTCAATATAGGCTTTAACTGTATTGTCACTAAATTCAAAATAGCCCGAAAAACGACGGCATGATGTAAAACCCAGCAGAATATACTGGCCGTTATCTTCAATCACCAGGTAGTTATAATAACGTTTTGGTGCATTCTGTGAATAAATTCGGTAACTGTCATTGTTATCCGGGCAGCGTCCGACATCAATAGGCTTATTCAGTGTGCCGGCAGTTTGCGCCAGCATTTGAAAACCATCTCCGAGTACTTGAGCGCTGCCGTTAACCGGAAAAGTAAACTCGACAACTGCATATTGCTCAGAGTCCGTTACAAACGTATCAGAACCAGAAAATGCAGTAGAAAGCGTTTCTCCGTCTAAGCGGCAGCAAAGATCCTCAGATGATACGCGGGCAGATAAACCGCAAGGGAATATTATTGCTGATTGAGTATTTAAACATGCACTGTTCACTGGGTTCTATCCTTTTAAAAGTTAGAAATTTACGAGAAGATGAGGCAGGAAATTATAGTCTTTTTTTAAAAGTGATTATCAGGCTCGCCTCCAACATTTTTGTTTATTTATACCAATTCCACTAATTAGATGCTCAATTTAGGCGTAAGGAAAAATGGATGAAAGCAAGGCATTGATTGCAGTAACTAGTTGTTCTAATTGCAAAATCAATAACGAAGCCAGCATTCATTTTAGCAAGCGTAAATGAATAGGTGATTAATGGGTTTGGTATTACGCACCACAATTTATTGAAAACACAGGTGGGTTTTCATAAAAACACAAATTTTAAACAAAAAAAAGCCTCAACATAAATGTCGAGGCTTTCTAAAACTGGTGCCCGGAGCGAGACTTGAACTCGCACACCCATAAGGCGAGGGATTTTAAATCCCTTGTGTCTACCGATTCCACCATCCGGGCAAAACTTTTAAAAATTGGAGGCGGAACCCGGAGTCGAACCGAGATAGATGGATTTGCAATCCACTGCATGGCCACTCTGCCATTCCGCCAGTATTACTAAATTTGGAGCGCTATAAGAGATTAAAAACATCTCATGAACCCGACTATTATGGTCAAGGTTGTGCTCAAAATATTGAACACCTAACACTTCGAAATTGGAGCGGTACAAGAGATTCGAACTCTTGACCCCAACCTTGGCAAGGTTGTGCTCTACCACTGAGCTAGTACCGCTTTATATTCTTACTATTGTATTTATAGGTTTAAATACAAAAAAACCAGCTAAAAGCTGGTTGATTTATAGAATTGGTGCCCGGAGACGGACTTGAACCGTCACGCTCAGAAAGCGAGGGATTTTAAATCCCTTGTGTCTACCAATTCCACCACCCGGGCAAATCTATAAATAGATAGTGGAGGCGGAACCCGGAGTCGAACCGAGATAGATGGATTTGCAATCCACTGCATGGCCACTCTGCCATTCCGCCATATAATTTAAAATTTGGAGCGGTACAAGAGATTCGAACTCTTGACCCCAACCTTGGCAAGGTTGTGCTCTACCACTGAGCTAGTACCGCGCAACATTTTAAACTATTTATCTTAAGGTTTGCAGTAAACTGTTTCCCCTCTCGATGTGTGCGCATTCTAAGGATTTTCCGAACTGAGTCAACACTCTTTAGCAACTTTTTTGTTAATTTCATGCTGTTCGCTGTTTTTTCAAACGAAGCGTTTGCTTATCCAGCAAAATTAGTGTGTTCAGCCGCCATAAATTCAGAGACTAACCAACTCGATAATTACGCTTGATAAAAACTGCATTTCTACTTTCAGAAAACAATCAAAAAGTAATTTTGAAAATTAAAACTAATAATCACCACCTCTATCCACTTTACTCAAACGAGACATACAAAAAAGCCGTCAGATGAATGACGGCTTTTTACTATATATTTTCGGCAACAGCATAACCTATGAATTTTTACTCAGCGCAGGCCAGGCAGCTTTTAGATAAACAATCATTGACCACAGGGTTAAAGCAGTGGCGACATAAAGCAGTGTAAAACCAACCCACTCCATTTCCGGAGAATCCTGCCAGATAAGTAAAAATAACGACAGCATCTGCGCAACCGTTTTTATTTTACCTACCCAGGAAACAGCGACACTGGCACGCTCTCCCAGCTCAGCCATCCACTCACGTAAGGCTGAAATAATAATTTCCCGGCAGATCATTATCATTGCCGGTATGGTGATCCAGATAACTTCATAATGCTCAACAATCATCACCAGTGACACAGCAACCATTATTTTATCGGCAACCGGATCGAGAAACGCGCCGAATGCCGTTGACTGATTAAGTTTTCGAGCCAGATAACCATCGAGCATATCGGTACTGCCGGCAATAAAAAAGATAAGGGCCGCGCTGAAAGATGACCATTCGACGGGTAAATAATAAAAAACGACAAAAACAGGGATTAAGAAAATTCGAAAGCCCGTTAAAATATTAGGAATGTTTATCATTAAAATGTCCTTTGAGTGAGACATCTATTTTTGCATTATATTGTTTCATTATGCAAATGCTTAACCGTGATAATTTACCAAATATATATCAGCGCTTTACATATACTAATTTCAAGGACAAATAGGCAGACTGAATAGAGAATAATACGACAAAATATGTCTTATTAAAGATGCAGGGTCTCATAAATCGTTTCTGCTAATGCACGGCTGATTCCCGGTATTTTCAACAGTTCATCAACACTTGCAGATTTAACTCCTTGTAAGCCGCCAAGGTGATTCAATAGAGCCTGACGGCGTTTCGCCCCTACCCCGGGAATCCCTTCTAAGGTACTGGTACGTCTTTTTTTATCCCGCTGCTGGCGGTGCCCCATAATAGCAAAGCGATGTGATTCATCACGTATCTGCTGAATTAAATGCAGTGCCGGAGAATCGTCTGACATTTCTAAGATTTCATGACTCTCTGCCAGTATTAATGTCTCGAGCCCCGCTTTTCGGGTTACACCTTTAGCAATCCCGATCAGCAACGGGTAGTTACCGGAAAAATTATGCTCCAGTGAACTAATGATGGTTTCGGCCTGACTCAGCTGCCCGAGTCCGCCGTCAATAAAGATAATATCAGGAATACTTTCCGGTGACTGCGAGTCTTTGAAGCGACGCTCTAAAACCTGCCCCATGGCGGCATAATCGTCACCTGGAGTGACCCCGCTGATATTAAAGCGCCGATAGGCCGATTTATTAGCCCCCTCACGGTTAAAAACCACACAAGAGGCAACCGTTTTTTCCCCCATCATATGAGAGATATCATAACATTCCATACGCTTGATAGGCCTGGTTAGCTCTAACTTTTCTTCCAGAAGCTGATAACGCTGCAGAATATTGTTTTTTTGACTTAGATGGGTCTGCAGGGCTATTTTCGCATTGGTTTTAGCAAGTTTAGTAAACTTTGCACGTTCACCGCGCATCTCAATTTTTAATACGGTTTTATAACCGCAGTATTCAGTAAACATATCCGTAAATAAAAAACGCTCGGCAAAATCATCACTGAGTAAAATTTCTTTAGGAATTGCCCTGCCGTTTTGACCGGAAAGATAGAACTGACTTAAAAAAGAACTTAACAGCTCATCTTTAGTGGAGTTTTTGGGGACCTTGGGAAAATAATTACGACTGCCTAAAATTCGTCCCTGGCGGACAAATAACAAGTGAATGCTGGCAACGCCCTGCTCATACACAACCCCGATCACATCAAGCTGTTCAATGTCACCGCTGACCCACTGTTGTTCCTGTACTTTTTTAAGGGACTGAATCTGATCCCGCCTGACCGCAGCTTTTTCAAATTCAAGCTCCCGGCTGGCCAGCTCCATTTCACTAACCAGCTGGTTGATAACATTCTGGCTTTTACCCTGTAAAAATTCAGCAGCAAGCTCGACCTGGTGTTTATATTCATCCTCAGGCATGGCATTGACACAGGGGCCTAAGCAGCGCTTTAACTGATACTGAAGACACGGCCGAGAACGATTGTTGTAATAACTGTCTTCACACTGACGAATAGGAAACAGCTTCTGCATCAAATGCAGACTTTCGCGCACCGCCCCGCCGCTGGGGTAAGGTCCGAAATAAGTGCCTTTGCGCTTTTTGTTCTGCGCACGTACTAATGTTAACTGCGGATGTTTGTGAGCGCTTAAAAAAAGGTATGGGTAAGATTTATCATCACGCAGCAGTACATTGTATTTCGGTTTATACTGCTTAATAAAATTATGTTCGAGAATTAATGCTTCAGTCTCAGTGTGCGTCACTGTTACTTCAATATTAGCAATATGACTGACTAAGGCTAAGGTTTTAGGATGTTTCTGGGTGAGACTAAAATAACTGCTGAGGCGTTTTTTTAAATTTTTAGCTTTACCAACATAAATGACCGTCTGCTGCTCATTGAACATACGGTAGACACCAGGTTCACTGGTCACTGTTTTTAAAAAACTTTCAGAGCAAAAGTCAGTCATACAAAAATGGCCGCCCTAAGTGCCATCTTCTTAGTCTGCAGGCTACAGCGTATCGGCATCAAGCATGCCGTAACGTATAGCTAAATGCGTTAACTCAACATCACCATTAACACCTAATTTATCAAACAGACGGTAACGGTAACTATTAATTGTTTTAGGGCTGAGATGAAGCTGCTCAGAAATATCTACAACTCGCTGCCCTTTGGTTATCATCATCATAATCTGCAGCTCTCTTTCAGACAGTACGCTGAACGGATCTTCCGTTGCCGGTGATATCTGTGAAAGGGCCATCTGCTGCGCTATTTCCGGTGCTAAATAACGCTGTCCTGAATTGACAGCTCGAATTGCATTAAGCACTTCATCGGGTGCAGCTGATTTGCTGAGGTAGCCGGCAGCACCTGCCTGCATCACTTTTGAGGGAAAAGGGTTTTCAGTATGCATGGTCAGCATGATGATTTTTATATCTTCATTAATACGCAAAATTCGATGCATAGCATCTAAACCACCTATACCGGGCATATTAATATCCATTAATATTACATCTGGATCATTACTGCGGCACCACTTTACCGCCTCTTCACCACTTTCGGCTTCACCAATAACTTTCATGCCTCGAACATCATCAATGATACGGCTAATCCCTGTACGAACTAATTCATGGTCATCGACCAGCAGGATATTTATCACAATACTTCTCCATTAATACCTATAGGCAGGCATTAAGATAAAACGGACACATTTTAAGAGCGCAGATAATAACGACTGAGTTATATTTCACATAGTCAAAAAACATAACTTTTTGCGTTACTTAACAATAATGCAGAACTATACAATAGAACAATCAAAGCTAGATAATTATAACATAAAAAAACAGTGTTAATTAAGCAGGTAAAAATGAAACATTTAGTTAGAACGAAAAGTCAGTTTACTTGATAGACCTTTTCAAAAGCGGCTTAGTTTAAAGCAGGAGAGATATAAACTCTTACTTATAGGTTTCAGAACTTACTGCTGGAGACAAAAAACTGCAGGCAGGAGAAATTTAACTTTCATCACGTAATTCTTAAACCATTTCTTATACAAACAAAAAACCCCACTGCAAGCAGTGGGGTTTTTATGTGGCTTAGCTAAGAGTAGGAAAGATTGATAATCTCACACATACTAAAACGGCCTTTTTATGTGGCGGAGGAGGAGAGATTTGAACTCTCGGAGAGCTATTAACCCTCGCTGGTTTTCAAGACCAGTGCATTCAGCCGCTCTGCCACCCCTCCGGAACGAGGCGAATAATACA